>DZAU01000068.1:6334-8126 GCA_022729635.1 Flavobacterium psychrophilum
GAATTGTTATCTTTGTCGAAATTGATTAAAAAGATGAAGAATTTTATTGAAGAAGTGACTTGGAGAGGAATGCTCCACGATGTAATGCCAGGCACAGAAGAACATTTGATGGAACAAATGCGCGTGGCGTATGTGGGAATTGACCCAACTGCCGATTCATTGCATATAGGACATTTGGTTGGCGTGATGCTTTTGAAACATTTTCAATTATCCGGACACAAACCATTAGCATTG
This sequence comes from Flavobacterium psychrophilum, assembly GCA_022729635.1. GTDB lineage: Bacteria > Bacteroidota > Bacteroidia > Flavobacteriales > Flavobacteriaceae > Flavobacterium > Flavobacterium psychrophilum_P. The sequence continues at coordinate 6,569 of DZAU01000068.1, forward strand.
GTTGGTGGAGCAACAGGAATGATTGGCGATCCATCGGGAAAATCAAATGAAAGAAATTTACTCGACGAAGCCACCTTGCGTCACAATCAGGAAGCTATAAAAGAACAACTTTCAAGATTTTTAGATTTTACTTCCAATGCTCCAAATGCTGCCGAATTAGTGAATAATTACGACTGGATGAAGAACTTTTCTTTCTTGGATTTCATTCGAGATGTAGGAAAACATATTACCGTAAATTATATGATGGCAAAAGATTCGGTAAAGAAACGTTTGTCTTCTGATGCTGCCGAAGGAATGTCTTTTACCGAGTTTACCTATCAATTGGTTCAAGGATATGATTTTTTACATTTATACAGAGAAAAAAAGTGTACGCTTCAAATGGGCGGAAGTGACCAATGGGGAAACATAACAACGGGAACCGAATTAGTGCGCAGAATTGCCAGCGGAAAGGCGTATGCGTTGACTTGTCCTTTGATTACAAAAGCAGATGGAACCAAATTTGGAAAATCAGAAGGCGGGAATATTTGGTTGGATGCAGACAGAACATCACCTTATAAATTTTACCAATATTGGTTGAACACTTCCGATGTTGATGCGGAAAAATACATTAAGATTTTTACATTTATTTCGAAAGAAGAAATTGAAATATTAACTGAAAAACATAGAGAAACTCCGCATTTGCGTTTATTGCAAAAACGTTTGGCCGAAGAAATTACCACAATGGTACATTCAAAAACAGACCTAGAAAACGCCATAAAAGCCTCGAATATTCTTTTTGGAAATGCCACCGCCGATGATTTGAAACAATTAGACGAAGCCACTTTCTTGGAAGTTTTTGATGGTGTTCCTCAAGCTGAAATTTTAAAAAAAGAAATCGAAACCGGAATCAATATTGTTACTGTTTTAAACGAAAAAACAGGATTTCTAAAATCGAATGGTGAAGCAAGAAGAGCTTTAACAGCCAATTCCATTTCGGTAAACAAAGAAAAAGTTACCGAAGAATTCGTGCTTTCGACCAAAGATTTAATCAACAATCAATTCATTTTGCTGCAAAGCGGAAAGAAAAATTATTTTGTGATTCGGGTTAAATAATTTTATAACTTTACTTGAAATAATGAAAACTATGGAAACTCAATTTTTGACCGATGAAAAAGGAAATAGAACAGCCGTTTTGTTACCCATAAAAAAATACAATAAATTGATAGAAAAGTTGGAAGATTTAGAAGATGTCCGTCTTTATGATGAAGCTAAAAGAGAAGATGATGGCTATCGTATATCATTTGAGGATTATGTAAAATCAAGAGAAAAGAAAAAATCAAATGTATAGCATTGATTTTTCCAAAAAAGCACAAAAGAAACTCGATAAATTATCAGATGCAATTGCTAATCCAATCTTATCTGCAATTGGAAATCTTTCCGATAATCCTCGACCGCAAGGTTATACAAAGCTGAAAGGCAGAAAAGGATATAGAATTCGTGTTGGAGATTACAGAATTATCTATGATATTTTTGATTCTATTTTACTAATTGAAGTTATTGACTTAGGTCACAGAAAAGA
>DZAU01000068.1:8226-10207 GCA_022729635.1 Flavobacterium psychrophilum
CCACCCGACTTTCCGTCAGCAACATAAGTCAAAGCATCTTCGGTGTCGCGAATGAGGATTTGCATCCACGATGGACACTCAAATACTCCATTTCCTAAAGAATAGGCTTGCGACAGCAATTCGGTCATTCCATATTCAGAATGAATGGCTGTGACACCAAAACCTTGGCAAAGTTGTTCGTGTAGTTCTTCGCGAATCATTTCTTTTCGTTTGCCTTTCATTCCGCCCGTTTCCATAATAATGGTGTTTTGTAGCTGAAAAGGATGTTTCTCAATTAAATCCAATAAAGCATAAGTAACACCAATCAAAATCACGTTCTGTCCAGAGGAATCTAATCGGATTAATTTCTCGATGAGGTCTTCGTGGTTATGAAGATAAAAGCCGCTTTCGGGATTGTTTGTCTTTTTTATCAAATCTTCGATCATATAAATCAGTGAAGAACCCTTGCGCTCTAAATAAGATGGAAGCAAAGCCAAAACTACATAATCTTCGATGTTTCCATAAAATTGTGAAAAGCCTTTTCGATAACTTTCCTCATAAAGAGATACGTCTGTGACGAAATGTTTGCTAGTCATTATTCCGGTTGTGCCACTACTGGTAAAGGTTTCTTGTGTGGGATTTTCATTGGAAACCACTTTATGACTTTTAAAAAACTGAATAGGCAAAAAAGGAATTTGTTCCAATGATTTTACTTTTGAGATATCCGTTTTCAGAAAATCGCAAAATTCTCGATAAACCAAGTTGTTTTCATATTGAAAACGAAAGGTTTTTAAAGCTATTTTTTCAAATTGCTTTTGGCTTGAAACGGCAAATATGTCGGGAGTTGGAATCAAATTTGAGTTTTCTAAAATAGAAACAAATAAATACTACAAAGAGAATGGATTTATTGTTTTTAGTTTTTGGATTCCATTAAAATCATTATCGTTTGTAATTAAAGTAAGATTATGAACTATTGCAGTTGTGGCAATTATTGCATCTGGAGTTCTAATTTTTTTACTTCTTCTTATTTTTATACATTCAGTAACTATTTCTGGATTGAGCATAAGAATGTTGGAGTCAAATACAAATTCTTTTAGAAAGCCTTCTTTCTTTTTATCGGGATTAATCCAAGACAAGGCTTCAATTTCTGTAATTACAGAAATATTTGGAGTTTCATCAATTATTTTGGAAATAAAAATCATTGTTTTTTCAGAAAATAATTCTGAAAAATAATTAGAAATTACATTATTGTCAATTAAGTATTGTCCCATTCTTTTCGCATTGTTTGTGTATGCTTATTAAAACTTTCGGCATCTTTACTTGTAAAGACACCTCTATATTTTTCAGATAAATTTATTTTATTAACCAAAACATTTTCTTTGATAATTTTCAAAACATCAAGGTCTTCTAACTCTTTTAAGAGAGCAAATGCTTTTCGGTTTTTTATTTCAACTACTACAGTTTTCATATTAAATAACATTGTTGTCTGATAAAAGTAAAGTTTACCAAAATTATTAATATTTTGCCACAGATTCACACAGATTAAGCGGATTTTATCCGTGTAAATCAGTAAAATCCGTATAATCTGTGTGCCATTATTCAATCTAATTTTATTATAAAAAATGAAAGCAATCAGATTATTTTTAGATTAAGCATCAAAAAATCAAGACGTTAATCTCTATTTTGCTTTTTTATCGGACAATAATGATTAAATAAAATTAAATCATAATTATCAAAGGTAAGTTGTTTTTTCAAAATTTTGCAAAAGTAATTGAATAAAAAAAACTCCAACTTTACAATTGGAGTTTTTAGAAAATCTACAGTATTTACCTGTCTATCCTGTCTGCCGACAGGCAGAAGACAGGCAAGATTATTGAATAATTAATTTTCTGGTATCAGTTTTTCCTTCTTCGGTAATTTTTACAATATATGAACCACCTTTTAATTCGGAAACATTTACAGTATTATTTGAAGTTTTAGAATTTAAAACCTGTTTTCCTAA
>DZAU01000069.1 GCA_022729635.1 Flavobacterium psychrophilum
AATCTTACTATAACTACTGAAATCGTTGGTGCAAATTTACAAAACCCTAATGGCGACGGAAGCGGAGTGGTAAACTTTAGTATTACCGCCAAAAATGCAAATTCCTATAAAATAGCACTTGGGAATGGTGAAATCGTAGAATCAACAACAGGTGTTTTTTCTTATACATATATTGCTTCAGGGACAAATACCTATGTAATTTATGTATCTGCATATAACGGAGCCAATTTTGTAAGCGCCTCAAAAACAATAGTTGTTTATGTTCCCTCAGCTTCTAATTTACTTTGGTCAGACGAATTTAATGTTGATGGCACTCCAGATGGTACAAAATGGGGTTATGATATTGGTGCCGGAGGCTGGGGAAATAATGAATCCCAATATTATACAAGTCGATCAGAAAATGTAAATATTTCAAACGGCACATTGAAAATTATAGCCAAAAAAGAATCCTATATGGGAAGTAATTATACTTCAACAAGAATGCTTTCCAGAGGTAAATTCTCATTCAAATACGGAAAAGTGGAAATAAAAGCCAAACTTCCCGGTGGCGGAGGAACTTGGCCAGCTCTTTGGATGTTAGGAGATAATATTGGAACTGTGGGTTGGCCTTCATGTGGTGAAATTGATATTATGGAATATGCAGGGAATCGCCCCAATAAAATAACTTGTGCCTTACATCATCCGGGTCATTCCGGAGGAAATCCTGATGGTGGGAACACAACGATTACAAATGCCGAAACGGAATTTCATATTTATACTTTAGAATGGTCTGCATCGACAATAAAAATTGGGGTTGATAACCAGCAATATTTTGTTTTTGCAAATTCAAGCAGTGTTCCATTCAATCAGAATTTTTTCCTGATTTTGAATTGTGCAATGGGAGGTAATTATGGTGGTGCAATCGATCCAAACTTTACATCTTCTACTTTAGAGATAGATTATGTAAGGGTTTATAATTAATTGTTTTTGTTTAGTTAGTTTTTCATTATTTGCTTCCGTTTTCAGGAATGGAAGCAATAATGAAAACAAAATTTAAAATTTTTAAAATGAAGAATTTAAAGACATATAGAATTGCAGTTTTAGTTTTTTTTTTAATTGTTATTTCGGCCTGTGGGTCTAAAAAGCCAGTGGCAAATAATAAGATTGCATTTGCTGATAATTGTATTGTTGCCCACCGTGGCGCTTGGAAGAAAAATAATCTTCCAGAAAACGCTATCGCCTCACTCAAACATGCCATTGAATTAAAATGTAATGGGTCGGAATTTGACCTAAGAATGACTGCCGATGATTCATTGGTAATTAACCATGACCCTGATTATAACGGTTTGCCAATTGAAAAAACAAACTATGCCGATTTAATAAAATTCAAATTATCCAATGGCGAAAAACTTCCTACTTTAAGGGAATATATCAAAGCCGGAATCGAAAACAACAACTCCACAAGATTAGTTTGCGAAATAAAACCATCTACTGTAAGCAAGGAAAGAGGACAGATTATTGCAACAAAAGCGGTTCGGTTATTCGAAAAACTTAAAGCACAACAAATAGTCACTTTTATAAGTTTTGACTATGAAATTCTAAAAAAAATTGTAGCATTAAATCCAATGTATTCTACCCAATATTTAGACGGCAATAAATCTCCAGAACAGGTCAAAGCCGATGGAATTACGGGATTAGATTATCATTTTTCGGTCTTTAAAGAACATCCTGAATGGATTGAAAGTGCTAAAAAAAATAGCCTTTCCCTAAATGCTTGGACAGTTAATGAAGCCAGTGATATGGATTGGCTTATAGCCAATGGATTTGATTTTATTACTACAAACGAACCAGAATTGTTACAGGAAAGGATCAAACTTTCCCCAGTTTCAAACGGAATGAAACTAATTTGGAGTGATGAATTTAATACCAATGGAGTACCAGATTCAACTAAATGGGGTTATGATATTGGCGGTCACGGTTGGGGAAACAATGAATCCCAATATTATACAGACAGACCTGAAAATGTAAATATTTCAAACGGAATCTTGAAAATTATAGTAAAAAAAGAATCTTATAAGGGAAGTAATTATACTTCTGCCAGAATTCTTACCAAAAACAAATTTTCATTCAAATACGGGAAAGTAGAAATTCGTGCAAAACAACCTTCGGGAGGCGGAGTTTGGCCTGCTTTGTGGATGTTAGGAGAAAATATTGACGCTGTAGATTGGCCAAACTGTGGTGAAATAGATATAATGGAATATGCAGGAAATCGCCCTGAAAAAATAACCTGTGCCTTGCATCATCCAGGGCATTACGGTGCGAATCCTGATGTAGGTTCTAAAATGATTGCCAATGCCGAAACAGCGTTTCATATTTACACTCTGGAATGGACTCCCGAAAACATAAAAATTTTTGTTGATAATCAACAAATTTTTGAATTTGCAAATTCAAAGGATGTGCCGTTTAATCAAAATTTCTTTTTACTATTTAATTGTGCTATTGGCGGATCTTATGGAGGAACAATCGATCCTAATTTTATCTCTTCGAATTTCGAAATTGATTATGTAAGAGTGTACCAAAACAAATAAAAAAACAAACAGTAAAAATGAAATACATTCTAATTTTTGTCACAGTTTTAACTGTTTATTGTTCAAATGCTCAATCACTAAAGCTAATGACTTATAACATTCGTTTAGACGTTGCAGTTGACGGAGAAAACGATTGGACACATCGCAAAGATTTTTTCGCATCACAAATACAATTTTACGAACCAGACATTTTTGGAGTTCAAGAAGCAAAACCCAACCAGGTTATCGATATTTCAACCTTACTTTCTCAATATGGTAATATAGGAATAGGTAGAGAAGGCGTTGGCCAAGGCGAATCGTCTAATATTTATTTCAAAAAAGACCGTTTTAAAGTATTGGAAAGTAACACTTTTTGGCTTTCTGAAACTCCTGACACAATTTCAAAAGGCTGGGATGCCGCATTCAACAGAGTCTGTACTTATGGTTTGTTTAAAGATTTAAAAACAAAAAAAACTTTTTGGGTTTTCAACACTCATTTAGATCATTTGGGAGAACTCGCCAGAACTAATGGAATTCTACTCATTCTTTCGAAGATGGCGGCATTAAACACAAAAAATTATACCGTCTTTTTTATGGGAGATTTTAATTCTGAACCTAAAGAGGATAGAATAATAGCACTAAATAAAGTGATGAATGATTGCAGGAAAATTTCAAAGGAAAAACCTTATGGACCATCTGGAACCTTCAATGGATTCAAACACAATGAGCCTGTAACTTTATTGATAGATTACATTTTTATTTCCAAAAACAGCACATTCAAAGTGCGAAAATTTGCCGTTTTGAGCGATTCAAAAGATTTAAGATACCCTTCGGATCATTTGCCAGTTTATGTTGAAGTGAGTTACGAATAGAATAAAAATCACAAAATGAAAACAATCCTTAGTTATTTATTTGGAATTATTTCGATCTCGATTTTTGGGCAAAGCGGGCAGGCAGATCAAGATTTTTGCAAGCAGAGCGTAACTGAATCGTTGATTCCAATTCGACCAGGAATACCTGGAAAACAACCATTTTGGAATGGAAAAGCTTCAATGTTCAAGTATGCACCGTCTTTTCGGAATGACAACACCACATGGATAATATCCAAACCAAAAGAATACAGGTATTCTGCTTTTTCATTTTCAGATAAGCAATATTATACTTTTACGGCGGAAACACCTTATGAGACTTTATCACCAATTTGGGATAAACTACCAAATGGAGAAGTTTATCTTAAAGTTGAAGCCATTAGCGATAATGGATTGGATATTGTTTTGGCGGGTAGCAGGTCGTTTTATAAAGCGGCGGTTTTTTGTCCTCCTTATCCAGAAGCAAAATATTCATACAGAGACGCATTTCTAAAAGGAATGCAGTTTATGTACAATCAGAAACATATAAAAAACTGGCACAACACTGGTAAGCCCAATCATAGCGAACATGAATTCTATTGCTATTCTGCACTAGAAGTTGGAAGTGTAATTGATGCCATGCTGATGTATAATGGCTTATTTCCCAAGAAAGATTCATCATTGGTAATCGCTCGCTCCGCAGCTGACTATCTAATTAGAAATTCTGAATCCGCGACATCTCCATTAGCGTATTTTCCACAGATTTATGAAGGGGAAAACTTTACCGCAGAAAAATTCAGCAAAGAGATTATTATGATTCAGCCTTCTAGAACAGGGAAATCGTATCTTGCACTATATGACAAAACCAAAGAAAAAAAATATCTTAATGCTGCCATCAATATCGCTAATACCTATATTAAAAATCAATTACCTTCAGGAACTTGGTATATTAGGATAAATAAAAAAACAGGCAAACCCGCATCCGATGTGTTGTGTATTCCTACGGCAATTGTTGACCTTCTTTCCGAACTAGTTATTCGATATGAACAGCCTCAATATCAAAAGTCAATTGATTCTGCTATTGAATGGATATGGTTGAATCCTATGAAAACTTTCGATTGGACAGGTCAGTTTGAAGATGTAGAAGCAGTTGAACCCTATAAAAATTTGACCAAATATGAAGCATCATGGTTTGCACAATATTTGCTTAATAATTTAGATAAAGATATCTCGTATGCTCGCTTAGCTAAAGAACTTATTGCCTTTTGTGAGGATCAATTTGTTGTTTGGGAAAAACCAGAAATGTATGACAATTGGAATAATTCAACTAAAAGGTGGCAAGCGCCTTCTGTCTTAGAACAATATTTGTGTTATGTACCTATTGACGCAAGTGCCGTCCAAATGATAGATACATTCTATCTAGCGTATGAAAAAACTGGCGAATTAATATATTACCAAAAAGCTATTGCTTTGACTAACAGTATTGTAAACAGTCAGGAGGAAAATGGAAAGATCCCAACGTTTTGGACTTCTGGCTTTGACCAGTTCTGGAATAATTGCATGGTCAGCAGTTTGACTGTGCTTGAAAAAATGAATTATAAATAAAAAATCATGAAAAATTTAACAAAAATTTTATTTTCAACAACTCTGGCAGCACTGTTATTGAGTTGTACTACTTCAAATGGAAATGGGGGAACAATCCAACCACCACCGTTACCGCCTCCAGTAGTAACTAATGATGTTGATTTTTGGCTAACCAAAGGAGATCAATCTACATTATTAATAAAACAATCCACAGTGTTAGGATTTGGCACAACTTACAACGGATATCCCAATATTGAAGTCGATGATTCCCAAACATTTCAATCAGTCGATGGGTTTGGATTTACCCTCACTGGTGGAAGTGCGCAAGTAATCAATCAATTAACAGCCACCAAAAAACAGGAATTATTACAGGAATTATTTGGCTCAGGCACAAATTCAATTGGTATAAGTTATTTAAGGTTGAGTATTGGAGCTTCAGATTTAGATGAGGCACCATTTTCTTATGATGATATGCCATCCGGACAAACAGATCCTAGCTTGGCTAACTTCAGTTTGGCTCCTGATATGACAAATTTAATTCCACTTCTGAAAGAAATTTTGGCAATAAATCCGAATATAAAAATTATGGCAACTCCTTGGTCTCCACCCGTTTGGATGAAAGACAACAATAGTACAATTGGCGGAAGCCTACAACCTCAATACTATGGAGTTTATGCCCAATATTTTGTAAAATATATTCAAAAAATGAAGGCCGAAGGAATTACGATTGATGCAATTTGTCCGCAAAATGAACCATTGCATCCGGGAAATAATCCAAGTTTGTTGATGCTTGCAGCCCAACAGGCAACATTCATTAAAAATAATTTGGGACCAGTTTTTCAAAATGCAGGAATTAATACAAAAATTATAATTTATGACCATAATTGTGATAGACCGGATTATCCTATTTCAGTTTTAACCGATGCTACCGCAAATCCTTATATTGATGGTTCAGCTTTTCATTTATATGGAGGTGACATCAGTGCTTTAACGACTGTTCACAATGCTTTCCCTAATAAAAATGTTTATTTTACTGAACAATGGACTTCTTCTGACGGCAATTTTGGTGGTGATTTAAAATGGCATTTAAAAAATGTCGTAATTGGTTCTATGCGCAATTGGAGTAAAATTGCACTCGAATGGAATTTAGCCAATAACGCGTCTTATGGTCCGCATACTGCCGGAGGTTGCACCCAATGCAAAGGAGCATTAAACATAAACAGCAGCGAAAGTTTTAACAGAAATGTTGCCTATTATATTATTGCACATGCCTCAAAATTTGTTCCAATGGGTTCAAAAAGAATTGCTAGTAATTTAAGCGGGAATTTAAATAATGTAGCATTTAAAACCCCAAACGGAAAATTTGTTTTAATCGTAGAAAATGACGGAAATTCTCCAGAACAATTTAATATAAAACACAACGGAAGATGGGTCACAACTTCATTAGAAGCAGGATCCGTTGCAACCTATATTTGGTAATTTTTAAAATAAGTACAACATGAAAAGAGCAATTACAGGAATACTATTAACACTATCATTTGTTGGTTTTTCACAACAAAAAAACGATAATCAAGCAAAAGGCTATTCTGCTAAAAACAAAAGCGTTACCGTTTATACTACGGCAGAAAACAGCGATTTGAAACTATCAAAAACCGATACTTATTTTTTTAAAGAAACAGCTCAACCACTAGAAACATTAAGTTGTGTATTTGTAAATCCGAATAAAAAATTTCAAACTTTTCTTGGAATAGGAGGTGCTATTACCGATGCCAGTGCAGAAGTTTTCGCAAAATTATCCGATAATAAACAAAAAGAACTGATAACAGCCTATTATAATCCCGAAAAAGGAATTGGTTATACATTAGAAAGGACCAACATTCATAGTTGTGATTTTAGTAGCGGAAGTTATACTTATATTGAGGAAGGAGACAAGGATTTAAAAACGTTCAACATCGAACATGATTTGAAATATAGAATCCCAATGATTAAAAAATCCATCGTTGAAGCGGGTGGAAAACTAACATTTTATGCTAGTCCTTGGAGTCCGCCAGCTTTTATGAAAACTACCGGAATGATGTTGCAAGGGGGTAAATTAAAACCCGAATATTTTCAAGCCTGGGCTAATTATTACACTAAATTTATTGCCGCTTATCAAAAAGAAGGAATTCCAGTTTGGGGAATTACAGTGCAAAACGAGCCTATGGCAAAACAAAAATGGGAATCCTGTATTTATACTGCTGAAGAAGAAAGAGATTTTCTAAAAAATTATCTTGGACCTACTATGCAAAAAGCAGGTTTTGGATCTAAAAAAATAATTGTTTGGGATCATAACCGAGATTTAATTACCCAAAGAGCTAACACTATTTTTGATGACCCAGAAGCAAGTAAATATGCATGGGGAATTGGATTTCATTGGTATGAAAACTGGAGCGGCGGCGAACAAATGTATAGTAACATTGCTAAAGTACATGAAATGTATCCTGAAAAGAATATTGTATTTACCGAAGGATGCGTAGAAAAATTTGACGCAGCTAAGTACCAATTTTGGGCAAATGGTGAAAAATATGGCGAATCCATGATTAACGATTTCAATAATGGAACTGTTGGTTGGACCGATTGGAACATTCTTTTAGACCAAAACGGAGGGCCAAATCATGTAGGTAATTTTTGCTTTGCACCCGTTCACGCTGATGTAAGAACTGATGAATTGATTTACACACCTTCCTATTATTACATTGGTCATTTTTCAAAATTCATCCGCCCAGAAGCCAAAAGAATAAGCAGTGTTGCCAGCAGAAGCAATTTGTTAACCACATCTTTTGCAAATATAAATGGAGGAATTGTTACCATTGTGATGAATAAAACTGGTAAGGAAGTAGTTTATAATTTATACGTTGGAAACCAAGCAACCGAAATAAAAATCCTGCCTCATGCTATTCAAACATTGGTGTATTAATTAAATTAAACAATGCGATGAAAACTAAAGCGACAACACTATTTCTATTACTTTCCCTACTTGTATTTTCTCAAAATAAAACCATAGACCAAAAAGTAGAGGCTTTGTTAAAGCAAATGACAATCGAAGAAAAAATAGGACAGCTCAATCAATATTCTGGGGATTGGACAGTAACTGGGCCTGTATCTTTCAAAGGAAATCATAAAGAATTGATTAAAGCTGGTAAAATAGGCTCGATGCTTAATATTCTTGGAACAAAATATACCAGAGAATATCAAGAAGTGGCTATGCAATCGCGTTTAAAAATACCTTTACTTTTTGGTCAAGATGTAATTCATGGCTACAAAACCACATTCCCAATTCCACTTGCAGAAGCGGCTAGTTGGGATTTAGAAGCGATACAACAAGGCGCACATATTGCTGCAACCGAAGCTGCTGCATCAGGAATTCACTGGACATTTGCGCCAATGGTCGATATTGGTCGCGATCCTCGTTGGGGAAGAGTTATGGAAGGTGCCGGCGAAGATACTTTTTTAGGTTCCAAAATTGCTTATGCCAGAGTAAAAGGATTTCAAGGCAAAAAATTAGGAAGTACCGATGCTATTATGGCTTGCGCCAAACATTTTGCAGCTTATGGTGCTGCAATTGGTGGAAGAGATTATAATTCAGTTGATATGAGCGAAAGAATGTTGTGGGAAACCTATTTGCCTCCATTCAAAGCCGCCGTAGATGCTGGTGCAGCAACTTTCATGAACTCTTTTAACGATATCAACGGAATTCCGGCAACAGCCAATAAATACATACAAAAAGATATTTTAAAAGGAAAATGGGGCTTCAAAGGATTTGTGGTTTCTGATTGGGGTTCTATTGGCGAAATGATAAATCATGGATATTCTAAGGATAAAAAAGAAGCTGCATTTCAGGCAATTACAGCAGGAAATGATATGGATATGGAAAGCAACGCATACTTCGATTATTTAGCCGAATTAGTAAAAGAAAATAAAGTATCTATTGCAACTGTTGATGAAGCTGTGAGCAGGATTCTTCGTAAAAAGTTTGAACTTGGTTTATTCGATGATCCGTATAAATTTTGCAATCCGGAAAGAGAAAAAGCTGCTTTAAACAATCCAGAACATACTTTGGCATCGAGAGAAATGGCAAGAAAAAGTATTGTTTTGTTAAAGAATATTCCCATCCATGGCGAGGCAGGAGCGGGTATTTTACCTCTTTCCAAAAATTTAAAGACGATTGCTTTTATTGGTCCAATGGTTAAACCAAAAAGAGATAATCATGGTTTTTGGGCAATAGACCTAAAAGAAATTGATAGTACTTATATCGTTTCGCAATGGGAAGGTTTAGAAAGAAAAGTAGGTAAAAACACTAAATTACTTTATGCCAAAGGATGCGGAATTGAAGACACCAACAAAGCAGGTTTTCAAGAAGCTATTGATGTGGCTAATCAAGCCGATGTGGTAATCTTAAGTATCGGTGAGCGTTGGAATATGAGTGGTGAAGCCAAAAGTCGTAGTGACATTCATTTGCCTGGTGTTCAGGAAGAATTGGTAAAAGAATTACAAAAAACAGGTAAACCAATAGTGATATTAATCAATGCGGGACGACCATTAGTTTTTAATTGGATCGCCGATAATATGCCGGCTATAGTTTATACCTGGTGGTTAGGTTCCGAAGCAGGAAACGCTATTGCCGATGTGCTTTTTGGAGATTACAATCCTTCCGGTAAATTACCAATGACATTTCCTAAAGAAATAGGACAAATACCGGTTTACTACAATCATTATAATACGGGAAGACCGTCTGTAAATGAAAATAAAATCTACACTTCTACTTATATAGACTTGTCTAACACACCCAGATTTCCTTTTGGATATGGATTGAGCTACACGACTTTCGAATATTCAAATTTAAAATTATCGAAAAAGAAAATGAAAAGTACCGAGAATCTGGAAGTTTCCGTGAACATCACAAATACAGGGAAAGTTCAGGGAGAAGAAATAGTACAATTGTATCTCAGAGACAAAGTGGGTTCGGTAGTTCGACCAATAATGGAACTTAAAGGTTTCGAAAAAATTAAATTAGAGGTTGGCGAAACAAAAACTGTGAAATTTAATATAGATAATGAGTTATTGTCGTTTTATAATTCAAAATTAGAATTCCAATCAGAACCGGGCGATTTTGATGTAATGATAGGTTCTTCCTCTGAGGATATCAGGTTGAGGGACACTTTTGAATTAATAAAGTAGCAT
>DZAU01000070.1 GCA_022729635.1 Flavobacterium psychrophilum
TTTTCTCCGTTTACGAAAAGAGGAACCACAATTTCTGACTTAACTGTAAAACTACAAGCAATATAATTGTCCTGTGCCGCCACATCGGGAACCACAAAATTTGCATTAGAAACCGCTACTTGTCCGCAAATTCCTTTTCCAAACGGAATTACGGTATGATCAGTTGGCGCTCCAATGTATGGACCAAGATGTAAGGTTTTAGCCTCGTGGTTTGCAAAATAAAAACCAACCCAATTGTAATAATCAACAGCCTTATTTAGAAGTTCGCAAATTTTAAACAATTTTTCTTCTCTTGAAAGAATGGAATTTGAAGTGATTTCAGTTACTTTTGGTTTTAATTCTTCGAAAGTCATAGTCTTGTTTTTTTTGTAAATGTATTTAAAAAAGTGGGAAGTGGGAAGTGGCCTGCCTGCCGGCAGGCAGGGAAGTGAAAAGCAGCAAGAAAATAATAACCCGTTTTCAGAACAGAAATAAAATTAAGTTATCTAAATTACAGTCTCTTTCTAATTTTATATAAATTTGTTAAAAATTCAATTTTGGAAAAATATTTCAGTCGCTATAAACCATTTCTCCTTTTTTTAGGCAAGTTTGTAATGACTTATTTGCTTTTGACTTTTGTTTACCAAAGCTATTTGGGTCAATTTGACGTTAAGAAATTTGAAGTTGACGGGGTTACCCAATTGGTTGCAAAACAATCGAAAGAGTTGATGAATTTTTTTAATTTTGAGGCTAACATTAAGCCAAACCTAAATGAACCGGGCATAAACTTGTTTTACAATCAAAAACTTATGGCGCGAATTATCGAGGGCTGTAACGGCTTGAGCGTGATTATTTTGTTTATTTCTTTTGTGATTGCTTTTTCGGGAAAAATAAAAACTACCTTTTTATTTATAATTGCTGGTAGCGTGCTTATTCATATTCTGAATGTTTTTAGAATTGCTCTTTTGGTTATTTTGCTGTATTATTTTCCAAATCGAGGACAGCTTTTGCACGGTGTATTTTTTCCATTATTTATTTATGGAGTGGTTTTTATTTTATGGATAATTTGGGTTAATAAATTTTCAAAGTATGCTCCAAAAACTGCTAAATCATAAAGTTAGAATTGTACTGGCCATTTTGCTAGTTGCCTTATTGGCTCTTATTCGAGCCTATGAAGACCACTTGTTTTACGATCCTTTATTGAACTATTACAAATCAGATTATAATAATTTGGCTTTACCGGAAACCGATAATTTTCAACTGTTTTTCGGTTTGCTTTTTAGATATTTTCTAAATTCGATAGTCTCTTTGGCTATAATTTATGTTTTGTTTAAAGATGTTGAGGCTGTTAAATTTGCTTCGATATTGTATCTGATATTTTTTGTGATTCTTATTGTTCTTTTCTTTTTTGTGCTTTTTTATATTGGCGAAACCAATAAAATGGCTTTGTTTTACGTTAGACGATTTATTATTCAGCCTATTTTTTTGCTGTTATTTCTTCCGGCATTTTATTACCAAAAACAAAAGAGATGAAGGCTTAAATCCTCCAAATAATTTTATTAATGTAGAATTTGTTACATTTACAATTAACCAATCACGACACTATGTTTAACCATTTTTTTCGAAAAATAGCATTGATTTTCATCATCAATTCAGTTGTAGCGCAGACTGAAACAGAGATTGTTCCGCCTTATAATATCAAAACGATTTCTTTTGTGCAAAGCAATGAAAATGTGGTTCCAATATTCAAATTAGGAGATGGCTTCCAGTTTCAATTTGATGATTTGTATGGAAATGAAGCCAATTATTACTTCGAAATTGTGCATTGTGACTACGATTGGAATCCAACAGACATTCCAAAAACGGAGTATTTAAAAGGGTTCGACAATCAAAGAATTCAAGAATATGAAAATTCATTCAACACCTTACAAATCTATTCGCATTATAAATTGCCCATTCCTAACCAGTTTGTGCAACTGCGCATCAGCGGCAATTACATACTCAAAATTTTAGACGAAAACAGAGATGTTTTGTTTTCCAGAAAATTTATTGTTTATGAAGATTTGGTAACCGTTCCGATGGAGGTAAGACGAGCAAGGACAGCAAACCTTTTGGATTATAAACACAATATTCAATTTTCTGTGAGATCGCTCGTAATCAATTTTCAAAACCCGTTAAAAAATATTAAAATAGTTTTATTTCAAAATGGGCAGTTTAATACAGCAATTAAAAACATAGTTCCACAATACACCATCGGAAATGATTTAATTTATAGATACGATACTCAAACCCAATTTTGGGCTGGAAATGAGTTTCTGTATTTTGACAATAACGATATTAGAGCCGCTGCAAATAATGTGTCTAGATCAGATTCGAGCACTGGAATTTATGGCTCTAATTTATACACCAATAATGCTAGAGCAAATTATCCTTACTCCGTATTTCCAGATGTTAATGGGAATTTTGTGGTTCGCAACATTAGCGGAACTAAAAATGAAATTGAGGCTGATTATGCCTGGGTTTATTTCAGTCTTTCGGCTCCCACGTTTATGAAAAATAAAGGCATTTATATTACCGGAATGTTCAATAATTATAGCCTTTCGCCCGAATACAAAATGGATTTCAATCCAGCAAAAAATATTTTTGAAAAAGCCGTTCTCATCAAACAAGGATTTACAAATTATCAATATCAAGTTGCTGACGACAAAGGTATTATTGATGCCGAAAATGCCATTGACGGAAATTTTTGGCAAACCGAAAATGATTATACCATACTCGTATATTATCGCGAAAATAATGATCGTTACGAAAGAGTGATTGGTAAATCGACTACAAATTCAAATGTAATTACCAACTAATTTAAAAAAAAAACACATCTAACTCTTTTTTTTGTAAATTTGCTATCATTAAACTCATTATTAATACTTTGCTATGGTTTCACAGATAACAAGAGGTATAAAAATTTCGGTTTTGACTTGTTTTGAAGGCACTTACTTCAAAAACTATAAAATTCATTTTGCCTTTAGTTATGAAATCCAAATAGAAAACCACGGCAAAGATTCGGTACAATTAATTTCACGTCATTGGGAAATTTTCGATTCCTTAAACAATATAGAAATCGTTGATGGCGAAGGCGTAATCGGCAAAAAACCAGTCTTGAAACCCGGCGAATCTCATACTTATAATTCGGGTTGCTTGTTAGCATCTCCTTATGGAGCAATGAAAGGGTTTTTTAATATGGTCAATTTCACAACTACAAGAAACTTCAAAGTTATTGTGCCAACCTTTCGTTTGTGCGCTCCTTTTGCCTTGAATTAAAGAGATTTATTGCCGGATTAAATTCACAACAAAGCAGTTAAATTAACGCTAACAATTGTATATTTATTAAACAATCCTTTGTACTTTTGTGAAATGTTTAAAAAAATCACTTACGTGAATGTGTCAATTGTTTAATTTTTAAATTAAAAAAATATGCTTAAAGGATTTTTCAATGTGCCAAAAGCCGTAAACGAACCCGTAAAATCGTATGCTCCAAATTCCCCCGAAAAAGCTAAAGTTTTAGAGGCTTATCGCCAAATGTGGAATTCTAAAATCGACGTTCCACTTTACATTGGAAGCGAAGAAATAAGAACCGGAAATACTCACGAAATGACTGCACCACACGACCACAAACACGTGGTGGGAACCTATCATCTTGCCGAAAAAGTTCATATAGAAAAAGCCATTGCCAATGCGCTTGAAGCCAAAACAAAATGGGCAAATATGGCTTGGGAACAACGTGCTGCGATTTTCCTCAAAGCCGCAGAATTAATTGCCGGACCATACAGAGCAAAGATAAACGCTGCAACAATGATTGCACAATCTAAAAATATTTTTCAGGCCGAAATTGACGCAGCTTGCGAATTGATTGACTTTCTGCGTTTCAATGTGGAGTTTATGACCCAAATTTACAACGACCAACCCAAATCAAATTCTGATATGTGGAACCGATTGGAATACCGTCCGCTTGAAGGTTTTGTCTATGCGGTTACTCCTTTCAATTTCACCGCCATTGCAGGAAATCTTCCAGCAAGTGCTGCAATGATGGGAAATGTCGTGATTTGGAAACCAAGTTTCAGCCAAGTTTTTTCTGCAAAAATCATCGTCGATGTTTTCAAAGAAGCCGGTGTTCCTGATGGAGTCATCAACGTGGTTTATGGCGATGCTCAAATGATTACAGACACCGTTCTGGCAAGTCCAGACTTTGCCGGAATTCACTTTACAGGTTCTACCAATGTTTTTCAAAGTATTTGGGCAAAAATTGGAACCAACATTCATGTCTATAAAACCTACCCAAGAATTGTGGGCGAAACAGGCGGAAAAGATTTCGTTGTAGCGCATCCAAGTGCGAATGTGAAACAAGTTGCCACCGGAATTATTCGTGGAGCTTTCGAATTTCAAGGACAAAAATGTTCCGCTGCTTCAAGAGCTTATGTTCCTCAAAGTATGTGGACAGAATTAAAAAAACAGTTGATTACCGATGTGAAATCAATGAAAATGGGTTCTCCGGAAGATTTTGGTAATTTCATAACTGCCGTAATTCACGAAGGTTCTTTTGATAAATTGGCGAGTTATATTGAACAAGCCAAAAAAGATGCTGATGCGGAGATTATCGTTGGTGGAAACTATGATAAATCGGTGGGTTATTTCATAGAACCTACAATAATAGTTACAACAAATCCACATTACACCACAATGGAAACCGAATTATTCGGACCTGTAATGACGATTTTCGTTTATGAAGATGCAAAATGGGAAGAAACTTTAACCTTGGTTGACGCCACTTCTCCTTATGCTTTGACTGGAGCAATTTTCAGTCAAGATCGTTATGCGATTGAGCAAGCAACAGTAGCTTTGCAAAACGCAGCAGGGAATTTCTACATCAACGACAAACCAACCGGAGCCGTTGTGGGGATGCAGCCTTTTGGTGGTGCAAGAGCTTCCGGAACCAACGACAAAGCGGGTTCGGCCTTAAACTTGTTGCGTTGGGCTTCGCCAAGAACCATCAAAGAAACGTTTGTAACTCCGGAAGATTATAGATATCCGTTTTTGGGAGAATAGTTTTAAGGTACGAAGTTAGATATACGAACTACGAAATTTAAAAACCCACAAGAATCAAGTTGTTTGAGTTCTTGTGGGTTTTGATTTGGAATAAAATTAAATTTTTTATACTTTTTCGGAATACAATTCCTAAAAAGTTGTATTTTTGATAATAAAATAATAATATTATGGCAGTCGAGCGATTACTCAAGGATAAATTATTACTCTACACATCACAATTTCGAGCCGTAGCTCTTACCGGTGCACGACAAAGCGGAAAAACAACGCTTTGTAAAATGTTATTTCCCAAAAAACCATACATTAACTTTGAAAACATTGATGTTTTAAATCAATCTCAACTAGATCCGAAAGGGTTTCTGCTTAAATATAAAGAGACTGGAGCCATTTTTGACGAAGTTCAAAGAGTGCCTATATTATTTAATTATTTACAAGAAATATTAGATAACGAAAAAGAAAAAGGAAAATATATATTAACGGGAAGCAGTAATTTGTTGCTAAATCATAGTATTACTCAAAGTTTGGCTGGAAGAGTGGGATTTTTAGAAATGAATACTTTTTCTTTAAATGAAATTTCAAATAATTCCAAAATTTCTATTTGGGAAATCATCTTCAAAGGAGGTTACCCTGAAATTTGGGTAGAAGGCATTCTTCCCCAATTGTACTACCCAAGTTATATTCAGAGTTTTATCGAAAAAGATATTCGACAACTTATTAATGTCAAAAACCTGTTTCTTTATCAACAATTTATCAAGTTGGCAGCTACGCGTTCTGGACAAGAATGGAATAATTCTTCAATAGCAATGGAACTGGGAATTGATTCAAAAACAGTGAGTTCGTGGATTTCGTATCTTCAAATGGCGGGAATTATTTATCTTTTGCCACCCTATTTTTCAAATTTTGGAAAAAGAATAATCAAAAGGCCCAAACTTTATTTTACAGATACTGGTGTAGTTTGTAGTTTATTGAGCATTCAAAATGAAGAGCAATTAGAGAATCATCCTTTAAAAGGACAACTATTTGAAAATTTTGTCATTATGGAGTTAGTAAAAAATAATACTTATATTTTAAACAACAATCATTTTTACTATTGGCGAAGTATTGAAGGTGTTGAAATTGATTTGATAATTGAAAAAAACGGAAATTTGATTCCTGTAGAAATAAAATCTGGGATGACCTATCAACCCAATTGGTGGAAAAATATAGTAAAATGGAATGGCTATGCCAAATCCAAAACTGGCGGTGTCATCATATACACTGGAAATGAAGAGATGAATTTGCAAGATGGCAGACAAATTCTTAATGTTGCAAATAGTAGTGTTTTATTAAACTGAAATTACAAAATCATCATTAAATAAACCCACAAGAATCAAGGTATTTGAGTTCTTGTGGGTTTTGTTTTATTTGTAACTCGTAATTCTCAATTCGTAAATTTAAGTGATAAATGCACCACTTTCTTCGTTTCAAAAAACTCATCTTCAAAAAAATCTGCTAAATTATATTCTGTTGCTTTCGGGAAACCCTTTAATTCTTCGGTTAAATCGCCGCCTTTGAGATAGAGAATCCCGTTTTTGAGTTCGTGTTTGCTTTTCTTTTTGATTTTATCTTTTACCCAAGATACAAAATCAGGCATATTGGTCACGGCACGACTCACGATAAAATCGAAATCGCCTTTTACCAATTCGGCACGTTTTTGTTCCGCTTTCACGTTTTTGAGTTCCAGGGCTTCGGCGACAGCCTGAACCACTTTTATTTTTTTGGCAATCACATCAATCAAATAAAAACGCGTTTCCGGAAAAAGAATCGCCAATGGAATTCCTGGAAATCCTCCTCCGGTTCCCACATCCAGAACATAAGTTCCGGGTTCGAATGGTATGATTTTGGCAATTCCCAGCGAATGCAAAACGTGTTTGGTATATAATTCGTCAATGTCTTTTCGGGAAATGACATTGATTTTGGCATTCCAATCGTGGTATAAAAAATCGAGTTTTGCGAATTGCTCCTTTTGAATATCGGTTAAATCAGGGAAATAGTTAAGAATTTCGTTCATCATAAAAATTTTAACAAAAGTACCAATTTTAGTTTTGAATATTTAACTCAAATTTCCATATTGAAAATTTTAATATTTATCTTTGCACCTTATTATAAAATTTTATGGATTTTACAAGCCCAACATTCGCAAAGCAAGACAATCTAAAGTTTTTTAGAACCCTTAACTCTCGTGTAAACAACTATTTCAAAGAAAATAACATACAAAAAACAGGCAACTGGAAACTTTATGTAAAGACCATAATTATGTTTGCCGTTTTTCTCACACCTTATTTTTTGATTTTGATGCTCGATATGCCATTTTGGGTTCACTTGCTTCTAACTATCGTTATCGGAATAGGAATGGCGGGCGTTGGAATGAATGTGATGCACGACGGAAACCACGGTTCTTATTCAAATAAAAATTGGATTAACAAATTTATGGGTGGCACGATTTACATTTTGGCCGGAAACGTGTATAATTGGCAAGTGCAACACAATGTTTTGCATCATACTTACACTAATATTCCCGGTCACGACGAAGATCTTGATGCCGGAAGAGTCATTCGATTTACGAAAGAAGCAAAATGGTATAGTTTTCACCGTTTTCAGCAGTATTATTCTGTGTTTTTATACGGATTATTGACTTTCAATTGGGCGATTACCACCGATTTTAAACAAATGAGAAGCTATCTCAAAAGGAAATTATCTTATGGCGAAGCCAAAAGCCCAAAAATACTTTGGACAACCTTAATTATCACAAAAATGATTTATGTTTCCATCTGGATTGTTTTGCCAATGGTTTTGGGAATCACCTGGTGGAAAGTGCTTATTGGCTTTTTCGTGATGCATTACACTGCTGGATTAATTTTGAGTGTTGTGTTTCAATTGGCGCACGTGGTGAAAGAAACTACGAATCCAATTCCAAATGAAAACGGCGAAATCGAAAACACTTGGGCAATTCACCAACTATTCACCACCACTAATTTTGCTCCAAAAAACCAAATTATAAATTGGTACACTGGAGGTTTAAATCATCAGGTAGAACATCATCTTTTCCCGAATATCAGTCATATTCATTATGGTAAAATTGCTAAAATTGTAAAAGAAACGGCAAAAGAATGCAACTTGCCTTATTATGAATATAAAACTTTTAGAGGTGCCGTAATTGCACATTTCAAACATTTGAAAGAACTTGGAATGAAACCAGTTTTACAATAAAAAAAGAAACACAACTAACTTTATAAATAATAAATTACAATTTAATGAACAATCCGCTTTCAGACAGAATCAACAACTTAGCTACTTCACAAACATTAGCAATGGCTGCATTGGCCAGAGAATTAAAATCACAAGGAAAAGATATTATCAGTTTAAGTCTTGGCGAACCCGATTTCAACACGCCAGATTTCGTTAAGGAAGCCGCAAAACGTGCTATTGACGAAAATTACAGTACGTATTCTCCAGTAGAAGGCTATGTAGAATTAAAAGAAGCTATTTGTAGAAAATTTAGCAGAGACAATGGTTTAGATTATCAACTTTCGCAAATTGTAGTTTCAACTGGAGCTAAACAATCTTTATACAACATTGCTCAAGTAATGCTAAATGATGGAGACGAAGTAATTTTACCGGCGCCATATTGGGTTTCTTATTTCGAAATCATAAAATTATCAGGTGGAGTTCCTGTTGAAGTTCCCACCACAATCGAAAGCGATTTCAAAATCACACCAGAACAATTAGAAGCGGCCATCACACCAAAAACAAAAATGATGTGGTTCAGTTCGCCATGTAATCCGAGTGGTTCTGTTTACAATCGTGAAGAATTAACGGCTTTGGCCAAAGTTTTAGAAAAATATCCAAACATATATGTTGTATCCGACGAAATCTATGAACACATCAATTTCTCCGGAACTTTTTGCAGCATTGGTTCCATTCCGGGAATGTTAGAAAAAACCATAACCGTAAACGGAGTGGCAAAAGCTTTCGCAATGACAGGATGGAGAATAGGATATATTGGCGCACCAGAATTTATCGCAAAAGCCTGTACAAAAATACAAGGCCAAGTAACCTCTGGCGCTAATTCTATCGCACAACGTGCCACAATTACTGCGGTTGACGCTGATCCAATCGTGCTTAACGAAATGGTTGCCGCTTTCAAAAGCCGCAGAGGTTTAGTTGTAGGATTACTTCAAGATATTCCTGGAATAAAAATCAACGTTCCCGAAGGTGCTTTTTATGTGTTCCCGGACGTGTCTTCCTTCTTCGGGAAAACCTTGAAAGGAACATTCATCAAGGATGCCAACGATTTCTCCATGTATCTTTTGAGCGAAGCAAACGTAGCAACCGTAACCGGTGACGCTTTCGGAAATCCAAATTGCATCCGTTTTTCGTATGCAACCAGCGAAGATTTATTGACCGAAGCTTTACGAAGAATAAAAGAAGCCGTTATTTCGTAGGGACAAGTCGCGACTTGTTCGTACTAACAATTAAAGGTTTCAAGTTTGTGCTTGAAACCTTTTTTATTTTGGGCGTGACCCTTCAGATTGCTTCGTCGTGCCTCCTCGCAACTTCGGGTCGGGCTGTACGCTCTATCTTTTGTTCCGCAAGCTCCACAAAAGGATGCCGCTTCCATCCCTCACGCGAATCCAGCTAAAAGCGATATTTTCAGTACAGACAGCTCACGAACTGTTTTTTTTTATTTTTTTGGACTGGAAAAATCACAAAACTTTCTTTATCTATTTGTAATGAAATATTTATATATTTGATAGAAATTAAAAGAGACTATGTGTCATACCTATCTACCCAAAATTGGGTGGCTTTGTATGGTTTTGTCTTACATATTTATAAGATGGGAAAAATCGCCCTTCGGGACGATTTTTCCCATCGAGCCCCCGCTACGCAG
>DZAU01000139.1 GCA_022729635.1 Flavobacterium psychrophilum
AAAATGAACTATCAAGAGACCATAAACTGGATGTTTAATCAACTCCCGATGTACCAACTTCAGGGTGCTTCGGCATATAAAAAAGATTTAACAAATGTTCATTTACTTGTAAATTACCTCAACAATCCACAAAAAGATCTCAAATGTATTCACGTGGCAGGAACAAACGGCAAAGGTTCCACTTCGCACATGCTGGCATCGATATTTCAGGAAGCGGGTTATAAAGTTGGTTTATACACCTCGCCACATCTAAAAGATTTTAGGGAACGCATCAAAATTAACGGAATTGAAATTTCAGAATATTTTGTTTGTGAATTCATCAATAAAAACAAAACTTTTTTTGAAGCTAATGAGTTGAGTTTCTTTGAAATGACGGTGGGATTGGCTTTCGAATATTTTGTCAAAGAAAAAGTCGATATTGCCATAATTGAAGTGGGAATGGGTGGAAGATTGGATGCAACCAACATTATCACGCCACTGGTTTCGGTAATTACAAATATCGCATTAGATCACACACAATTTCTTGGAAACACTCTTGAAGCCATTGCTTTTGAAAAAGCAGGAATCATAAAATCTGGAATTCCGGTTGTTATAGGAGAATTTACTCCAGAAACAAAGCCGGTTTTCTTGGCAAAAGCCAAAGAAACTAATTCGAAAATCTTTTTTGCTTCCGAATTAATTTCGGAGAATTATCCTTCCGATTTAATTGGTGATTATCAAATTCACAACAAGAAAACCGTCATTGAAACCATTAAAATAATTAACTTACAGAACGAATTTGATATTTCTGAAGCTAATATCAAAGCCGGTTTATTGAATGTCGTAAAAAACACCGGACTCATAGGAAGATGGCAACAACTTGGGGAATTCCCCAAAATTATTTGTGATACAGCACATAACAAAAACGGTTTAGAAATCGTGATGAAGCAAATTCAAAAAGAGAAATTTGATACTTTACATATCGTTTTAGGAGTGGTAAACGACAAAGATTTAGATGAAATTCTGCCTTTATTTCCAAAAAATGCCAAATATTATTTCTGTAAACCTAATATTCCCCGAGGTTTAGAGGCTATTCTTTTAAAAGAAAAAGCTGAAGAATACCATCTTTCAGGAAACATATACCCTTCTGTGACAGAAGCTTACATTCAATCTAGGAATAATGCTACAAAAAATGATTTTATTTTTGTTGGTGGAAGCACTTTTGTAGTGGCGGAATTACCTATAAATATTGGGATTTAAATCCAACTAACGTTTTTTTGTTGAAAATTATTTTAATTTATTCTAAATAAATGAATAATAATTCATTAGATTTAACTCTAATTTATTAACAATTAATCATTTAACAACTAAATTTTATGAAAACAAACAAAATTTCAGTGTTAGGAATGTTAATTTTTACATTTCTTTTGAGTATGGGTATCCGTGCTCAGGAAGATCCAAAACCTGTATATATTACAGTTACAACTGCGCATCGAAATTTAGATGCTGACGGAAAAGATTGGCGAAAAACAGAACAGGAATATTTCGACAAGGTCACCAGCAAAAATGAATTAATAATTGGTTCAGAAATTTTGACACACTATTACACAGCTAACAGTTCTGAGATTCTACTTGTTTCTGTATTTAAAACTTGGGAAGATATTGAAAAATCTAATGATGTATCCGAAGAATTAATAAAAAAAGCATGGCCAGACGAAAAAACAAGAAAAGCATTTTTTGACAAACAAAGAAGCTATTATACCACAATGCACTCAGATGAAATTTATAATTCTCTACCAATGGTAGGTGAAAAACAATTGAAAACTGATTCAAAAGAACCTATGATTGTTTATGTTCGAAAATCTCAATTATCGATGAACGGACAAGGAAAAGGAATGAAGGAGTATAATGAAAAAGTAACTCTTAAAAACCCTTATATCAAAGCCTATTATCCTCATCGCCATGCCTGGGGAGCTGACAGCAGAGATTTTCTGGAAGCATTTTTATATGATTCCTTCAGTGACATAGAGAAATCAAATGATAAAGACGATGAGTTAGTAAAAGCGGCTTGGCCAAAAGAAGAAGACAGAAAAGCCTTTTTTGACGAAATGAGTAAAGCATTTACTGGACTTCACGGCGATTATATCTACCACAATGAACCTACAATGTCTAAATAGACACTTAAAAACATTACAACTAGACTCCGCTTGCAACTAACAAGCGGAGTCTTTTAGTATTAGCCTAATCCTAATAAATTAAATCTCAGGGAAATACAAATTAGCAGAAGAAAATAATTAAATTTCCCTAAAAATGTTTTGAATAAGTAAAAAACAAGCTATATTTGCGCACGCATTTAGGGCGATTAGCTCAGCTGGTTCAGAGCACCTCGTTTACACCGAGGGGGTCGGGG
>DZAU01000018.1:0-14936 GCA_022729635.1 Flavobacterium psychrophilum
ACGAAATCGGTCATTTCCTTTTTAGTGACGGCTTCTTTTATGGTGATCATTTTGTTTTGATTTTATAAATTACCCCTTTTTAGTTTTTTTAGCTCTTCTTTTGGCTTTTTTGTCAGAATCTCCAGTGTCCACTTTCATTCGGATTTCTTTGTAATTGGCATCGTAACGCCAGGAAAATCCAATGCCTCCATAAAGAATGGAAGGTGTGGTTTTTAAACTGCTGCTAATGGAAGCATCAATTTGCATATCGTCGTGAATCAAAAAAGCTGCACCGCCTCGAACAATGGCATCGCTGTAAAAATCACTTTTATAGCCTTGATTTTCTATAAAACCAGACCATTTTCGGTTGAAACCTTTGGTCAGGGTAATTCCGTAACCGTAACTTGGGTAATCGGTTCCAATATAATCGGCGATGATATTTGTTACGAAAACCCAGGTTCCGTCACCAAAATGGTTTTGGGCTATCGCTATAATTTTGGGAGAAATGGCAGCATCTGGTGAAAAATAATAAGGATTATCAGCTAAAGTAATATTCGCTCCAGCAAAAACGGAAACGGCAGGAATTAATTGATGCCAATTGAAAGAATGATTGGCTTTCCAACTATATACATTGATTTTTTTTTCGTAATTTTTGAAAGGATCATAAATCAAATATTTTGCTCCAAAAACGGTTTGTTTCATCGCTGATCTATCTGGGTAAATGATTGTTGGATTAAATGTTTCATATTGATATTGAAAATCGCCAATTAATTCCAGTCTTTCCATAAACAATCCCCATCTCAAGGTCATATCAATTCCAAAGCCATTGGCATCATAATTCAGAATACTATGATTTTCCTGAATCCCATAAATGCCGGATTCAACCTGAAAAACTGATTTTCCCACAGCATAAGCCGACATAGTTTCGCCTGGTCTGTTCGAATTGATTTGGTCAGTGCGTTGACCAAAATGAATATTTGGAATCATAAAAAACGCTGCAACGGCTAAGATTTTGAATTTGTTCATAGTGTTTATTTTGGTTAAAAAGTAATAACGCTTTTCAAATGTACTATATTTTATTATTTATTTAAGAATGATATTTTAATTTTGAACGATGGAATTGTTAATTTTGCCAAAAATTATTTGATTATGCAAGAAGCGTCTTTTACAGGTTTTATAAGAACATTATTTTACATAATGGCTTTTTACTATATTTTTAAGTTTTTGGCTAGATTATTTTTTCCTATTGTTGTGAAAAAAGTGGTGGAGAAAGCAAGTGAAAATTTTCAAAAACAGCAACAAAAGGCTCAGGGAAATTCTTGGCAGAAAACCCCTAATAACGACGAAATTATTATCAACACATCTAATGTGAAAAATCCTCGAGAAACCAAAAAAGTCGGCGATTATGTTGATTATGAAGAAATAGATTAAATTGACCCAAAACCAAAAACCAACAACCCATTTAATGAAGCAACTTCAAAAGTTTTATCCGCACGCTATAGTCCTCCTTGGATTCGTATTGATTTCCCTTATTTATTTTTATCCCGTTTTACAAAGAAAACAGATTTTTCAATCGGATATCGCACAATATACCGGAATGGCAAAGGAGCAAAACGACTTCAGGGCTTCGGAACACGTAGAACCGTATTGGACAAATTCAGCCTTTGGAGGAATGCCAACGTATCAATTAGGGGCAAAATATCCTCACGATTACATTGGAATGATTGATGATGCCATCCGATTTTTACCTCGTCCAGCCGATTATTTATTTCTTTATTTTTTTGGGTTTTATGTGTTGCTTTTGGTCCTTAAAATAGATCCGCTAAAGGCATTTTTTGGAGCATTAGCATTTGGTTTTTCAACCTATCTTATAATAATTCTTGGTGTTGGACATAATGCCAAAGCCCACGCCATTGGGTATATGCCGCTAGTTATTGCCGGTTTTATAATGGTTTTCCAAAAGAAATATATTTGGGGTGGATTACTGACAATGTTTGCCGTAGCTTTAGAAATCAATGCGAACCATTTTCAAATGACCTATTATTTATTGATTTTCTTGCTGCTACTTTCGGGTTATTTTATTTATCAGGCGGTAAAAGAAAAGGAATATAAATCGCTTTTAACTTCATTTAGTGTTTTGGCGATAGCCGGAATTTTTGCTCTTGGAGCCAATGCCACGAATTTATTGGCCACAGCCGAATATGCGAATTTCAGTACTCGAGGAAAAAGCGAATTGACTTTTAATCCTGATGGTACAAAAAACGTTAGCAACAACGCCTTGTCTCACGATTACATCACGGAATACAGTTATGGAATTGCCGAAAGTTTCAATTTAATTGCGCCACGACTTTTTGGAGGTTCGAATAGTGAGGCTTTGGGAAAAGACAGTGCAATGTATGAATTTATGGTTGGTCAAGGCGTTCCGGAATCTCAAGCCAGCGATTTTGTTGGAGGAATGCCAACGTATTGGGGCGATCAACCCATTGTGGCTGCACCGGCTTACATTGGGATTGTGGTTTTCTTTTTTGGAATTTTGGCATTATTCACAGACAAGCGAAAAATTAAATATGTGTTTCTTTCGGGAGCAATTATGGCGTTGGTGCTTTCTTGGGGAAAAAATTTCTCCATATTGACGAACTTTTTCATTGAAACTATTCCAATGTACAACAAGTTCAGAGCCGTTTCTTCTATTCAGGTTATTTTGGAATTATGCTTTCCGGTTCTGGCAATAATGGGCTTGCAATCCTTTTTTAAATTGGAAAAAGAAGCGCAATTCAAAGGGTTGTGGCAATCTGCTGCAGTAGGTTTCGGAATTATCATTGGCTTGTTTTTATTGAAAGGCAGTTTCAATTTTGCCGGAGAAAGCGACAGTTATTTTAGAGAAAGTTATGGTCCGGGTTTTATGGATGCGCTCAAAGCCGATAGAATGACACTTTATTCTGCCGATTTATTGCGTTCAAGTTTCTTTATTTTATTGGTGTCTGGAGTTTTATGGATGTTTATAAAAAATAAATTGGCTCAAAATACGGCGATAATTTTAGTTGGATTATTGATGATTTTTGATTTGGTTTTAGTGGATAAAAAATATGTTGAGGCAGAAGATTTTGTCAGCAGCAGAGAAGTCGAAATTCCTTTTCAGGAAACGCCTGCTGATGCACAGATTTTGCAAGACACGACTCATTACAGGGTTTTTGAGGTTGCAGGGAATATGTCGAGCGCACGAACTTCCTATTTTCATAAATCGATTGGAGGTTACAGCGCCGTGAAACCTCGAAGAATGCAGCAATTATTTGATTATCAAATTGCCAAAAACAATATCGAGATTCTCAATATGTTGAATGTAAAATACATTATCCAAACGGATTCAACTGGTGCTTCATTTCCAATTCAAAATCCTGATGCAAACGGAAATGCCTGGTTTGTAGAAGATTTGAAATTGGTAAATAAACCAGATGATGTAATGAAAGCCCTAAATACTATTGACAGTAAGCAAGTCGCTGTCTTCAATGTTCATCATTTTGGTTCAAAATTGGAGAACGCACGATTAAAAGAAAATTGGGATACAAGCGGAACAATAAAATTGGACGTTTATAAACCCAATTATCTCAAATATACAGCCGAAACTTCGGGAAAAGCTCTGGCTGTTTTCTCCGAAATATATTATGGAAAAGGATGGAACGCTTATATTGACGACAAAAAAACCGATCATTTTCTCGTGGATTATGTCTTAAGAGCAATGGAAGTTCCTGCAGGAAAACATACGATAGAATTCAAATTTGAGCCTCAAGTAATACAAACTGGAAGCACGATTACGCTTATAAGTTCGTTGGGAATGTTGTTGCTTTTGTGCGGAGGTATATATTTTGAAAGGAAGAAAAGTTTAAACCTTAAACCTTAAACTTGAAACAAAAAAAACTCCTCATCATCACTTATTATTGGCCTCCAGCTGGTGGACCAGGAGTTCAGCGTTGGTTGAAATTCGTGAAATATTTACCTGATTTTGGCGTTCAGCCCATTGTTTATATTCCGGAGAATCCAACCTATCCTATTGTTGACGAGAATTTGGTAAAAGAAGTTTCAGATAAGGCTATTATTCTCAAACATAAAATCTTTGAACCCTATCAATTAGCTTCGTTTCTTTCGAAGAATAAAACTAAAAAAATCAGTTCTGGAATTATTCCAAACCAAAAAAAACAATCCTTTCTGGACAAAGTATTTCTTTGGACTAGGGGTAATCTTTTTATTCCTGATGCTCGAGTTTTCTGGGTGAAACCATCGGTAAAATATTTAGAAAAATACATAAAAGAGAACGACATCGACACCATTGTCACTTCCGGACCACCGCATAGTTTGCACCTCATTGGACTGGAATTAAAACAAAAATTGGATGTAAAATGGTTTGCCGATTTTCGTGATCCTTGGACAACTATTGGTTATCACAAATCCTTGCGATTATCGAATTTTGCCGATAAAAAACATAAGAAATTAGAACACGAAGTTTTAAACTCGGCCGATACAATTATTGTAACCAGTAAAACCACGAAAACTGAATTTCAGGCGATTACTTCCAAACCAATTGAAGTAATTACTAATGGTTATGATACGGAAAATGTGACGAAGCAGACTTTGGACACGAAATTTTCTTTGGCACATATTGGTTCTTTCCTTTCTGAAAGAAATCCGAAATTGTTATGGGAATCTTTGGTGGAATTAATTAATGAAATTCCGGATTTTAAAACACATCTGGAGATAAAATTAATAGGAGCAGTGAGTCAGGAAGTCTTGGAAACTATTTCACAATTTGGATTGAATCTTTATTTGAATAATTTGGGATATGTTTCGCATTATGAAGCCATTGCACATCAAAGAAAATCTCAGGTTTTGCTACTTATCGAAATCAATTCAGAAGACACGAAAAGTATTATTCCCGGAAAATTATTCGAATATATGGTTTCCGGAAGACCTATTATTGCCATTGGTCCAAATGGTTCTGACTTTGCAGAAATAATAACCAATACAAACACAGGCGTATTCTTTGATTATTCCGAAAAGATGAAACTAAAAAGTGTACTTTTGGGATTTTATAATCAGTTTTTGGAAGGAAAACTACAATCGAATGCTGTGGGTTTACAGCACTATTCCAGAAAGAGTTTGACCGAAAAATTGGTAAAACTTTTAAATCCTTAAATAAATGCCAAAATTAATTGTAAATAATAATGAAATTTCTATTCTTTCAATAAATGAGAGAGATTTTATTTCGCTTACAGATATGGCAAATTCTAAAGTGAGTGTTAGTCGTGCTGCTGATATTATTAAAAATTGGATTAGAAATCGTTATACATTAGAATTTTTAGGAACTTGGGAAGAAATAAACAATCCTAATTTTAAAGTGGTCGAATTTGACCACTTTAAAATGCAAGCTGGACTACCAAATTTTGTTTTAAGTATTTCTGAATGGATAAATAAAACAGCTGCGATTGGTTTAATAGTTAAAAAAGGCAAATATGGTGGAACTTATGCTCATAAAGACATTGCTTTTGAGTTTGGTTCTGCGATAAGTGTGCCTTTTAAGTTGTATTTAATCAAAGAATATCAACGACTTAAAGAAGAAGAACAAAGTTTAATTGGTTGGTCGGCCAAACGTGAATTGTCAAAACTTAATTATCATATTCATACAGAGGCAATAAAAAATAATCTTTTACCAATAGAATTATCTGCTTTTCAAACTTCAATAATTTATGCAAACGAGGCAGATGTTTTAAATCTTGCATTATTTGGAAAAACTGCAAAACAGTGGAGAGACGAAAATCCTGAATTAAAGGGTAATATTCGTGATTATGCTACAATAAATGAATTAATATGTTTGTCTAATTTAGAGAACTTAAATGCTGTTTTAATAGATGAAAATATAATTCAAAGTGAAAGATTAATAAAATTAAACCTTATTGCTATACAGCAAATGAGTATTTTGGAAGAGGTAAAAAACCGAAAATTACTAAAATAGCATCTTATAAATCCTAAATCAAATAATGGGAATCGTATTAAATCAATCCATAAAGAATACCAT
Organism: Flavobacterium psychrophilum; assembly: GCA_022729635.1. Lineage (GTDB taxonomy): Bacteria > Bacteroidota > Bacteroidia > Flavobacteriales > Flavobacteriaceae > Flavobacterium > Flavobacterium psychrophilum_P. Next base: position 6,047 of record DZAU01000018.1, read on the forward strand.
AATAACTTACATCGGTTTTGCGATTGGAGGAATTAATACAATCTATCTATATCCTGTTTTTCTCGGCGCTACTTATTATGCCTTGACTAATTATATCCTGTCGTCTGCCAACGTGATTATGCCATTATTTGCCATAGGAATGCAAAATACCTTGGTAAAATTCTATTCGCAATATGAGACCAATGAGGAACGCTCTCGATTTTTATCATTCACGGTTTTATTTCCATTTTTAGTGATTATCCCAATGTGTTTGATTGGTTTTTTCTTCTATGACGCCATTTTATTCTTCTTATCGAAAAAAAACATCATTGTTAAAAATTATATTTGGCTCATTCCATTTATTGGATTGTGTATGGCTTATTTCGAAATTTTTTATGCTTGGTTGCGAGTTCACATGCACTCTGTTTTTGGAAATTTCATCAAAGAAGTAGGATTGCGGTCGGCATCATTATTTTTATTGATGGGAGTTCATTATAATTTGATTACCGTAGAAGGCTTTATCTATGCTACTGCTGTTGTATATTTATTGGCATTATTGGTCACAATGATTTATGCTTTTAGAATTGAGAAGCCGGTTTTTCAGTTTGAAATACCTTTGAAAGTAAAGAGTGTATTAGAATATACTTTTTATATTATTTTGTCCGGAAGTGTTGCCAATTTACTTTTGGATGGAGATAAGATGATATTAAATCAATATATGAATATCGAAAATATTGCCTATTATTCGGTGGCGACTTATATTGCTTTGGTAATCTCAGTTCCTAGTCGGGCGATGCACCAAATTGTGTATCCAATTACGGCAAAGTTAATGCACGAAAACAAACACGATGAAATGGATGCTTTGTACAAAAAAACATCCATTAATTTACAAATAGTAGGCGGTTATGTAATGTTGGGAATTTTTGTAAACATCAATATGTTATACGAATTGATTCCGAAAGAATATGCAGGAGGAATTTGGGTTGTGTTTATGATTGGGTTATCAAAATATTTCGATTTGATTTTGGGAAATAATAATGCCATTATTTTCAATACAAAATATTATAAGACCGTTTTGTTTTTGGGAGTTGCTTTGGTAGTTTTGACAGTGATTCTCAATATGATTTTTATTCCAATTTATGGAATAATGGGTTCGGCATTTGCAACCCTACTTTCGATAACAATGTATAGTCTGGCAAAATTGCTTTTTGTGGTAAAAAAATTGAAACTATATCCTTTTACCAATCAAACTTTGTATTCAATAGGTCTTACCGTACTTATTTTCCTTTTGTTTTATTTTTGGGATTTTCCTTTTAATCCCATAATAGCTATAGGAATAAAATCAGTTTTGCTTACAATCGTATATGTCTATCTCAATTACCGATTTGTAATTTCTATTGAAATCAATAAAGTTATGGATAAGTATTTGAAAAAGTTCAAGATTATGAAGTAGTTTGAGTTTGATATAAATAGTAGCATTTCGTCAAGTTTTAAAAAATATGAAAACCATTAAGAAAATTAAGGTTCATTAAGCATATAAAACTTAATGAACCTTAATTTTCTTAATGGTTTAAACGCAATGCTTTGAAAACTATTTTCTAATACAAACCAGGATATTTCGAAGGATTTACCTCATTCATCATCCCATATACTTTTTCGAAAACATCTTCTATGGATGGTTTAGAAAAATAATCGCCATCCGTTCCGTAAGCAGGTCTGTGTGCTTTGGCGGTCAAGGTTTGTGGTTTACTGTCTAAATGATTGTAGCCGTCCTGATTTTCGATAATTTGTTGTAAAATATAAGCCGAAGCACCGCCAGGAACGTCTTCGTCGATTACTAAAAGTCTATTGGTTTTGGCAATACTTTTTACTATATCATGGTTTACATCAAAAGGAAGTAAGGATTGTATGTCGATTATTTCGCAATCAATGCCAACTTCTAATAGTTCTTTTGCTGCTTCTTCCACTAATCTCAATGTTGAACCATAAGAAACCAAAGTAATATCGGTTCCTTCTTTTAGATATTCAACTTCGCCAATCGGGGTTTTAAACTCACCATAATTAATTGGCGTTCTTTCTTTTAGTCGGTAGCCATTTAAACATTCGATTACCAGAGCAGGTTCGTCACATTCTAACAAAGTGTTATAAAAGCCGGCGGCAATAGTCATATTTCTTGGCACTAAAATGTGAATTCCTCGTAAAGCGTTTACAAGCATTCCCATTGGTGAACCCGAATGCCAAATTCCTTCCAATCGGTGTCCCCGAGTTCTAATGATGAGTGGCGCTTTTTGTTTTCCGAGTGTTCGATATTGCAAAGTGGCCAAATCATCGCTCAAAATCTGAACGCCATACAGTAAATAATCTAAATATTGAATTTCAGCAATTGGCCGAAGTCCACGCAATGCCATTCCTATTCCCTGACCGATTATTGATGCTTCTCTGATTCCTACATCGGCAACGCGGAATTCGCCAAATTTATCCTGTAATCCTACTAATCCTTGATTGACATCGCCAATGCTTCCTGCGTCTTCACCAAAAATTAAAACTTCGGGATATTTTGTAAAAAGAACGTCAAAATTATCACGTAAAATCATTCGGCCATCCGTTTCTTCCACAGTATCTTTCGAATATTCCGGCAAAACTTTTTTTACCGAAAAAACATTCGATTTTGATTCCGAGTAGAGATGACTACTGAATTTTTGTTGACTTTTATTGATGTAGGAAGTTATCCAATTTGACAATTCAGTTTTGCTATTTTCAGTGATTACTAATCGTAAAACTTTACGAGCTGTTATAAGAATTTCCTTTTTTAGAGGTATTTTTATGTTATTTAAATCAGTTATACGTTTTTCAATTGCCTCTTTGTTTTTACTCGAAACACTAATTTTTTCAAGTAATGAAATAAGTTCTTTTTGGTCTTCAATAATGGGCTCTGTAAAGGCTTTCCAAGCGTCTTTTTTACCTTCGAGTACTTCTTTTTTTATAGTCAACTCAATTTCTTCGATTTCTTCTGGAGAAGCTATATTAATGGCTATCATCCACAATTTCATTTGTCGGATGCAATCAAAATCTTTTTCCCAATCGAGTCTTGAAGTGTCTTTGTATCTTTCGTGTGAACCGGAACTAGAATGACCTTGCGGTTGTGTCAGTTGATTTACATGAATGAGTACAGGAATATGTTGGTCGCGAGCTATATTGGCTGCTTTTTCATAAGTTTCTATCAAACTTGGATAATCCCAACCTTGAACTTTTAAAATTTCGAAACCATTAGAATTTTCATCTCGTTGATACCCTTTTAAAATTTCGGAAATACTCTCTTTTGTGGTTTGGTATTTTGCGTGAACGGAAATTCCGTATTCGTCATCCCAAACACTCAAGATAATTGGAACTTGAAGTACTCCGGCAGCGTTTATGGTTTCAAAAAAGATACCTTCAGAAGTGCTGGCATTGCCTATTGTTCCCCAAGAAATTTCATTGCCATTGATGGAGAAATTAGACTTATTAGCAAGCTCAGGAATGCTTCTGTAAATATTCGATGCTTGCGCCAGTCCCAACATACGTGGCATTTGCGCTGCTGTTGGAGAAATATCGGCACTAGAATTTTTTTGTTTTGTTAAGTCTTTCCAACTGCCGTCATCGTTTAAATTGTGTGTCATAAAATGACCTCCCATTTGCCTTCCGGCCGACATTGGTTCTTGTGAAATATCTTGGTGTCCGTATAATCCTGCAAAGAATTGTTGAATGGTTAATTCGCCAATAGCCATCATAAAAGTTTGATCACGATAATATCCTGAACGGAAATCGCCGTCTTTAAAGAATTTTGCCATCGCTAATTGTGGAACTTCTTTTCCGTCGCCAAAAATTCCAAATTTAGCCTTTCCGGTTAATACTTCCTTGCGTCCCAAAAGGCTACATTCTCTACTAGTTATTGCTATTTTGTAGTCCTTGAGTACTTCGGTTTTGAAGTCTTCAAATGTCAATGCAGCATTGGTTTTTTCTTTTATCATAATTGAAAAGGATAACTTTGGGGGCAAATTTACTTAAAAAAATGTGTTGTTTTCATAATCCTTTAGAAGAAATACAATTTAATTTTCAATAATTTATTTTTGAAAAACGATATTTTTATTAGATAATATTCACTTAAATTAAAATATCATTGATAATAATTTAAATAATATTAAAAATTCTAGCTTAATTCTACTATTTACAGCATTTGTTTAAAACCAATTTTGTTAGTTTTGTTGTCATTCCGACGAAGGAGGAATCTCATTAGTTGCTTTCACCACGACGAACAGGCTCGTTATGTGATTTGCTTCGCCTATTCGTCCGCCTTGGCGAGACTCGAGTCTCCTTCGTCGGAATGACAAAATCTGTAAATAGTAGAATTAAGCCAAAATTCTAAATTAAAACCATTTTCGTGTAAAAAGCGAGATTAGTTTGTTAGGGTCAAGAGTAACTATAAATCGTATGGTCTCTCCGTAATGAGGCTGTGTAATTTCCCATCCTTTGCTAGAATATATTGGGAAATATAATTCAAAATAGTCCGTCAGCATATTGAGTCGAATACCGCTGTCAAAAAGGAATTTTGTATTTTGTGGTTTGTTTTTAACAAAACCGATATCGCCATAAGCTTCTATCCAATTCCAAATAGAATAACTACCGTTTAATGTGGTAATCCATTTATTTGCATAAGGCGTACTTAGCTTAGATTTAAATCCACCTTCGGCCATAATAAACTCTTGACTAACGATTCCTGTATCAGATGATCTTCCTAAATAAGGATAGTCAAAAAGATAATCAGTAGGTCTGTCTAAAGCAAAACTATAAAAATCAGAATTACTTTTGTTATAAGTAAATGCTCCTGCAAACAAGCGAAGATTAATTTGATGATTGTTTTCAAAGAGTTTCCTATATTGGATTTCGGTTGAAATTTTGCCAAATTTTCCTGAAAACTGGATGTCGCCCACAAAGCTAATGTGATTGGTAAGTTCTGTTCTGGAGTTGATATATTTAGCATCAAAAACGGAATAATCCTGAAGCGAGCTGTCAACAACAATTTCACTTTTTTCCCGATTTATAATTACTTGTCGAAAAAGTACCAATTGTTTTCGATTATCTCGATAGTCATCTTTGCGAATTTGCATTAAAACCATCGGATTTATTTTCAGGTAAGTAGCATCAGGTGCATAATGAAAATAGTTGGCGCTTATAGAATACCTTACATTAAACAAATGGCTGTCTCTATAATCTTTATTATACATAAAGATGCCAGAACCTGTTATTGTTTTCGATTTTACGGAATAAGTCGGATTAATGTCATAAACAAATGGTCGGTTTAAAATAGCTTTGTTATGAAAACGCATACCAGGAGAAAGTCCATCGTACACGTTATAATTTAGAATTGGAGCATAAATAATCTGATTGTAAAATGGATCTTCTAAATCCTTTACAAAGGCAAATTTTATGGGGCGATCATTCGGAAAAAAACCTTCTATTTTCTTCCAGTTGTTTCTTAAATTGAATTCCGGAACTTCATTTTTGTAATTGATAACAATTTTCTTGGCTTCTTTTCTCTCCAAAGTATAAATGCTGTCTTCTTTCATGGGTTCTATCCATTTTTTAAAGACAATAGTGTCATTTTTTATTCCATAAATCGGAATTGGAACGAAAACTCTGGCATTATTTTTTAATGAAAATATAACACTGTCTTTGGTTTTTGATACTTTCTTAAAACTGTAATCGATTATTTCTCGCGAGTTGATGATGGTATTGTAAAACCAATCGATGTTCTTGTCTGTCTTTGATTTTATCAGCTTTTCAAAATCATCACCAGTGGTTTGGTTTTCACGGTTTTGAGTGTAAAATTGCTGAATAGTATTAGATACAAAGGGTTTGCCAAGATATTCATCTAAATATATTAAACTCAATCCCGCCCGATATTTACTGGCAATTTGTTCGTTGAATTTTATCAAAGTGTTTTTTGGGTTACCAAGTGGCTGATCGAGATTTTTTCGAGCCATTAGCAAATAAAAATAACTGTATTGCTCGTTGAAATCTAAATTCAATAAGTGAAAACCTTTAAACAATTTACGATTTGAAATACTACCTGTCATCTTACAATTTGGGTAATATTCTTCGATATATCGAATCATCGTATAGATTTGAATTCCGTCATAAATCCAATTGTCATTTCTTGGATTTAACTTCAAACTATTTTTTAGATAATTGTTTAAATAGGTTTTCAGAAATTTAATTTCAAAAAGAAAATCATCAGGAAACGGAACCAAAAAAGTAGGCATCTGGTTCAATCCATAAAAAGGATTTCTGTCATAATCAGCTTGAGAAACAGTGATTTTATCATAAGGGGATTTCCCAATTAATTGGTTTGTAAAGTTGACAATTCTGTCTATTACAATCGCTTTTTGAAATTCATCTGCCTTGTAACCTTTTAGATTCGTCAGGACTTCAGCAGAACTGTTTTTGTAACTGCGAAAACTTAATTTTGGTTCCAAAAAAACACTGAAATCGGTTCTGTTTTTTGCTGTAAGTTTATAAATTGAAAAATTTTCGGTTTGAAAAGTTTCTTCACTGCCCAAATCCGTTGTCAGTTTTAGGTTTTGGGCCTGCCTGCCGGACTGGTAAGGAATTCTAAGAATAATATCAAAATTAGAAACCGCATTGGCAATATCATCCAGATTGTAATTGTTATATTTGATAAAATCATGATTTTCATAGCGAGCAGGTGTGACAAACCAGTTTCTCAGGTACATTCCGCCCTTTTCTGTATAGCCATAATTCGTAAATTTGTCACTGGGAATCTTTACAATATAGTTAAGATGCAAAGTGATTTTATGATTTGGAGCCAGTATATTTCCTAATTTGACTATAATATAATCTGGATTTTTTTCTGTTCTTTCCCATAAAAGTACGGTTTTATCAGCAGTGGTAATGGTTATAATATTGGTATTTCCACGTTCTTTTTCGGTTGCCAAATGAAATCCCCTGTAAAATTCATCTGAAAATCGTTTTGCCAAAGGCGATGTTTTTGAAGAATAAGCATTGTTCCAATCATTCAAAACAATGGTCGTTAAGGTGTCTTCAGATTGGTTAAAAAACTCGATTTCCTGCTGAACAGTCAAGGTTTTTTGTGCCATATTTACTTCAACATCCATTTGGGAATGATGTTGTGCATATTGTCTCGCCGAAGCAAACAACACTAAAATGCAAATGAAAATTTTATAGAATGATTTCAATTAATTATTTTAAAATAATTTGATGGAGAAACGAATAAAGTTAATCAAAAATTCGGAGTTAAATCGTATTTTTTGTAGAATTTATCCAAAACATCAACCACTTCATCTTCGGTATCCACAATTTTAAATAACTCCAAATCTACTGCATTTACAGTATGTTCCTGTTCTATCAAAGCTGTTTTAATCCATTCTATCAAACCAGACCAAAAAGCACTTCCAACTAATATTATGGGAAATTTTCCAATTTTTTTAGTCTGAATCAAAGTCAATGCCTCAAATAATTCATCCATAGTTCCAAAACCTCCAGGCATAACCACAAAACCCTGAGAATACTTGACAAACATCACTTTTCTCACGAAGAAATAATCGAAATTCAGGTTTTTATCTTGGTCAATATACGGATTAAAATGTTGCTCGAAAGGCAATTCGATATTCAATCCCACCGAAGTTCCTCCGCCAAGATGTGCTCCTTTATTGCTCGCTTCCATAATTCCCGGACCACCGCCAGTGATGACGCCATAACCCGCTTTGCTTATTTTGAAGGCAATTTTTTCGGCTAATAAATAATATTTATCCTCCGGTTTTGTTCTAGCTGAACCAAAAATGGAAACACAAGGACCAATCCTTGCCATATTTTCATAGCCGTTTACAAACTCTGACATAATTTTGAAAATTGCCCAACTGTCATTCGTTCTTATTTCGTTCCAGGTTTTTCTTTTAAACTTATCCTGAATTACTTTTTCCTCGTCATTGTCAAAATCTTCTAATCTCATTTTTGTGTTTTTTATTTTGAGCTTTTTCCTGCTATTCGTTTCAATCTAATTATTTTTAAAGAAAAAATAATTAGGATTTCCACTGCTATCAGGGCTAGGGCATTCGTTTTTAATTCAACTTTTCTATTTCTAAAGCTTCCAGCCTTTAAAAGGCTGGAAGCTTTAAATGCTAATGTAACTCTTTTTTCAAAAACTTTGTTATTAGTTTTTCTATATTTCTGTAATTTTTCCAACAACAATTATTTCCGTTTCACTTCCCCTCCCTTGGAGGGGTGCCCGTAGGGCGGGGTGGTTTTTTTGTTAATACCCTATTATCTCATCCAAATTCCTCAATAATATATTTCTCTAGTTCTATCATCACATTATTCAAATCATGTTTTATCCTTAAATCCGAAATTTTATAAACCTTTAATCCTAATAAAATGAGATAATCTTCTCTTTTTTGGTCGTATTCTTCTTTGTTTTCATGGCTTGATCCGTCAATTTCAATTACCAATCCCAAGGTTTTTACATAAAAATCTACAATATAATTACCTATGATCCTTTGTCTGTCAAAATCTATTTTCCAGAACATCCCTTTGTGAACTTGCAACCAAAAAATGACTTCTGATAGCACACCTGCTTTACGTAATGCTCGGGATCTAGCTTTTAGCTTTATGTTGTAGGGTAAGTTTTCGATGAAATTTTTATAAATGGGTCGGGTGTTTATATAAGCTGTTATTTCTCTATTATTTTCCATACAATTTGCTTTTTTGGTTGAATTTACAGAAAAAAATCAACAGTCGCAAAAACCACCCCGCCTTTCAGGCACCCCTCCAAAGGAGGGGAATTAATGTAACTCTTTTTTCAAAAATTGCGCTGTGTAGCTTTTTTTATTTTTAGCAA
>DZAU01000018.1:15036-34174 GCA_022729635.1 Flavobacterium psychrophilum
TAATGTAACTCTTTTTTCAAAAATTGCGCTGTGTAGCTTTTTTTATTTTTAGCAACTTCTTCCGGAGTTCCTTTGGCAACGACTTCTCCGCCACCTTTTCCACCTTCTGGACCAATGTCAATAATGTAATCCGCCAGTTTTATCACGTCCATATTGTGTTCGATAATCAAAATAGTATTGCCTTTATCAACCAGTTTATTAATCACTTCCATCAATACCCGAATGTCCTCAAAATGCAGACCAGTCGTGGGTTCGTCCAGAATATAAAAAGTATTTCCAGTATCTTTTTTTGATAATTCTGTTGCTAGTTTAATTCGTTGCGCTTCGCCACCGGAAAGTGTTGTACTTTGTTGACCAAGAGTGATATAACCCAAACCAACATCCTGAATCGTTTTTACTTTTCGATAAATCTTCGGAATATTTTCGAAAAACGGAACTGCCTCATCCACTGTCATATTCAACACATCCGAAATGGATTTTCCCTTGTAACGAATTTCCAAAGTTTCTCTATTAAAACGCTTGCCTTGACAGGTTTCGCACTCCACGTAAACATCGGGTAAAAAGTTCATTTCAATCGTTCGAACGCCTGAACCTTCGCAGGTTTCGCATCGTCCGCCTTTTACATTAAAACTGAAACGTCCTGCTTTATAACCGCGAATCATACTTTCCGAAGTCATTGTAAATAGGTTTCTGATTTCTGTAAAAACTTCGGTATAAGTCGCCGGATTCGAGCGAGGCGTTCTTCCAATCGGACTTTGGTCAATATCAATTACTTTGTCGATGTATTCCAAGCCTTCGATTTTTTTGTACGGTTTTGGTTTTTTGACACCATTAAAATAAAAGGCATTCAAAATAGGGTAGAGGGTTTCATTAATCAATGTCGATTTTCCGCTTCCCGAAACGCCGGTCACGCAAATCATTTTGCCCAAAGGCAATTCTATCGACACATTTTTCAGGTTGTTTCCAGTTGCTCCAGTCAGTTTAAGGAAATTTCCGTTGCCTTCACGACGTTTTTTTGGAATTTCTAATTCCATTTCACCGTTCAAATAAGAAGCTGTCAAAGTATGATCTTTCAAAATTTCTGCAGGCGTTCCTTTGCTGATGATTTCGCCACCGTGTTTTCCCGCTTTTGGACCAATATCAATTACGTAATCGGCACGGAGAATCATATCTTTATCGTGTTCGACCACAATAACCGAGTTGCCAATGTCGCGCAATTGTTCCAAAGAATGAATCAATTTGTCGTTGTCTCTTTGGTGTAAACCGATGCTCGGTTCGTCCAGAATGTACAACACACCAACCAACTGTGAACCAATTTGTGTCGCCAAACGGATGCGTTGTGCTTCTCCGCCAGAAAGTGATTTCGAACTTCGGCTTAAAGCCAAATAATCTAAACCTACGTTCATCAAAAAGTTCAGTCTGTCCTTGATTTCCTTGATGACTTCGGCGGCAATTGTCTTTTGTTTTTCAGATAAATGGGTGTTCAAATCCAGAAACCAAGCCGTCACGTCCGAAATATCCAAATCACACAATTCAGCGATATTCTTTTCGTTGATTTTGAAAAACAAGGCTTCTTTTTTCAATCGTGAACCTTCGCAAACCGGGCAATTTACTTCGTCCATAAACTCTTTTGCCCAACGTTTTATTGTTGTAGAACCGCTTTCGTCGTGTTGGTTTTTGATGAAATGCGAAATCCCTTCGAACTCGATTTTGTATTCTTTGGTAACACCCAAAACTTTCGATTCGACCGAAAATTTTTCCTTGCCACCATTCAAAATCATTTCCATCGCTTCCTCTGAAACGGTTGAAATGGAGTCTGTCAATTTGAAATTAAATTTTTCGCCAATGATTTCCAATTGCTTGAACATCCAACTGCTTTTGTATTCACCCAAAGGTGCAAAACCTCCTTTATTTATGGATAATTTTGGATTTGGAATTATCTTCTTGATGTTGATTTCGTTTACCGTTCCAAGGCCTTTGCAATGATCGCAAGCGCCTTTTGGAGAGTTGAACGAGAATAAATTCGGTTCCGGATTTGGATAGGAAATTCCCGTTGTGGGACACATCAAATTCCGGCTGAAAAACCGAATTTCATTCGAGTCTTGGTCTAAAATCATCAGCACATTTTCGCCGTGATACATCGCCGTAGCAATGCTTTCGGATAATCGTTTCAAATTAGCGTCGTCAGCTCCCCCTTCGGGGGCGGGGGGGGCTATCACCATTCTGTCAATCACGATTTCGATGTCGTGGGTTTTGTAACGGTCGAGTTTCATTCCCGTAGTAATATCTTTTATGTCGCCATTAATACGGACTTTCAGGAAACCTTGTTTGGCAATTTGCTGAAATAATTCGGCATAATGTCCTTTTCTGGCGCGAATTATTGGAGCCAAAATATTGACGCGTTTTCCAGCAAAATCTTGTGTAATCAATTCTTTGATTTGATCATCATCGTAAGAAACCATTTTTTCTCCCGTGTTGTAACTATAAGCATCAGTTGCTCGGGCATACAACAAACGCAGAAAATCATAAATTTCTGTAATTGTACCAACAGTCGAGCGAGGACTTTTGCTAGTGGTTTTCTGTTCGATGGCAATAACGGGAGAAAGTCCATCAATTTTATCTACATCGGGACGTTCCAATCCACCAAGGAATTGGCGGGCATAAGCCGAAAAAGTTTCCACATAACGACGCTGTCCTTCGGCATAAATCGTATCGAAAGCCAAAGACGATTTCCCCGAACCCGAAAGTCCGGTAATCACCACCAGTTTCTCCCTTGGAATTTGGACGTCTATGTTTTTTAGATTGTGTACTCGCGCACCCAATACTTCAATGTTGTTATCGTTTTCTAGCATAAATTTTGGCAAAACGCAAAGTTACAACAATTGATTTTAGATTTTGGATTTGTTGTAAACTTGATTTCTTATTATGTAAACAATTTTGTTTATATTTGTATTATGAAAACAACACTTGAAATCATAAAAGGCATTCATCCAGGAAAAATCGTGGAGCGAGAATTGTTGAAAAAGAACATCAACAAAAGGCAATTTGCAATTACTATCGGCGAACATCCTCAAACTTTAGGAGCCATTATTAAGGGCGACCGAAGAATGAATGTAGAATTATCACTTAAAATAGAAGAAAAATTACAACTAGAAGAAGGTTTTTTGATGACGTTGCAAGTTTTCTATGATGTAAAGCAAGCCAAGAAAAAAAACAGTTTGAAACCCGATATTTCAAAATTGAGCAAAGTTTTATTTTGGGATACTACTTTTGATAAAATTGATTGGCAGCAAATGAAAGTGGCGGTAATTAAACGTGTTTTTTCGAGAGGAACTGAAGAAGAAAAAGAAGAAATCATACGTTTTTATGGAAAGGAAGTTGTAGAAAAAATCAAATTGTTAAAACATCAACTGTAATTTATTTTGGAAAATTTACATTGGAACACGGTTTCGCCATTACTTAAAGAAGTTCTTTTTGATTTGATGCAGGAAGAAATTTTTTCTCCTTTCAGATTGGTTGGAGGAACGGCTTTGAGTTTGCAAATTGGACACCGAATGTCGGTTGATATAGATATGTTTACCGAGGCGGATTATGGATCTATTGATTTCGATAGCATTAAAAATTTTCTGAAAAACAAGTATGCTTTTTATAGTTCAAGCCCCATGGATATTGTGGCTTTTGGAACTTATTTTAAAATTGGTTATTCTGAAAAAGATTGTATAAAGTTAGATTTATATTACACAGATGATTATGTTTTTGAAGAACTCGTTGTTGATATAATTCGAATGGCTTCTATCGAAGAAATTATCGCTATGAAACTGGATATTGTTCTGCGTGGAGGAAGGAAAAAAGACTTTTGGGATTTGCATTATTTCTTGAATACAATGAACATTGACGAGATGATTTCGTATTTTAAGAAACGCTATCCTTATAATGATGACTTTATTAAAATCAAGCAAATGCTCATCAATTTTGCGGCTGCGGATTTAGATTTCGAACCCAATTGTTTGCTTTCTAAAAACTGGGAACTCATTAAATTAGATTTTGCAGAAAAGATTTCCCCGAACCCGAAAGTCCGGTAATCACCACCAGTTTCTCCCTTGGAATTTGGACGTCTATGTTTTTTAGATTGTGTACTCGCGCACCCAATACTTCAATGTTGTTATCGTTTTCTAGCATAAATTTTGGCAAAAGGCAAAGTTAGGGTTTTTGAGACGCTTTAGAATTATTAAAATTATTTTTGAATTAGAGAGGTTTCTATTTACATTTGGCTAAAAATTGAAAAATGAAAAAAATAATTAGAATACTCTTAATTTTGTTAGTTTTTTTTCAAAGTTCAGCTCAAGAGTTAAAACCTGTTTCTAAGGGATTTATAACCATTTCTACTGGTCAAAAAATGGAATTTTCTGATTTGAAATTTGTTGATAATCAAGTTATATTCACAAATATTGTCACAAAATCACAATTTACCTATTTTTTAAACTCAATAAATTTGATAGAAGATGAAAGTCATTCTGTAATCTTCAGAAAATTTAAACCTACAAAAAACGAACCTGATTTAATCAAAGAGAAAGAACTCATTCAAGAGAATGACACTCTTTTTAAGCCTTTTTATCCAGAAGGTGTATATTATTCTAAAGATGATTTTATTAATAAAAAGGTTAGTAATCTCGGTAAACTCATTCCAAAAGGGTTAGTTGGTTTTGAAAAACCAAAATTAAATACAATTGTGCATAATTGCTTTTTTTATATTGAGTCTTCGGATGAAAAACTTACAAATGTTTTTGCTGTTTCATTTCAAGGCCATTTATATTTTCAAATAAATGCTATTTTGTCAAATAGGAATAAAAAAGACAGAGCCCAATCTAATGATTTTCCAAATAGTTTCGTGCGGGTAATTATTGGAGGGAATAATTATTTTTATACTGAGGCTAATTTAGCAAATGCTTGGGCGCAAGGTTTGGCTTACGGAGGAGTCGGTGGTGCAGTTGGTGGAAGTTTAGCCAACACTTTTATTTATGGAAAAGGGGTGGTTTGGGATTTTAAAAATTTAGAATTTAATATTTTTAAGAATTGCGAAGATTATAATGATTTCATTACATCAGTTTATCCAGAGGGTGTTCAAGTATGTGTTAATCAACAGGCAAATTACTTAAAAATAAGAGAAATAATTAAAAAAATTAAATAATGAATATTTTAGGAATAGGCTCACGCATAAAACATCCCGATTATGGACTTGGAGTAGTAACCAATGTAACCTCAAAACATTATTGGGTTACTTTTATCGAAAATGGTTTGGAAACCATTGAAATCGAAAGTAATTTTGAAATCATTGAAGCGGTAGAAGGCGAAGTGGATTCGGTTAGTTTCCACGATGTCGAAAAATCATTGAAGAATTTACTGCAAAAATGGAGCGACGTTTCCCAAATAGTTCCAATTGCCGATAAATGGAAAGGCGGAAAAATCATTTTGGAGCCAGGAACTGCAACGCAAAATAAAGAAGTGCCTATCGATACTTTCTTTCATAAAATCACGATGGTTCGTGATAGAATACGAGTGATGGAGCAAAAAATTAATGCGAGCAATCTTGACGAAATCGAGAAAATCGATTTGCAACAATACATCACCAGAATTTATGGCAGTTTGACCACTTTTAATGTCTTGTTTAAAAACTCTAATGATTATTTTGTTGGAGAGAAGATCAAATAAAAAAAGTGTTCAGCCTGCTTGTCGGCAGACAGGCAGGCTGAACACTATAAAACTCTTTTTCTTTGTCTATTTTCGATATAATCCTCGATGGCTTCTTTGGTGGTGTACCAATTTCTACCTTCTTTGTAAGCGTCAATTTTGCCTGTTCTAGCCAATAAACTTACGTATTCCTGACCATAAGGACTGCTTGGTTCGCTAACAATATCCGAAATTTTTTGAAAATCATTATCGTTACCCGGCATCGCATTCAAATAAATATTTAAGCTGCGTTCCAAGGCTTGACACATCAAAAGCATTAGTTTTTGATAATTACCATTGTTGGCTTGATTGAGCGCTTCGTAGTATTTCTTCCTGTCATTTTTGAGGATGATAGCTGGCGGAAAACCACAACGCATCAATAACAAATTCATAGCCAGTCGAACTGTTCGTCCGTTTCCGTCAAAAAATGGATGAATCCAAACGAGTTTATGATGAAAAATTGTAGCCAATTCAATATCGTTCAATTCTAAAGGATTGGCGTTGACAAAATCAATCAATTCATCCAGCAAATCCGAAACTTTATTGGCGTTTGGCGGAACAAAATTAGCACCCGAAATACGTACACCACCATTACGCAAGCGTCCTGCAAAATCCTCTTCGATGGAACGCAAAACCAGACTATGTAAAGAAAGAATATCAATATTTCGCAAAACATAATCATCGTTAATTATTGAAAATAAATATTCAATTGCTTTATCGTGATTGTGTGTTTCAAAATGTTCCCGAAGCGATTTGCCTTTTATGGTAATTCCTTCCTGAAGCACCATTTGGGTTTCTCGTAAACTCAAGGTATTTCCTTCGATGCTGTTGGAATTATAGGTCCATTCTATCGATAAACTCTCCCTGATTTTATTCAAAGCGATGTTGGGCAAAGGTCTGCTGGCTTGCAAATCTTGCTTTTTTTGGTACAATCTCTCAAAGGTAGATTGAAATTCTGCTCGATATTCTAAATCTATTTTCCACATTACCCAACAAAGATACAATTAATATCGGATATATAAAATTTATTTTCTATCCGATATTAAAATTTATTTTTTAGCAATTGGATATGAACAGATAATTCCTTTCTACAACTTCTCTTTCAGATACTTCCCGGTAACCGATTTTTTGTTTTTTATGATTTCTTCTGGAGTTCCTTCGGCGAGTAATTGCCCGCCATTTTCGCCACCTTCGGGACCTAAATCAATAATCCAGTCGGCACATTTTATCAAATCCAGATTGTGTTCAATCACCAAAATCGAATGTCCTTTATCAATTAAAGCATCAAACGAAGCCAAGAGTTTCTTGATGTCGTGAAAATGTAATCCAGTTGTGGGCTCGTCAAATACAAAAAGTGCTTTTTCTTTTGTGGCTCCTTTGACCAAGAAAGACGCCAGTTTGATACGTTGGGCTTCACCACCAGAAAGAGTTGAAGAGGATTGTCCCAATTGTACATAACCCAAACCAACATCTTGCAAGGGTTGCAGTTTTTGAGTGATTTTGGTTTGTTTATTGGCAGTAAAAAAAGCAATCGAATCATCAACAGTCATCGTCAGAATGTCGTGAATGTTCTTGCTGTCGAAAGTGACTTCCAAAACTTCTTTCTTGAATCGTTTGCCGTTGCAGGTTTCGCAATGCAATTGAACGTCAGCCATAAAAACCATTTCGACGTTGATAGTTCCTTCTCCTTTGCAGGTTTCGCATCTTCCGCCATCAACATTAAACGAAAAATGCTTGGCTTGATAACCCCGAATTTTCGAAAGTTTTTCTTTGGCAAACAATTCCCTGATGTCGTCATACGCTTTGATATAAGTCACAGGATTCGAACGGGAACTTCGCCCAATCGGGTTTTGATCTACATATTCGATATGTTGAATTTTGTGGTAATAGCCACGCATTTCGGTAAATTGCCCTGCTTTTTCACCAATGCCATCTAACTTTTTTTGCATTGCCGGAAACAGGATTTTCTTGACCAATGTACTTTTTCCGCTTCCAGAAACTCCGGTAATCACAGTCAAGCATTCCAAAGGAAATTTGACATCGATATTTTGTAAATTATTTTCTCTTGCGCCAAGAATCTCAATGTAATTATTCCATTTTCTGCGAATTCGTGGTGTTTTAATTTCCAGTTCTCCGTTGAGATATTTCGCTGTCAATGAAGTTGATTTCAAGATTTCGTCGAAAGTTCCTTGAGCAACCAATTCACCACCAAAAGTTCCCGCTTCTGGACCAATATCTATAATCATATCGGCGGCTTTCATAATATCTTCGTCGTGTTCGACCACGATAACAGTATTGCCCAAATCCCGTAAAGATTGCAAAACTTTGATTAAACGTTCGGTGTCTTTTGGATGTAAACCAATACTCGGTTCGTCCAAAATATACATTGAACCCACCAAGCTGCTTCCAAGTGAAGTCGCCAAGTTAATACGTTGGGATTCGCCACCAGAAAGTGTTGCCGAGTTTCTATTTAAAGTCAGATAATCTAAACCCACTTCGGTCAAAAATGATAAACGGTTGTTGATTTCCAATAATAATCGTTTGGCAATTTGCTTTTCATACGAATCCAAATCGATGTTTTTGAAAAAAGTGACCAAATGTTTAATCGGTAAATCAACTAAATCCGAAACCGTTTTGGAATTAATTTTCACATAAGAAGCTTCAACTCGCAAGCGTTTTCCTTTGCAGGAATGGCATTTGGTTTTTCCGCGATAACGTGAAAGCATAACTCGATTTTGGATTTTATAATTTTTATCCTCCAATTCCTTGAAGAACGCATTCAAACCTTGAAAATAGCTGTTTCCTTTCCAAATCAAATCTTTTTGTTCCTCCGTTAATTGGTAAAATGGTTTGTGAATGGGGAAATCAAATTTATAGGCATTGTTTACCAATTCGTCCCGAAACCAGCCCATACTTTCGCCACGCCAAGGATAAATGGCATTTTCAAAAATGGATAAAGAAGTATTTGGAACAACCAATTCTTCGTCAATTCCGATGATATTTCCGTAGCCTTCACAAACCGGACAAGCACCATAAGGATTATTAAAACTGAACAAATGAACATTCGGTTCCAAGAAAGTGATGCCGTCCAATTCGAAATTATTGCTGTACGAAAAGCGTTTATCGGTATTTAATTCCTGCAAATGGCAAATTCCTTTTCCTTCATAAAAAGCAGTTTGCACCGCATCGGCAAGGCGATTATAGAATTCTTCTTCGTCTTTGACCACGATTCGGTCAATAATAAGAAGAATGTCTTTGTTGTCCAATGTATGACCATCAATTTGGTCTAAACGAACGGTTTCATTATTGACCAATATTCTGGAAAATCCCTGATTGAGCAAGGCTTTCAGTTTGTTTTCTAAAGCTCTTCCATTTTCCAGATGAATAGGAGCGAGGAGCAACCATTTGCTGTCAATTCCTAATTTTTTTACGTCAGTGATGACATCCGAAACTGTATTTTTTTTCACTTCTTGACCTGAAACGGGAGAAAAAGTTCTGCCAACTCGGGCAAATAATAATTTGATGTAATCATAAATTTCGGTTGAAGTTCCTATTGTAGAACGGGCATTCGTCGTATTTACTTTTTGTTCAATGGCGATTGCCGGTGCAATTCCTTTGATGTATTCTACTTTTGGTTTGTCCAGTCTTCCAAGGAATTGTCGTGCATAAGAAGACAAACTTTCCACATAACGGCGTTGTCCTTCGGCATACAAAGTATCGAAAGCTAAGCTTGATTTTCCGGAACCCGAAAGCCCGGTAATCACCACTAATTTATTCCTTGGAATCGCCACGTCCACATTTTTTAAATTGTGAACTTGAGCTCCTTTGATGATAATATTCTTTTTTGGATCTAATGTAGAAAAGTCAATTGGCATACAAAAATTGGATTTTCACAAAAGTAATCAATTTTAAAATGAGAATTGGGAATGGATGAATCACAATTTTCTTATATAGTGGTAGATTTTCCAATCTTAGCAACAAAAATATTTTTCGTGATTTTGGGGATTGTAAAACGGAGTTATCAGTAAAAAAAGTATGCAGTTGACTTGGTTTTATTTTATTTTTAAGTTAATTTTAATGGTTTTACTTGTTTCTTAAGATAATTATTTGTTAAATTTGACCAATAATCACTCACAAAAAATCATTAGCCTATTATATAGAACTACTTTTTAGAGAAATTGCTCCAAATTTTATTAAAAAAACTAAAAGGTATTACTATGGCTAATGTACAACTTCCAGATGCTTTATTGGTAAAAAACTATGTTGATGGCGATGAAAACGCTTTGACAATTTTAATCAATAGACACCAATCGAAAATATTTGGCTTTATATATTCAAAAATATCAGATAGAGATATTTCGAATGATATTTTTCAAGACACTTTCATTAAAGTAATCAAAACTTTAAAATCAAAATCCTATAACGAAGAAGGTAAATTCTTGCCTTGGGTGATGCGAATTGCCCATAATCTTATTATAGACCATTATCGAAGGAACAAAAAAATGCCAATGTTCAGAGAAACAGAGGAGTTTTCTATTTTTTCGATTATGTCTGATGATTCCCTTACGATAGAAAATAAAATGATTAGTAATCAGATCGAAGTTGATTTAAAAAAACTCATCGAAGAACTCCCATCAGACCAAAAAGAAGTGCTGATTATGCGAATGTATCAGGATATGAGTTTTAAGGAAATTTCAGAAGTAACAGGTGTTAGCATCAATACAGCTCTTGGCAGAATGCGTTATGCTTTGATGAATATGAGAAAAGTTATCGACAAACATCAAATTGTTTTAACGAATTGATACTATATTGAAAATTATTGCGTTGTAATAAAAAATAACAAACTTTATTACTATATGGCAAAAATTTACTCTAAAAAAACAGTAGCAATTCCTACAATGAAACCCAAAAAAGAAATAGTTTCTTTTTTATTAAATTACTCAAAAGCGTTGAGCATAATTAAAGGTAATACAATGAGTTTCGAAATTATGGCTAATTAGAAAAACATCCCGAAAATCATCGGGATGTTTTTGTATAATACGCTGATAAAACTGATTTTCTACCAATGGTTTTGGTAATAATATCCTTCTCTAAATCCCAACCTCGAGCCGGAGAATATTCACGACCGTACCAAATCATTTGCAGGTGCAAATCATTCCAAGTTTCTATTGGAAAAATTCGTTTGGCATCTTTTTCGGTTTCAACTACATTTTTCCCACTGGATAAATTCCATCGATGCATCAATCGGTGAATATGAGTGTCAACAGGAAAAGCGGGAAATCCAAAAGCTTGCGACATTACAACACTAGCTGTTTTATGTCCAACGGCTGGTAATTCTTCTAAACTTTCAAAACTCTGCGGTACTTTTCCCTCGTGTTTTTCAATCAAAATATGCGACAAACCGTGAATGCCTTTCGACTTCATTGGCGATAAGCCGCAAGGTCTAATGATTTCAGCAATTTCCTCGACAGACATTTTTATCATATTATACGGATTATCAGCCTTCGCAAAAAGTATTGGAGTGATTTGATTGACACGAACATCCGTGCATTGAGCCGAAAGCAACACCGCAATCAGCAAAGTATAAGGATCTTTGTGATTTAGCGGAATAGGAACCTCAGGGTACAATTTTTTTAACGTATTTATAACGAATGTTGCTCGTTCTTGTTTGGTCATTTTTCATTAAATTTGAGTCGTAAAATTACAGTAATTTTTATTATGTGCCTAATCCAGCTTTCCGTTTCAACTCCTCATTTTTGCAGCTTTTTTTCTAAGCAATACCAAGAGCTTCCTTTGGTCGCTTTGCTATTTCAAGAAAAAATCAGCTTCAAAAACTGCGGGGTTTCCACTGCAATCTGGGGCAAACCTAATAACCTAACACCCAACACCCAATTATGACAACATTAAAAAAAGGCGACAAAGCTCCCAGTTTTTCGGGAATTGACCAAGACGGAAATCCACATAAATTAGCTGATTACAACGGAAAAAAATTAGTGGTTTTCTTTTATCCAAAAGCAAACACACCAGGTTGTACCGCCGAAGCTTGTGATTTAAGAGATAATTTTGAGCGTTTTCAAGCCAATAATTACGAGATTTTAGGAGTGAGCGCTGATGCTGTTAAAGCCCAAGCTAAATTCAAGGAAAAATACAATTTCCCTTTTCCTTTATTGGCTGATGAGGATAAATCTGTAATTCAGGCGTTTGGAGTTTGGGGTCCGAAAAAATTTATGGGAAGAAAATATGATGGTATTCACAGAACTACTTTTGTAATTGATGAAAATGGGATTATTGATGAGGTTATTTCGGAAGTGAAAACAAAGGCTCATGCTAATCAAATATTGAAGTAAGTTTTATTTCAAAAATGAAAGCCAAGAAAAAAATATTTTCTTGGCTTTTATATATAAATCTCAAACTAAATTAATTGCTTTTCTCAAGTATTTGGGTGGCTTCATATCCAAAAAGTTCTTGTCTTTTTATTATTTCTGCCACACCGGAAGGTAACATTGATTCCCATCCTGGTCTATTTTCACTAATCATTTTCAGTACTTCACGTGAGAAAACCTCTAGATTCTCAGGATTGTAGTTTTCAATATCAACCACTTTCCCATTGAATTTGAAAAACTTATATAATTCCTTCATTCGAGGATGCACTTTTAAAGTCTCTGAATTCATCATATCTCCATTTTCGTCAAGCATTGGATACAAGTACACTTTCATATCTCGATAGAATAATTTTCCGAATGCTTCCAGAATTCCACCGCTTAAATGACGATAGTATTTTTCGTCAAAAATATCAACTAAATTATTTACGCCCATTGCCAATCCCATTCTAGCTTTGGTATATTTTGCAAAATATTCGACAACTCTGTAATATTCCTGAAAATTGGAAATCATTACTGTTTGCCCAAGTGAGCACAGTAATTCCGCTCGATCCATAAAGTCTCTCTCGTCAATTTCTCCATCGGAGCGTAAATTTGACAAAGTGATTTCAAAAATAACCAAAGTGTTTTCAGGTTTGACTTTTTTCTCTTCGAGGAACATTTTTAATGATTCCTTATACATATCCATATTCACTTTTGTCACCGGACGGAAACTTCCTCTTAAAGCAAGGATGTTTTTTTTGTATAAAATAGAAGCAGGAAGAATATTTTTACCTTCAGGATCAAAAATTACAGCATCGGTCATTCCGTTTTTAACTAATTGTAAGCTCATCAAACGATTGTCAACTTCAGCAAAACGTAGTCCTGAGAAATTGATAGTGTCTATTTCGAGTTGGTCTTTATCTAAATGATCATAAAGATAACGCAACAATCGTTTTGGGTCATTGTATTTATAAAAAGCTCCATAAATAAGATTTACTCCAAGAATTCCGAGGGTTTCTTGTTGCAGGCGAACATCGGTTTCCTTGAAACGGATGTGTAAAATAATTTCGTTGTATTCTTCTTCGGGTTCAATTTGGAATCTTATACCAACCCATCCGTGGCCTTTAAATTGTTTGGCAAAATCAATAGTGGAAACGGTATTGGCATAACTAAAAAACAATTTATTGGGATGAGTTTTTCTGTTTAAACGGGTTTCCATTAAACCCGCTTCATGGGAAAGCATTTTTTTTAGACGACTTTCCGTCACATATCGACCATCGACTTCCCTACCATAAATAGAATCGCTAAAGTCTTTATCATAAGCAGACATTGCCTTTGCTATTGTTCCTGATGAACCTCCAGCTCTAAAAAAATGTCTAACCGTTTCTTGTCCTGCACCAATTTCGGCAAAAACACCATAAATATTTTCGTTCAAATTAATACGAAGTGCTTTGTCTTTTAAAGATGGAACTTGTGCGATGGCTTTATCGCCTTTCAATATTATATTTTTATCCATGTATATTAAATGGGCTAATTTGGTACAAAGTTACTAAAACAGCTTTCAAATTAAAGAGAAATAGTGTTATTTTTGTAAACTAATTAGCAAAAACCGTGCTAGATGAATGTATATTTTTTAGGAACTGGCACATCGCAGGGAATTCCTGTAATTGGGAGCAATCATTCTGTTTGTAAAAGCACTGATTTTAAGGATAAAAGACTTCGGGTTTCGGCTTTGATTTCTTGGGAAAATTATTCTTACGTAATCGATTGCGGACCTGACTTTAGACAACAAATGTTAACTTCTAACTGTCAAAAAGTAGATGGCATTTTATTTACCCACGAACATTCTGATCACACTGCAGGTCTGGATGACATTCGTCCGTTTAATTTCAAGCAAGGCACGATGCCAATTTATGCACATCAACGAGTAATTGAAAATCTGAAAAAACGATTTGACTATATTTTTGAAATTGAAAATAAATACCCCGGATCACCTTCAGTAAAAACGATTGAAGTGGTCAATAATCATCCTTTTCCAATAGGAAATAAAATGGCAATTCCCATCAACGTGATGCACGGAAATCTTCCAGTTTTTGGTTATCGAATTGATGATTTTGCTTATTTGACAGATGTGAAGACTGTCGATAAAAGCGAAATGGATAAATTGAAAAATCTGAAAGTCCTGGTTGTAAATGCCTTGCGTGAAGAGCCTCACAACACGCATTTTAATTTACAAGAAGCATTGGATTTTATAGCATTGGTTAAACCTCAAAAAGCATATCTCACTCACATCAGTCACATTATGGGTTTCCATGAAGAAGTACAACAAAAATTGCCAAAAAACGTTTTTCTGGCTTATGACAATTTAGAAATTACCATTTAATATCATCTTAAAATGAAAAAATCATTATTGCTTTACCTCTTTATTCTTACTCTGCTTTTGAATGTTTTTACTTATATGTATTTCAGTAAAAACTTGGCTTTTGAAAAAGATAAAAACGTAAAAATGGAAGCAAAGTTGAAAAAAGAATTGGAAGTAGCAAACAATAATCTGGCTGATGCCAATTATTTTTCTTTGGAAAATAATGAAAACGCCCAGAATTATTTTAATCCTGAGAATGCCACAAAAACGATTCAAATTGAGAAACTAATTCCTTTTGTAACCGAAAAATTAATGGATTTAAACACAAGTTCAAAAGGAAATCCATACACTGGACAAGAACAAATTGGAACCAATAAATTTATTATCAACAAGGTAAAAATCTTAAATCATCGCTGGATTATTGCCGATTTTAGTGATGGTGAATATTGGGGAGAAGCCCTAATAAAATATTTTGTCAATGATGACGAAACGGTTTCTTTCGAGACATTTCAGTCGTTGTTGTACCAGAAATAGTATTCAGTGGTCAGAATTTTAGTGGTCAGTTGCTCACTAAATACTAAAAACTGACCACTAAAAATCTGAATACTGCCTACTTTCTCAAACCAGCCAATTCTTGAAATCATAAAAATTTTGAGGCGAAACTCCGTGACCAACAGGATATTCTTTATAGGTCGTGTTTATTCCTAAATTTTCTAAAAAGGGTTTTGCTTTTCGTCCCCAATCTACTGGAATTACTTGGTCAACTGTGCCGTGTGAAGCGAAAATTTTTAGATTGGAAAAAGAATTTTTAATATAATTTTCCTCCAGAATTTCCTGATTTACATAACCACTCATTGCAACCACTCTTTGCACTTTTTCGGGATGCGAAAGCGCTACGGCATAACTCAAAATTGTGCCTTGGCTAAAACCTATTAAGGTCACACTTTCCGTATCAATCGGGTAATTTGCAGTCAATTCATCAATAAATTGAGCAATCAAATCTCTCGATTTTTTTGCTTGCTCATTGTCAGAAAATTTGTTTTCGTCAGCATCAAAGTTGATGGAGTACCAAGCATAACTTCCGTACATTAAATCATAAGGAGCACGAGCCGAAACAATATAATATTCTTCTGGAAGTTCGCTTGCAAACGAAAATAAATCCTCTTCGTTGCTGCCATAACCGTGAAGTAATAACAAAAGTGGATTTTTACCGAGTTTTATTTTGGGTTCTCTGATTTTATATTCTAAAGATAGATTCATTTTGTTTTTATTAGTTTTTTGAACCTTTGTCAAAGTTTTAAACTTTGACAAAGGTAAAAGTGTTCAGAATTGGAATTTGGAATTTGATTTTTTAAATTTTAAGAAATGCTTTTAAACCATTTTTGGAAATAATTCCCCAATAAAGGAATTGGTTTTGTTTCACCGTTTATGGCTGTAAAGATTCCATAAGTCCATAAAACAGAGAGAAAAACCCACATTGATATAGAAATCATCGGACTATCAAAATTACTGATTATCAATCCTAACGAGATAAAAGTCAGGGACAAACCTAGCGCTTGGCGGATGTGGAAAGAAGCATACAGATTTTTTTCTTCTCCGCTATTCATTGACATCGCAATAAAAACTCCAATGATTAAAATATAGCTTGTTATGGCGGCTGTTTTTCCTTTTTCGATGTTGTTGTTTTTCATATTCTTGATTTAAACCACAAAGGTTTTTTCAAACCTTTGTGGTTTGGTAATTACAAAACTAATTTCCCCTGATTAAAAATTCCATACACTTTTCCTTTCATTTCTACTCCCAGAAAAGCCGAATTTTTAGATTTTGACAGGATATTTTCGTTCGTAAAAACGCTTTTTCCTTCAGGATTGAATAAGCTTATATTCGCTTTTTTTCCTTCGTCAATGGTTTGTTTTTCTATTCCAAAGGTAGTTTTTCCAGAAGTCAATTTTTCGATTACTTTTTCCAAAGGCAATACGGTCAACAAGGCACCAAAAGCACTTTCTAAACCAATAGTCCCGTCTTTGGCCAAATCAAATTCCATTTTTTTGTGTTCAATGTCAATCGGATTATGGTCTGACGTAATCATATCAATTGTATTGTCCAAAATTCCCGCAAGCAATGCTTTTCTGTCTGCATCTGTTCTCAAAGGTGGCGAAACTTTATTTCGGGTATCGAAACCTATTATTTTTTCATCGGTTAAAACCAAATGATGTACGGAAACACTGCAAGTTACCTTCAATCCTTTGGCTTTAGCTTCTTTAATTAATTGCACTGATTTTGCAGTAGAAATTGTTGGAATATGCAATTTTCCGCCAGTATATTCGAGTAAGAATAAGTTTCTGGCAATTTGCAATTCTTCGGCAAGATTCGGAATTCCTTTCATACCTAATTTTGTTGAAACGATGCCTTCATTGGCAACTCCGATTCCTTTTATATTCGAATCTTGGGCGAAAGCAATGATCAATCCGTCAAAATCCTGCACATATTGCAAGGCGATTTTCAGCAAATTGGCATTGTCTAAATTTTTATTATAATCTCCAAAAGCAACGGCACCGGCATTTTTCATATCGAATAATTCAGCCAAATCTTTTCCTTCGCTTCCTTTAGTCAAAGCGCCAATTGGCAAAAGTTGCGTGGCAAAACCATTGGCTTTGTTTTTTACAAAATTAATTTGTGATTGATTGTCAATAATCGGGTAGGAGTTGGGTTGCAAAGCAATCGCTGTGAAACCACTTTTGGCAGCAACATTCAATCCATTGGCAATGGTTTCTCGGTCTTCAAAACCAGGTTCACCAAGCGAAACGCTGCTGTCAAACCATCCTTGTGAAATATGAAGATTATCAAGTTTTATTTCGTCTGCATTGTCTGAATTGGGAAGCGAAGTTCCAATTTTTTTGATACTACCATCAACAATTAAAACATCAACAGTTTTGTTGTGAAAAGGACTTTCTTGGTCGATAATTTTGGCTTCCCGGATGATTGTGCTCATAGTATTTATTTATTTGAAACCTGAGATATAATTTACGTTCTGTTGTTAAACGCATAGAAACATAGTTTTAAAATAATTATAAAAGATGTTTCACTTTATTTGAGAAAATCATAGCTATGCGAACCCAAGACCCGAGTCCCGATAATTATCGGGACGAACTGGCGAAGCAATTGGGCTATCTCATTCTTTTTTTCTATGTTTCTATGTGTTTAATTTAGTTTTTTATTTTAATTTTATCTACCGTTTTTACTTCACGAATCGTATAATTGCCATTTCGATTGCCAGAAAAAGCAATGCAAAGATAACAAACCATTTCCAAATTTGATTATCAGTTCGGTTGGTTTGTAATGTATTGAAAACAGTTTCGACAGAATCGATTATTTTGTATTCAGAAAGGATATTTTCATTGGCTTGAGCCAAATTGTCTTCGGTTCTGTTGTAATTGAAACTGATGTTTTTCAAAAACACTTTTTGTTTGTAAATCCCATAATTTCCAGCTTGTTCAGGAAAATCATTGAAGGTTAATTTTACTTTATTGTTCAGGATTTGTTGAATTGGGATAAAGGTTTCATTGTCATTTTTAACATTCAAAATTTCATCTTTTGACAAACTTACGTCAATAAAAAACGGATTGTTATTGCCAATTGTAAGTGCATTTATTCCCGTATTTTGGCTGTTCAGCGTCATTTTATAAAAGGTGGGCACAATCAAAGGCGATTGCTGAAAATTAGAATTTTCGAGATTAATTGGAGCAGCAAAAACATAAACAGAAGAAATAGGATTGTTTATGGAAGTCAAAAAAGCACTTTGGTCTTCATAATACAAAACTGCCGGGTTTGAAGCTGATATTCCGAAGGAATTTTTTGTTTTTGGATACTGAAAATTATTAATTTTATTTTCGAAAACGCCACTAAACAACGGATGATTGAAGTTAATTTTGGTTACCAATTTTTCTTTGTTTTCCAAAGATTTGAATTGGATGTTTCCAAAAATTCTCAAAAAAGGATTTACATTCGATGTTGAAGATTTAGACGAAGGAATCACCACTAAATTTCCGCCTTTTTCTACAAATGATTTCAAAGTGGTTTGTAAAGCTTGCGGAATTTCGTCCAGTTCATTCAACACAATTGCATTCTGCTTTTCGATGGAATTGTAGTCTAAATTTCCAATTGCAAAATTGTTGAAATTAAATTCGTCGTTGGTATAAATTCTCGATAAAAAATTAGATTTTTCGGGCGTTCCAATACCGATTACATTGATTTTTTCGGGTTTTGAAATACTAAAAAATAAGCTATTGTCATATTCCAACCCATTGTCGGCAATGGACGCATAACCATTAAAATCCTTTTTCGGAATGTTGAAATAGATTGTTTTTTGCTTGGATTCTAATTTTGTCAAAGTTTTTGCAATCAGTTTATTTTGATTGTACAAAGCCACCGGAATTTGCTTTGAAGCTTCGTCATAAGTACTTAATTTCAATCCAATTTCATAGAAATCATCCAAAGTTTGATGGATGAAAACACTGTCAATCGAGATGTTGTTTTCGTGTTCCGCTTTCGGAATAATAAAATAAGTATTGAAAGTGCTATCGATACTTTTCAGTTGATTGGTTTCTAAACCAACAGCATCGGTAATCACGACAATATCTTTGTTGAAAGCTGATTTTCTGGATTTTATCTTCGCCATTGCACTTTC
>DZAU01000140.1 GCA_022729635.1 Flavobacterium psychrophilum
GAATTAGAATTAGCTAAAAATTTTGTAGAAAATACACGCAGAAACTTATTTCTCACCGGTAGAGCCGGAACGGGAAAAACCACTTTTTTGCGTTATGTAAAAGAACATTCTCAAAAACGATTAGTAGTAGTAGCACCCACAGGTGTTGCGGCAATCAATGCACAAGGAGTGACCATTCACTCTTTTTTTCAATTGCCCTTTGGACCTATTTTGCCTAACTTACCGGAGCGCAATGCTAAAAGTTTTAAATTCAACAAACGTAAAATTGACATACTTCGTTCGTTAGACCTTTTAATTATTGATGAAATAAGTATGGTACGGGCTGATTTATTGGACGGAATTGACAGCATTTTACGAAAATTCAACGACAGAACTAAACCCTTTGGCGGCATTCAAGTATTGATGATTGGCGACATTCAACAATTAGCACCGGTCGTAAAACCGGATGAATGGAAATTAATAGCACCATTTTACGAAACGCCTTATTTTTTCAGTAGCAAAGCCTATAATGAAGCCAATGTATTGAATATAGAACTACAAAAAATTTACCGTCAAGAAGACAAACTTTTTATTGATATCTTAGAAGAAGTTCGCAATAATAAGTTATCTGACAACGCATTGCGTATTCTTAACGAACGCTATCAACCTCATTTTAAACCACAACCTGACGACGGATACATCACGCTATCAACCCACAACCATACGGCAGACACAATAAATAACCGTGAATTGAATGCTTTAAAAGAACAATCTTATTTCTTTAAAGCCTATATCAAAGGAACTTTTCCCGAATTTGCTTATCCTACCTTAGTAGAATTAGAATTGAAAAATGGCGCACAAGTCATGTTTATCAAAAACGATTCGGATGCAGAAAAACGCTATTTTAATGGTAAAATAGGTAAAATCGTAGGCATTGATAAAGAGTATATCCAAGTACAATGTCCTGATGATGACGAACCAATAGATGTAAACACCGAAAAATGGGAAAACTATAATTACACTATCAATCCTGATAATCAAGAAATACAAGAAGAAGTAATTGGTAGTTTTGAGCAAATTCCGCTGAAATTAGCATGGGCAATTACTATTCACAAAAGTCAAGGTTTGACCTTTGATCGTGCCATTATTGATGCCCAACTTTCGTTTGCGCATGGGCAAACTTATGTGGCACTCAGCAGATGTAAAACAATGGAAGGCATGGTGTTACTATCCAAAATTAGCTCGGGTGCTGTAATCAACGATCATAGAGTGGCTGTCTTTTCTGATGCAGTTCGTGTCAATATGCCGGACAATACCCAATTGGTAAGCGACACCAAGCGGTTTCAATTAGAGTTATTGGCAGAACTATTCGATTTTAAAGACTTTGTGTTTCCATTAAATGGAGCTATCAGTCATTTTAATAAAAACCAACACACCTTAAAAGGGAGTGTATTGGAACCACTGCGTTTCATTAGAGACAGTATCAACGATGAATTGACAAAAGTGAGCACTAATTTTCAGTTGCAATTGGAGCGTATATCGCAAACATTGCTTGATTTGGAACAAGACACTGTTGCGCAAGAACGCATCACGAAAGCCGTAGCGTATTACCAAAATTTTATCAATGAAAAAATAGTTGAGAAGAGAAGTTTGGTCCATTTTAGCACCGACAACAAAGAAGTGCGAAAAGAATTAGAAAAATATATAGCGCAAATAGATGCGTTGATCCACTTGAAGAAAGTAAGTTTTAAAGGATTAGAAAACGGATTTAAAACCCACAAATATTTAGAATTAAGAGCCAAAGCACACCTATTTGAAGTAGAAAAACCAAAACCAAAAAAGGAAACAGCTACTACTACCCAAAATGTAAGCTTATTAAATGAATTGCGTGATTTGCGCACCGAATATGCAGAAGCAGAAATGGTGGAGAAATACCAGATATTTACGCAAGCAACTTTATTTGAGCTTTGCGAAAAACTACCTCAAAACCTGAACCAATTAAAAAAAATAAACGGAATAGGAAAAGTGAAGTTAGCCAAATACGGGGAGGCTATTTTGGATGTTATTTTAGATTATTGCACTCAAAAAGGGATTGAATTGCAACCTGAAACAGAAATTGAAGAAAAACCGTTGCTTCCCAAACCCATTAAAGGCGAGACCTATCGCACCAGTTTAGAAATGTTTCAACAAGGCAAAAGCATACAAGAAATTGCCACAGAGCGAGGCTTAGTCGTAGCTACGATTGAAGGACATTTGTATCGTTACGTAACATCCGGTGAAATTGCCATAACCGACATCATTCCCGTTGAAAGATTAGAAGTGTTAAAAAAGCGCATTTCCAATATTGTTTTTGAAAATTTAAGCGATTTACGTCAACAGCTGGGCGATGA
>DZAU01000141.1 GCA_022729635.1 Flavobacterium psychrophilum
CAAGTCTAGACGAGAATCCAACGCCTGTAGAATTTCAGTCTAGAGCTACTTCAATGAATAATATGGGTTTGGTGTATCTGAATATGAACCAATACAAAAAAGCAATCCCTTATTTTCAAAAAGGCCTGGAACAAAAAAAAGAGTTGCTTTTATACAAACCCTTTGTATATGCACTGTTATTGGAGAACTTGGGATATTCTCGATTTAAAATAAAAGAATCCAAAGGACTTCCGGAACTGTTTTATGAATCCCTAAAAATGAGGGATAGTTTAAAATTCACAACAGGAATTATAATCAGCCAAATCCATTTGTCTGAATATTTTGCTTCGAAAAATGATCCGCAAAAAGCGTTACACTATTCTAATGAAGCACTTTTGACGGCAAGGAATTCTAAAAACAACAGGAATCTTCTTTTGCCTTTGAAACAAATGGCGATAATAGAGCCAGCGAAGGCTGTCCTTTATAACAAAGAGTACATCCATATTAATGATAGTCTGCAAAAAGCGGATAGAAATATTGCGGATAAATTCACCCGTATAGAATATGAGACAGACGAAGTTAAACAAGAAAATACAAATTTAACAACTCAAAACAGGAATTTGGTTTACATTTTCGGGTCTATTTTAATTTTGGGGCTGTTCTTGTATATCATCAAAGCACAAAAAGCCAAAAACAGGGAGTTGTTGTATAAACAAGAGCAGCAAAAAGTAAATGAAGAAATATACAATTTAATGATTTCGCAACAAAGTAATGTAGAAATCATCAGGACTATAGAAAAAAAACGGGTGGCTCAAGAATTGCATGACGGAGTTTTGGGGAGAATGTTTGGAGTGCGAATGAATTTAGATAGCTTGAATAAAAATAACAACAAACTTGCTCCCCAGCAGAGAATCGGCTACTTGAAGGAGTTGAAAAACATCGAACAAGATATTCGTGAAATTTCACACGATTTGAATAGAGAAAAATCAGAATTAATTAATAACTTCGTAGCCATTGTAGAGAACCTGTTTGAAGACCAAAAAAAGACGTTTACATCAAAACTGGTTTCAACCATAGATTCAAGTATAAAATGGGAATCGATGAGCAATGCGGTTAAAATAAATTTGTACCGAATCGTTCAGGAGTCACTCCAAAACATTAATAAATATGCTCATGCCAATTCTATAAAGGTAGAATTCAAAAGGGAAATTGGTAATTTGTTTTTGCAGATAAGTGATGACGGAGTTGGATTTAATGTGCATAAAGCAAAAAAAGGAATTGGTTTGCAAAACATGCTCTCCAGAATTAATGAATGCAACGGAACATTTGAAATAAAATCAAAAAAAGGAGAAGGAACAATAATTACAGTTACAGTCCCAATTTAAAAAATTAAAAACAACACGAAATGACATTTGATTTAACGAGCCAGCCAAAAATAAACAAACACATATTAATTGTTGATGACCATCCGTTTATTATACAAGGCTATAAAAACGGCATTACTCGATACAAACCAGAACAATATGAATATTCCTTTTTAGAAGCTAAAGATTGTAGGTCAGCTTACGATATTATCACTAGTCCAGAAACAGCTCCTTTT
Organism: Flavobacterium psychrophilum; assembly: GCA_022729635.1. GTDB lineage: Bacteria > Bacteroidota > Bacteroidia > Flavobacteriales > Flavobacteriaceae > Flavobacterium > Flavobacterium psychrophilum_P. The sequence goes on from DZAU01000141.1 coordinate 1,580, forward strand.
GACATCGCTTTTTTAGATATTAGTATGCCTACTTATGAAGAAAAAGGGATTTTCTCAGGAGAAGATTTAGCAATATTGATAAATAAACAGATGCCTTCATGCAAAATCATTTTGCTTACCATGTACACTGAACTGTTAAAAATTCAGAATATTCTTGACACCATAAACCCCAGTGGGTTAGTAATAAAAAATGATTTAACGTTCAATGAATTACTTTTTGGGTTTGATAAAGTCATAAATAATGAAACTTATTATAGTCAGTCAATACAAAAAATGATTGACCAAGCACAGTACGAAACTATAAAAATTGACTTATTTGATAAACAAATTCTTTTTCATATATCAAAAGGGACAAAAACAAAAGATATTCTACAATACGTTCCCATATCTTTGGAAGCCGTCGAAAAAAGAAAATTAAATCTAAAAGTTTTATTAGATGTAATAGATGGAACTGATGCTGAATTAGTTAGACAAGCTAAAAACAGGGGATTATTATTTTAGGGCTAACTCAAATTATTGCCGTTTAGGAATATAAAACATTTTTTTGTCTGTCCTAAACAATCCTCTCAAATACTTCAAAAGCATTAAAATTATTTTGTGCATTTTCACACGAATCTGACTGTTAGCATACAAGTTATACCGATTGTATAAAATGTTTTGTCCAATAAAATTGTCCTAGTATTTTATTATGCCAATGAATAGGCAAAAGCTATCAGTATTATACCATAACCTAACCAGGCTAAATCTAGAGTTTTCAAAAAACGTCTGGCTTTTTAC
>DZAU01000142.1 GCA_022729635.1 Flavobacterium psychrophilum
TCACGAATAGCTTCAAAAGAAGTAAGGGTTTCAGCAATATCTTCCAATGTGTGCGAAGCAGTAGGAATAACGCGCAATAAAATCATTCCTTTTGGGATAACCGGATAAATCACAATCGACAAGAAAATGCCGTAATTTTCTCTTAAATCATTTACCATTATCATCGCTTCTGGCACACTTCCTTCTAAATAAACGGGTGTAACACAAGTATTGGTATCGCCAATATTAAATCCTTTGCTTCTCAAACCGCCTTGCAAAGCATTTACATTTTCCCATAATTTGTCTTTCAATCCTGGGTTGTCACGCAACAATTGCAAACGTTTCAAAGAACCGATTGTTTGAATCATCGGCAGGGCTTTGGCAAACATTTGAGAACGCAAGTTGTATTTTAAATAATCAATAATGTCTTTATCAGCAGCTACAAAAGCACCTATATTCGCCATTGATTTTGCAAATGTAGAGAAGTAAACATCAATTCCATCTTGGCATCCTTGCTCCTCGCCTGCTCCAGCACCTGTCTTGCCAAGTGTTCCAAAACCGTGTGCATCATCAACCAAAAGTCGGAAATTGTATTTCTTTTTCATTTCCACAATTTCTTTCAACTTACCTTGTTGACCGCGCATCCCGAAAACACCCTCGGTAATAAAAAGAATTCCTCCCCCTTGTTCTGTTGCCAATTTTGTGGCACGTTGCAAGTTTTTCTCCATACTTTCGATGTCGTTGTGCTTGTACGTAAAACGTTTTCCGCTATGCAAACGAACACCGTCAATAATACAAGCATGACCATCTACATCATACACAATCACGTCATTTCTGGTCACCAAAGCATCAATTATCGACACCATTCCCTGATACCCAAAATTCAACAAATAAGCTGATTCTTTCTTAGCAAAAGCGGCCAATTCTTGTTCTAATTGTTCGTGATATTTCGTGTGACCCGACATCATTCTGGCTCCCATTGGAGCAGCTGCACCAAATTCTATGGCTGCATCCGCATCTGCTTTACGCACTTCTGGATGATTAGCCAGACCTAAATAATCGTTCAAACTCCAGTTTAAAACCTCTTTCCCTTGAAACTGCATTCTAGGTCCTAATTCACCTTCCAATTTTGGAAAAACAAAATAACCTTCCGCCTGCGATGCCCATTTTCCTAATGGCCCTTTATTGTTTTGAATTCTTTCGAATAAATCTTTTACCATAATATAATGAAGTAATAATATTAATTTTAAGCGGTGCAAAATTAATTATTTATAATTTATTATGGTCTCAAAAATAAATTTATTTTTAGGAGCTGTTTCCTGCTGTACACTGTATCTTTTACTTTTTGGTAGCAAAAAGTAAAAGGATGCCGTTTCCATCAGGGCTAGGCATTAACTTATAGAAGAAACTTCGTATATTTGACAAACCATCAACCGAAAACAATAAACAACAAACATTTTTTATGTCACAAGAAACCAAAGAATTAAAACTCGCCGTCCTCATTGATGCCGACAACGTTCCGTACAGCAATGTAAAAGGAATGATGGAAGAAATTGCCAAATACGGAACGCCAACTACAAAACGCATTTATGCCGATTGGACAAAACCAAATGCCGGCGGATGGAAAAGTGTTTTACTCGAACACGCCATAACACCCATTCAACAATACAGTTATACTGTTGGTAAAAACTCCTCAGATTCGGCAATGATTATCGATGCGATGGATTTGTTATACTCTGACAAGGTGGATGGTTTTTGCATCGTTTCCAGTGATAGCGATTTCACCCGATTAGCAATTCGTTTGCGAGAATCTGGAATGAAAGTCATTGGCATTGGAGAAAAGAAAACTCCTAATTCGTTTATTGTTGCCTGCGACCGATTTATTTATATTGAAGTTTTGGATGGTGCCATCAAAAAGAAATCTCCAAAAAGCAGATTAGTCGAAGAAAACAAAAAGGTAATTGACCCGAGCGCTAGCGAACAGGCGAAGCAAAAAGTTACTACAAAAACTACCGAGAAAACGGAACAAAAACCACTCAACAAAATCGATAGCCAAACCATAGAACTTATTGAAGATACATTAGATGCCATTGGTGATGAAGATGGTTGGGCATTCCTGGGCGATGTGGGCAACCTCATTGTAAAGAAAAAACCAGAATTCGATCCTAGAAATTACGGATTTTCAAAACTGACTCCAATGTTAAAATCTCTATCAGATATTCTCGAAATAGACGAAAGAGAATCTGATAAGAAAGGAATCAAACACGTTTTTGTGAGATTGCGCTATACATAGATCAATGGATTTAAAGCACAAAAAAGGAGGTCTTGTTACAGACCTCCAATCGTAGATTTTGATTTACCATTATC
>DZAU01000071.1 GCA_022729635.1 Flavobacterium psychrophilum
ATGCAAAGACCATCTTTCTCCATATACGACGCATCGGCAGGTTCCGGAAAAACTTACGCACTCGTCAAAGAATACCTAAAAATTATTCTCGTTGCAAAAAAAATGGATGCCTATCGCAACATTCTCGCCATTACGTTTACCAACAAAGCGGTACACGAAATGAAAAGCAGAATTGTGGGAAGTTTATCTGAGTTTGCCAAAGACAATCCAAGCGAAAAAGCTCAGGGTTTAATGCAACATTTGGCAATAGAAACCGAGCTTTCCATCATCCAAATCAAAACCAAATCGCAGCAAATTATCAAGCATATTATTCACAATTATGCCGCTTTTGATATTTCGACTATCGACAAATTTACACATAAAGTGATCCGTACTTTTGCCCACGATTTGGGCTTACCAATCAATTTTGAGGTTTCTTTAGAAAATGACAATCTCCTGACAGAAGCAGTCGATGCGCTTATTGCCCAAGCTGGAGAAGATGAAATCTTGACCAAATTGCTCATTGATTTCACGATGGAAAAAACCGATGACGATAAATCTTGGGATATTTCTAGAGAAATTTTTGAAGTGGGGAAATTAATTCAAAACGAAAATAATCGTGAAGAAATATCACATTTTAAAGATAAAACGATTACTGAATTCGTCGAAATAAAAAACAAACTCTCCAAGGCTTGTAAAGTTTTTGAAGAAGAAAATGCAGCATTTGCGAAAAAAGCTCTGCTGTTAATCGACGAAAACGGAATTGATTTGAAATCTTTTTCAAGAGGAACTTTTCCAAATCATCTTCAAAGTATCGTTGATGGGAAATTTAATCCAAAAAACAAAATGTTTCGAGAATTTGAGGATATTTCTATCAATAAAACCGCCAGAGACGGAGCTTTAATAGAAAAAATAATCCCGGAATTATTGCAAATTTTAAATACGATTTACAAGAATTTTGAAAAACGGGATTTTTATAAAGCTTTCCTGAAAAATATCACGCCATTGTCGTTGTTAAATACTGTCAGCATTGAGTTAGCTCGGATTCAAGAGGAGCAAAATATCCTTTCCATAGCCGAATTTAATGCCTTAATTCATAATGAAATTCAAAACCAGCCAGCGCCATTTATTTACGAACGATTAGGCGAACGCTACCGCCATTTTTTTATCGATGAATTTCAAGATACTTCCGAAATGCAATGGCAAAACCTGATTCCGCTTATTGATAACGCCACTTCAAGCGAATTCGATGGTGAAAAAGGAACTTTGATGATTGTGGGCGACCCAAAACAATCCATTTATCGCTGGCGTGGCGGCAAAGCCGAGCAGTTTATCGAGTTAAGCAAAAGTCATAATCCGTTCAATAATCCTGAAAAAGTTTTAGAACATTTAGACACAAACTATCGCAGTTATTCACAAATAATCGAATTCAATAACGAATTTTTTAACTTTTTGTCTAATGAATTCGAACACGAAGATTACAAAGATTTATATCAAAATCATAGCCATCAAAACCGGAACAACAAAATGGGTGGTTATGTAAATATTTCTTTCATCCCGGAAACAGAAAAAAGCGAAGACGACGAAGACACATTAGACAAAACAGAATTATATGTTTTGGCAACTTTAAACACCATTCAACAAGTGTTGCAACAAGGTTTTGAATATAAAGATATTGTCATTCTTACTCGAAAACGGAAGCAAGGAATTGCCGTTGCCAATTATTTGACAGAGCAAGGAATTCCGATTTTATCATCGGAAACGTTGATGATTAAAAACGCCACCGAAGTTCGGTTTATCATTCATTTATTGAAATATCTTAATAATAGTTCCGATTTAGAAGCCAAAGCCTATTTCTTAGAATATATTGCACAAAATCTTCAAAGCAGAAAAGAAATTCACGATTTTATTTCCGAAGGAATGGCAAACACAAAGGAAAAGGATTTTGAAAATTGGCTAATAAATTTTGACCTTTCACTTTCCTTTCAAGATATTCGAAAAAAGTCACTTTTTGAAGCTGTTGAAACCATTATTTCAAAATTTTTGAACCAAAAAAGCAGTAGCGCTTACGTTCAGTATTTTACGGACATTGTTCTAGAACGCGACATTCGAAATCAAGCCGGGATAACGGATTTTTTGAATTATTGGGAGAAAAATTCAGAAAAATTCAGCATTCCTTCACCCGAAGGAAACAACTCAGTTCGAATAATGACGATTCATACTTCAAAAGGATTAGAGTTTCCGGTCGTGATTGTTCCTTTTGCCGAAGAAGATTACAGTCGTAGTCCAAAAAATAAATTATGGATAGATTCAGAAGTGGAATACATTGGTTTGCCAAAAGTTTTAGTTGACAACAGCAAAGCGGCTGAAGGTTTTGGAGAAGCTGCAAAATCAGTATATATTCAAAAATCACAGGAAGAATTATTAGATAATATTAATATTTTGTATGTGGCTTTGACACGTGCCGAAGAACAATTGTATATCATTACTCAATCTTTGAAACCGAATGCAAAAACAGGCGAATATCCAAATAATATGGCTTCTTTTTTTATTAAATATTTGGTTAACAAGCACGTTTTTGAAGAAGATAAATTAGAATACGAATTTGGAAATTCGACTAAATTGTCGCCCGAGAATAAACATGTCGACAATTTGAAAACTATCCCTTTGGTTTCTGAAGTTTTGAATCCAAAAAACATTAAAATTGCCCAACGAGAATCGTTAATGTGGGGAACGCAGCAACAAGAAGCTATTGAATACGGAAATGTGGTACACGAAATTCTATCCTTCGTAAAAACTAAGTTTGATGTTGATTTAGCCATCACAAAAGCTATCGAAAACGGATTAATTACTTTCAATCAAAAAGAAATGGTTTATAATACTATTCAAGAAATAGTCAATTACCCAGAACTTTCAGTTTGTTTTGAAGAAGGAAGTGAAGTGCTTAATGAGCAACCCATTATTCAAAAAGAAGGGAAAACCATCAAACCAGACCGAATGGTTTTTAATAAAAACAAAGAAGTTTATCTCATTGATTATAAAACAGGAAAACACAGTTCAAAATATCAATTTCAATTGGATAATTATCAAAATGCTATAGAATTAATGGGTTATAAAGTCACAAAAAAAGCACTTGTGTACATAGGAGAACAAATCAATGTGGTAAATTTGTAAAAAACTTTGAGCCTTTGCGGCAAAAACCTGAAACCTAAAACAAAACAAAACAAACTAAAAACATGTACGGAAAAATAAAAGAATACTTGCAAACTGAGCTTCAAACTATTGAAGATAACGGACTTTTCAAAAAAGAAAGAATCATAACTTCGCCACAAGGAGCAGAAATTACTGTTAACCTGCCTGCCGGACAGGCAGGTGGAGAAACAGTTTTGAATTTTTGTGCCAATAATTATCTCGGACTTTCATCTCATCCTGAAGTGATTCAAGCTGCCAAAGACGCAATGGACACGCATGGTTTCGGGATGTCGTCCGTTCGCTTTATTTGTGGAACCCAAGATATTCACAAAACATTAGAAAAAAAGATTTCTGATTTCTACGGAACCGAAGATACGATTCTCTATGCTGCAGCTTTTGACGCTAACGGAGGAGTTTTCGAACCTTTATTAAATGAAAATGACGCCATAATTTCAGATAGTTTAAATCACGCTTCCATCATCGATGGCGTTCGGTTGTGCAAGGCATCGCGATATCGCTATGAAAATTCTAATATGGAAGATTTGGAACAGCAATTAATCAAAGCCAATGAAGCCGGAGCACGTTTCAAATTAATAGTCACCGATGGTGTTTTCTCTATGGATGGTGTTGTGGCTCCTTTGGACAAAATTTGTGATTTAGCCGACAAATATGATGCAATGGTTATGGTTGACGAATGTCACGCCGCAGGATTTATAGGCGCAACCGGAAAAGGAACACTTGAGGCAAAAGGAGTGATGAGACGAGTCGATATAATTACAGGGACATTAGGCAAAGCACTTGGAGGCGCAATGGGTGGTTATACCACGGCCAAAAAAGAAATCATCGAATTGTTGCGTCAACGCTCCAGACCTTATTTATTTTCAAATTCATTGGCACCGGCAATAGTGGGAGCATCTATCAAGGTCTTCGAATTATTGGAAAAAGACACTTCACTTAGGGATAAGCTAGAATGGAATACCAATTATTTCAAAGCCGGAATGAAAAAAGCGGGTTTCGACATTATTGACGGAGATTCTGCTATTGTTCCGGTAATGCTTTATGACGCAAAATTAGCTCAAACAATGGCCAACGAATTATTGAAAAAAGGCATATATGTTATTGGCTTCTTTTTTCCTGTTGTACCAAAAGATAAAGCAAGAATTAGAGTGCAATTGTCAGCAGCTCATACCAAAAAACATTTAGATATGGCAATTAAGGCTTTTACTGAAGTTGGAATGAGTCTAAATGTTATCTAAATATGGATTTTATGGGTGTTTTTGGTATTTTTATTAACTTTTTATTTTGTAGTTAAAAAATTACGTATTACTTTTGCTTAAAATTAACTAAATTGTAATTAAACTAATTAATCTTTTTAAGTATGAAACATCTTAACAAACTTTTACTTGTCGTAATGATGGTGATGGCTATGAGCACACACGCACAAAACGACAACAACCCTTGGGCGCTTTCGTTTGGTATAAATGCAGTTGACACACGAACTAGTGCTGGCGGAGGAAAAAATTGGCTAGACCAACATTTTTCTCAAATGTTCAATGTAGGCGATAACTGGAACATTCTTCCGTCTGTGTCTTATATTGGTTTATCTAGATCTGTAGGAAATAATTTTTCTGTTGGAATTCAAGGATCATTGAATAAAATTGATAAATTTGTGAATTTTGACCCTACTGCTCCAGATCATAATAGTACTGGTTATGTAGTGAGAAATCCTGGAGATTTAATGTATTATGGCGTTGACGCTAGCGTTAAATATAGCTTTATGTCTTTGATTGGCTCTAAAACCATCGATCCTTCCATTAGTCTTGGTGGAGGTTACACTTGGTTAGGAGATAATAGTTACGGAACAGTTAACCCAGGTGCTGGTTTGACTTTTTGGTTTACTGAGCATATCGGTTTATCTTTGGCTACTGTTTATAAAACATCATTTGGAGACAGAAATGAGCCTGGAGATATTTATACTCCTGATTCTCCTTCTCATTTTCAACATACTTTAGGTCTTGCTTTCCAATTTGGAGGAAAAGATACTGATGAAGACGGAATTTATGACAAAGACGATGCTTGTCCAGAAGTTGCTGGTCTAAAACAATTCAACGGATGTCCTGATACAGACGGTGACGGAATCATTGACGGAAGTGATGCTTGTCCAACTGAATTTGGATTAGCTGCTTTGAATGGTTGTCCTGATAAAGACGGAGACGGAATTGCTGATAAAGATGATGCATGTCCTGATACTGCTGGTTTAGCTGCTTTCCAAGGTTGTCCTGATACTGATGGTGACGGTCTTGCTGATAAAGACGACAAATGTCCTACTGTAGCTGGTCCTAAATCTAATCAAGGTTGTCCAGTACTAGATGCTGATAAAGATGGTGTAGCTGATAAAGATGACGACTGTCCTACTGTAGCTGGTCCTGCTAGCAACAAAGGATGTCCTGAAGTAACTCCTGAAGCTATACAAGAACTTAAAGTTCAAGCTAGATCAGTTTATTTCAATTCAGGTAAATCTTCTTTCAAAACAGGTGATGCTGCAACTATTAAAAGTTTAGATGCTATCAAAGAAATCCTTAAAAACTATCCAAACGCTAAATGGAGTATAGAAGGACATACTGATGCTACAGGTTCTGATAAATTGAATCAAAAACTTTCTGAAGACAGAGCTAATGCAATCAAAAAAGTTATGATTGAAAACGGAATCAATGCTGACAATTTAACAGCTGTAGGTTTTGGAGAAACTAAACCAATTGCTTCTAACAAAACTAAAGCCGGAAGAGCTGAAAACAGAAGAACTGAAGTTAGACACGTAGGTTCTAAATATGAAGGTAAATTGTAATTTGCTTTAAAAAACAAATAATTTTAAAAAGTCGTTCTTAATTGAACGGCTTTTTTTATATTTATAAAATGACAAACACTTCTTTTTTAGATAAAATAGCACAAGTTCTAATTGCCGATTATTCAGGAAAACTCTCAAATATAACTGTAGTTTTACCGAATAAACGAGCCAAAATATTTCTAATCGAAGCATTAAAAAAACAAGCTTCCGCCAATATTCTGTCGCCAAATATTGTCAGTATTGAAGATTTTGTTCAAGACATTGCCGGAATTCGGTCTATTGATAGTGTAGAATTGTTGTTTGAATTTTACACCGTTTATCTTTCTATAACAGAGAAAGAGCAAGAATCCTTTGAAACATTTGCTAATTGGGCAAAAACACTTTTACAGGATTTCAATGAAATTGATCGTTATTTATTGGAACCAAACCATATTCTTTCTTATCTAAAAGATATTGAAGACATCAAAAAGTGGGGAATCGAGGTCGAAGACAAAACCCAACTTCTTGAAAAGTATATTGATTTTTGGAAGTTATTGCCAAATTATTATCAATCACTTTACAATCATTTATTGCATAACGGAATCGGTTATCAAGGTTTGATTTATCGAGAAGCTTTCAATAATCTTAATCATTTTTCGGATTCCATAAAAGAGAAACAATTTCTTTTTGCTGGTTTCAACGCTTTGAATACTGCCGAAGAAAAGATTATTCAACACTTATTATCGTCTGACCAAGCCAAAATTTATTGGGATGCAGATCAAACTTTTCTAAACGACCCTTTTCACGATGCAGGATTGTTTGTGAGGAGGTTCAAATCGAACTGGAAACACTATAAATCAAACCCTTTTGAATGGATTGTAGATGATTTTTCGCAGTCGAAAAACATCCAAATTATTGGCACTCCAAAAACTGTTGGTCAGACCAAAATAGTAGGAAGCATCATAGAAAACATCATCAATACTAATCCTGAAGCCTCATTAGACAAAGTTGCCATTGTTCTAGCCGAAGAAAACCTTCTAACTCCACTAATGTATTCGCTGCCATCAAGTGTTGGTGCTTTGAACATCACTATGGGATATTCTGGCAAAAACAATCCGGCTCAGATTTTGATTGCCAAATTGTTCAAAATGCACACGAATGCTTTGTCCAGAAATGCTAAAAGCTATGTGTTTTATTACAAAGATGTTTTGGATATTTTGACACATCCTTTGATTGAACCTTATGCTAATTCTCGGAAATTAGTTCAGATTGTCAATAAAAACAACTATACTTTTATTACTCATAAAAAATTATTGGAGTTGAATGAAAATTCTAATACTCTATTTGATTTATTGTTTAATAAATGGGAAAATGGTTCGAAAGCAGTTTTAGACACTATTTCTAAATTGTTGCTGGAAATAAAAAACAATTTGAACAACGACAGCGAAGAGGAGAAAATCACGAAAGCCTTTGTTTATGCTATTTTCAAAGTAATCAACAAACTGATTAATTACTATTCGAAATACGAACACTTTGATAAAATCGAAACGCTGCATACTATTTACAAACAAATAATTGATTTAGCCGAAGTTTCATTTGAAGGAGAACCTTTGAACGGATTGCAAATTATGGGAGTTTTAGAAAGTAGGGTTTTGGATTTTGAAACCGTGATTGTTACATCGATGAATGAAGGAAAATTACCGGCAGGAAAGTCCCAAAATTCTTTTATTCCTTATGATGTAAAAAGGGAGTTAGGTTTGCCTACCTTCAAAGAAAAAGATGCCATTTACACGTATCATTTTTACCATTTATTGCAGCGAGCCAAGAACATATATTTGCTTTACAATACCGAAAGTGAAGGACTTGATTCGGGAGAACCAAGTCGTTTCATCACTCAATTAGAAATAGAAAAGCAACCAAAACACGCACTTACGCACGAGATTTATAATGCTGTTTTACCCGAAATGGCTTATCAACCAATGGTAATTCCAAAATCGGAATCAGTTATGATGCGTTTAATAGAAATTGCCAAAAAAGGGTTTTCGCCATCGGCATTGACAAGTTACATCCGTAATCCGATTCAGTTTTATTTTCAAAAGATTTTGCGTATTAGCGAGGTAGAAGAAGTCGAGGAAAATATCGCTTTGAATACGCTAGGAACCATTATTCACGAAACATTGGAGGTCTTATACACTCCTTTTATCGGGAAGTATTTATCCGAAAATGATATTTTAAGTTGCTTCAAACTTTTGGACGCCGAAGTATTGAACCAATTTAAGTTAGTTTACAAAGAAGGTGAAATTAAAAAAGGGAGAAATTTACTTGCTTTTGAAGTGGCCAAACGGAATATTTCAAATTTTTTAAAAATTGAATTAGAAAATATTAAAAATGGCGATGCTATTAAGATTTTACATTTGGAAAAAGCTTGCGAAAGAACTTTGGAACATCCAAGTTTGCCGTTTTCGATAAAAATTGCAGGGAAAGTGGATCGAATTGAAGAGCGAAATGGAATCATTCGAATCATCGATTACAAAACTGGTAAAGTCGAAAAAACAAACGTTACTTTAAAATCTTGGAACAGACTAACCGAAGAAATCAAAAACGACAAAATTATTCAGGTTTTGGCATACACTTTTATGTTTGAAAATGAAGCGAACGGAAAACCGATTGAAGCGGGAATCATCTCTTTTAAAAACTTAAAATCGGGATTTTTGCCTTTTACTTTTAAAGTAGATAAAGAAGAAACCAGCATAATAAATGAAGAAATTCTATTTCATTATTTAGAACAAATGGTTTTGTTGTTGAATGAAATTTTAGATGAGACAATTCCTTTTGAGGAGAAAATTTAACCAATAAGTTTACAAAGAGAACTTTAAGAAAGGATTAAATTCCTTTGAAAAAATCCAATAAAACGGTTTTCAATTCTTCTCGATTTTCAATATGACTCATATGTCCGTCAGCGAGTGTGACAAGTATAATGTCTGAATTTTCCATTTGTTTCACGCCGATTTCATAAATCAAAACTGGGTCTTTTTTTCCTAGAATCAATAATTTTGGATAAGTCGCAGAACGAAATGAAACCTCAAAGTCTTCCCGGATTTTCATTCCTTCAAGCGAAGCAACAACTCCTTGTAATGGCGTTTTTAGTGCTTCGAGTTTTACTTTTTCGATTTCATCTATCATTTTTTTTCGATTTTCTACGCTAAATAAATTAGCAATGGAAAGTCTTACAAATGCGGTATAATCTTTCTTCACGGTTTTTATGGCACGATTTCGGTTTGCTTTTCGTTCTTCGCTGTCGGCTTTTGAAGTCGAATTCATCAAAACTAATCCTTTGACAATCATAGGAAACAATTCGGCGAAAGCCAATGCTACATAACCGCCCATAGAATGCCCTACAAAAATGGCTTTACGGATTCTCAATTTCGATAAAACAGCACGAACTGCATCAGCATTGTCTTCCATAGAATGCACATAACCCAAACATCCGGATTCGCCGTGACCCAATAAATCTATTGTTATAACACGATTTTTTTTGCTCCATTCGGGAATTAAATCCTGCCACATCGTTTGGTTTTCCAAAAAACCGTGAAGCAAGACAACAGCATTGCCTTTTCCGGTATCGGAATAG
>DZAU01000143.1 GCA_022729635.1 Flavobacterium psychrophilum
TCCATCTTGCTAAGATACAAAAATTAAATAGAATATATCAAATTAAACATAGCCTAAATTTTCAATTATTTTTCGATTTTCTGTCGCTCGAAAGTGACACCTAAGGTCTCGTGGCTTGCAGAAGTTGGGGGTTTGATTAGCCTAAACTCTCAGTAAATCACTGACCACAAAAGTACAAAACAATGTCTAAAGTCAAGACCAAAACCCCAATTTTTGCAAACCGCTGTTAGGCGATGTATTATTTTTTCTCGTTGAGTTTTTTCATTAATTCTGCAATCAACTTATCTTTCTCTGAAAGTGATTTATCCTTTTCAGCTAACTCTTTTATATATTTTTTCTCTTTATCTTCAAACATAGCATTTACACTTCTCCACGCTTCTTGTTCAGTTTCTATTTTTTTTCGCTCTTCTGTGTTTGTTCCTGAAAAATGTAAAATATCAGTCGTCAGTTTAATATCTTCATTGTCAATTTCGTGTGTAAATTCCTTTACTATTTTTCGATCATCTACAAAATTAGTTTGCTCAAACAAACTTAACAATTTGTCCAATTTTGTTTGGTATTCTCCTGTAATTCTTTCGACTTGAACTACGTAGCTATCGTGAGTTAATTTCTCAATAAAATCACTTTTAGTTTCAATTCTTGCATTGTTCACTAAATCTTTGTAATTTCTTTCAACTTTTAAACAAGCTGAATTTATTTCAGGAAGTTTGAAACCTAAAATGTAAATAGTTGTAATTGGTAAAATCATTTTTTCACCGTTAACATCGTCTTCTTTTTTGTATTGTTCGGCTAAATAATTTCTGAAACGCATCAAATCAATTTGATTTTTTGCTTTCTGTATTTCAATTAATATTTTTTTTGATTCTCCGTTTTCTGTTATTATAGTTGCGATAAAATCAAGTCTAAAAACCTCTAATCCAGCTAATTCGTCTGTGTAAGTAAATTCTTGTGGTTTAACTTCAACCTTTTCAATAGTTTGTTCCAATAATGTTCCAATGAAAAATTTTGCAACTTTATCATTTTCCATCATTCTTTTGAAAACTACATCATAAATCGGATTTGCAATTACCATAATATTATATTTTAATGCAAAAATACAATAATTTTTTCAAGTTTCAATCCGACGTCGATTTTTTCAAATATATTAGCTAACGTTTTGTGGCTTTAAGAAGTTGGGGAGGTGTAAGCTCGAAACTTTCAATTAAACACCGAGCTTCAAAGTACAAAATAAACTTTAAATTCAACAGAAAACCCCCAATTTCTTAAAACCGTTGTTACAAGAGGTTTTTATTTTTTGGTTTTCCTTAAAGCAAGAGCAGTTCCAAATTTCTCTGAAACTGCTTTTGTGTTTTTAAGGCACTTTTGTTAAAATTATATTGTCAGGAACTGAAAAATTTCGTTTTTTCGCCGAATCAAATATCCAAGTAGCTTGTGTTGTGCTTCCAGATAATAAAGTTAAATCTACAGATCCATTTCTTAAATTTGGTCTTTTATCAATTTCTAAATAAAATATTCGAAGTTTATTACTCATATTTGAGTATTTTCCTCCAGTAATAAGAGGAGACCATAGTTGGTCGGTATAAGTTAAATGGTCAGTTTTAACTACACCATTTTCTTTATAATAATACCCGCCATTTAGTATATCAGTATAATAGTCTGCTGTTTCTCCTGTCATAGTTGTTGTAACGTGGTATTGGCTAACTTTTGTGAAAACGATTTTAAAGATAGTATTACCATTGGTATATTGCCAGGTACCTACCCATGGATTCATTCTGTTAGCATCGTCTTTAAGATACGCTCCGTTACTTGTTATAAAATTGAGTTGACTTACTCCTAAGTCATTACTCATAGGAAGAATAGGTGATTGAGCCATACAAAAATTGTATGTAATTGCAAAAAGGAATAAAAATATGTTTTTATTCAAAGTAATATTTTTTGATTTCATAATTTTGATTATATTAAATGTTTAATTACAGGCTGGTTCAGGTACAACATCTCCGTTTATATTTACTGCTAAAGGATTCCATTGGCTTAAATCTGCTGTGGCTTTGTGTACCTTGAGCCCTGAATCTTTTCCTAACATTTTTAAAAAATTTTTTTCGTTTTCGGCAGAAGTATGATTATTATTGATGCCAAAAGTTCCTTTCAAAAGCCAATCGCCTTTCTCTCTTTCATATAACAAACTAAACTTGTCAAACTTTGTTTCCGTACTAAAATTTTCATCTCCATAAGCAATGAATTTTGCTCTATCAGTAATTGTTATAGCA
>DZAU01000072.1 GCA_022729635.1 Flavobacterium psychrophilum
TTGTGTTATGAGCGATTAATCGCGTCTTTACATTGTGTTATGAGCGATTAATCGCATCTCTACATAATTCTATATTTTTTAATCCAGGTTCAATTTCAAATTTACTATTTACATCGAAAGCATAAACAGGTAAATTCAATATTTTTATTTTTTCTAAATCGTCCAAACCAATTCCGCCGCTTAAAAAGAATGGCTTTTTAGAAGGATATTCTTCTAAAATTTTCCAATTGAAGGCGATTCCGTTTCCTCCGGGTAATTTTCCCTTGGTATCAAAAAGAAAATAATCGCAAACACTTTCGAAAGCGGCTAAAACTTCAAAATTGAATGTTTCATCAACCGAAAAGACTTTGATGATTTTAGCTTTTGTTCGATTTTTCAAATGTAAACAAAAATCAACTGATTCGTTTCCGTGTAACTGAACGGCTTGTAAATCGTGTTTTTCTATTTTTTTTAAAATTTCATCTTCATTTTCATTCACGAAAACACCCACTTTTTGAATAGATTTTGGTAAATCAGGAATAATTCCGTCAAAATAGCGAGCCGATTTCTCCCAAAAGATAAAGCCCATATAATCGGGTAGGAGCGAACCTACTTCGAGAATATTATCGGGATATTTCATTCCGCAGATTTTAAGCCCAAAGCCCCCCAACCCCCGAAGGGGGAGTTGTTGGAATGGATTTACTGTTTGTTTATGTTTATTGTCTTGCTTTTTCACAAATTATGATTTAGTTGCTTGTTCCCCGCCGTGTTGGGGTTAGGGGGCTTATAAATTCCGTTGCAGCTTGTCCGGCATTATTGGTTTTCATAAAGTTTTCTCCAATCAAGAATCCTTTGTAGCCAAAAGGTTTTAGTTCGTTGATGGCTTCGATTGACGAAATGCCACTTTCGGAAACTTTTACAAATTCGTTTGGGATTTTGTCTGCCAATTGCTTACTGAAATCCAGACTTACTTCGAATGTTTTTAGGTTTCTATTGTTCACCCCAATCATATCCAAACTTGGCATTATCGATTTTTCGAGTTCTTCTAAATTATGAACTTCCAATAAAACTTCTAATCCTAAACTTTTCGCAAATTCTGATAATTTTTTGATTTCCGCTCTTGTAAGTACGGCTGCAATTAGTAAAATTAAATCGGCTCCGTGTGCTTTCGCTTCCAATATTTGATATTCGTCAACAATAAATTCTTTTCTCAAAAGCGGAAGGTGCACTGTGGCTCTTGCCAAAAGTAAATCGTCAAGCGAACCTCCAAAATATTTTCCATCAGTCAAAACCGAAATGCCGCAAGCACCAGCATTTTCATAACCTTTGACCACTTCTTCGACTGTAAAATTGTAATTAATTTCAGCTTTTGATGGCGAACGACGTTTATGTTCGGCAATGATTCCCGAGTTGCTATGTCGCAAATTTTCGCTCAAAGAAATAGTTTTTCTTTCAAACAATACCGATGTTTCCAATTGAGAAACTGGAATTATTGATTTCTTTAATTTAACTTCACGTCGTTTGTCGATTATTATTCTATCTAAAATATTCATAAGTATTAGCCCCCTAACCCCCGAAGGGGGAACTGTTGGACTTGTGAGTTCTGAATTTATTTCTATTTTATAACTCCCCCTTCGGGGGTTGGGGGGCTTATTTTTTGTAATTTTCTTAAAGCTGCCAATCCTTTTCCTGAAAGTAAACTTTCTTTTGCTAATTCAAAACCTTCGAGTGGCGTGCATTTTGTAACTGTTGCAATCGCCATTCCGGCATTGGCACAGACCACATTATTTTGGGCTTCGGTTCCTTTTCCGGAAAGGATATTCATAAATAGTTCTGCCGATTCTTCGATGGTTTTTCCGCCTTCAATTTCGCTTTGTAACAATTGTCGAACGCCAAAATCTTCGGGCATTAGCATTGCTTCCATCGAATTGGTTATCGTTTTAGTTGGGCAAGTCAATGAAATTTCGTCATAACCGTCTAATGAATGTAAAATAGTGAAATTTCTATCGGTATTTTGATACAAATAAGCGTATTTTCGAGCCAATTCGAGATTGAAAACACCCACCAATTGATTTTGAGGAAAACTTGGATTTACCATTGGTCCCAACATATTGAAGAAAGTTTTTACACCTAATTCTTTTCTGATTGGACCTACATTTTTCATTGCTGGGTGAAACAGTGGAGCGTGCAAAATACAAATTCCCGCTTGGTCGATACATTTTTCGAGAAAATCAACATCGTTGCTGAACTTTACTCCCAATTTTTCCATCACATTACTCGAACCCGAAATGGAAGAAACTCCGTAATTTCCGTGTTTTGCCACTTTAATTCCGGCTCCAGCAGCAACAAAAGAAGCTAAAGTAGAAATATTAAACGTATCTTTTCCGTCGCCGCCAGTTCCACACAAATCGATGGTGTTGTAGGCTGATAAATCTACTCGGATACACAATTCCAGTAAGGCTTCGCGGAAACCCGCTAATTCTTCGATGCTGATACTTCGCATCATATAAACGGTTAAAAATGAAGCAATTTGACTAGGATTGTAACTTCCGTTTGAAATGTTTACCAATACGTTTTTGGCTTCTTCTTTCGAAAGCATTTCGTGATTGATGAGTCTGTTTAATATTGTTTTCATTTTTTTGGTTTAAAGTTTAAAGTTTAAAGTTTCAGATTTTACGAACTGAACACTCAAAATCTGAACACTGAATACTATTTTTTTACCCAATTTTCTAATATTTTTTTTCCATTTGGCGTAAGCACACTTTCAGGATGAAATTGTACTCCTTTTACATCGAAAGTTTTGTGGCGCAATGACATTACTTGTCCGTTTTCGTCGAAAGAAGTGGCTTCTAACGATTCAGGTAAATCAGCATTTACTACCCAAGAATGATACCGTCCTACTTCAAATTCATTTGCTAAACCATCGAATAATTGTTCGTCTGTTACTGATTTTCGTACCATTGTGGCCACGCCGTGATAGACTTTGTCTAAATTAGTAAGTGTTCCTCCAAAAACTTCTCCTATGGCTTGTTGTCCAAGGCAAACGCCGAGAATACTTTTTGTTGGCGCATATTTAGCAATTACGGCTTTCAATAATCCTGCTTCATCAGGAATTCCTGGACCTGGCGAAAGTACTATTTTGTCGAAATGGGAAATTTCATCAATATCAAATTCATCGTTTCTGTAAACGGTAACTTCGCAATCTAAATCTTCGAGATAATGCACTAAATTATAAGTGAAACTATCGTAATTGTCTATGACTAAAATAGCCCCCCCAGCCCCCGAAGGGGGAGTTGGAGGAATGGATATGTTATTTTTTGTATTCATTTTAAATATTTTTTTAAAATTTAGTTTAGTTCTGCAAAGTTCCCCCTTCGGGAGTTAGGGGGCTAAATTGTTTCTGCCATTTCTAAAGCCGTATTTAATGCTCTTAATTTATTATAGACTTCCTGCATTTCATTTTCTTCGTTAGAATCAGCAACAATTCCGGCGCCAGCTTGCGAATGTAATTGATGGTTTTTGCTCAAGAAAGTCCGAATCATAATCGCATGGTTGAAATTGCCTTCAAAATCCATAAAACCAATGGCACCGCCGTAAAAATTCCGATTCGTTTTTTCGTATTCTTCGATGAGTTGCATTGCTCTGTGTTTTGGTGCACCGCTTAAAGTTCCAGCTGGAAAAGTATCGGCAACGACTTGCATTGTGGTAGCTTTTTCGTGTAAATGTCCTGTTACTTTTGAAACCAAATGAATCACGTGAGAGAAAAATTGCACTTCGCGATATTTTTCTACATTCACTTGATGACCATTTCGGCTTAAATCGTTTCTGGCTAGATCGACCAACATCACGTGTTCACTATTTTCTTTTTTGTCTATGGATAATTCTTTGGCAAGAAGGGCATCTTTTTCGTCATCGCCTGTTCGCTTGAAAGTTCCTGCGATAGGATGAATTTCGGCTTTACGGTTTTTGACAATAATTTGGGCTTCGGGTGAAGAACCAAATATTTTGAAGTTGCCATAATCAAAAAAGAACAAATAGGGCGAAGGGTTGATGCTTCGCAAAGCTCTGTACACATTAAATTCGTCGCCTTTGAAACCTTGTGTAAATCGTCTGGATAAAACCAATTGGAACACATCGCCACGATGGCAATGCTTTTTGGCCAAAGCCACATTATGCTTGAATTCTTCGTCAGTTAAATTTGAAAAACCTGCTCCTTCTTTCGAAAATTTGTAAGAAGCAATGTTTCTGGATTGCAGCAATTGTTCGATTTCTGAAATGTTGCTTTTTCCATCTAAACTATGACAGAAAATATAAGCTTCGTTTTTGAAATGGTTAATGGCTATAATGTTTTGATACACTGCATAATACACATCAGGAATGGTGTTACTATTTTCTTTTTTGGCAATGGAAACCTTTTCAAAATAGCGCACGGCATCATAAGAAATATAACCAAATAATCCGTTATTAATAAATTTGAAATTGGTTTTATCTGATTTGAATTGACCTGAAAACTCCTGAATTATTTGCGGAATATTGGTATTCGAATCTATGGCAATTTTCTCAAGACTTTCATCGGGAAAAGTTTTGAAAATGATTTCATTTTCGATTTTTATGGAAGCAATCGGATTGCAACAAATGTACGAGAAACTGTTGTCGTTGCCGTGATAATCGCTACTTTCCAAGAGCAAACTATTGGGAAACTGATCCCGAATTTTTAGGTAAACGCTCACCGGAGTGATGGTGTCGGCAAGGATTTGCTTGTAATTGGTATTTAGAATAAATGTTTTCAATTTTTGAACTTTTATATTAAAATTTCTTTGAATTTCTGTCATAAAAAAAGGCTTGTCGTGATGACAAGCCTTTTTTATTTATAGTTATACTATGGTAGCTTTGTTCACGACGATTGACGTAAATTGTTCCACCACCAAGTATTGTTTGTAATTGTTTTCATATCGCAAATATATAAATGTAATTTGATTTTGCAAATAGAATATAAAAAAATCGTTATGAATTTTGTTAAAATAATAAAACTCCAACAATTTCTCGTCAGGGTTTGTGAATTTATTTTTTTGGGATTAAAATTTTATAGCAACTGTCAATTCAAAATCATCATAGATAGTTTTGTCGCCAAGGTTTTCAAAGAAATTGGCTGATTTGTATTTAATATCGTATTTTGTTCGATCTATTTTTAATGTTGTTGATGCTGAATTTTCGGCAACAGTAATATCAAAAGTAATTGGATTTGTGATTCCTTTTATGGTCAAATCGGCAGTTACGGTGTAAATATCTTTACCTTTTGCACCGATAGTTTTGAAAACCAAGGTTGAAGTTGGGAATTTTGCTGTGCTAAAGAAATCTTCAGATTTTAAGTGACCGTTTAATTTTCCTTGGTATTCTCCAGAAAGGTCAGTTGATGTTAATGAAGTCATATCAACAGTGAAAGTTCCTCCAGCGAGTTTTTTTCCATTGAAAACTAAGGCTCCGTCTTTAAAATTTACAGTTCCGCTGTGTTGTCCGGTTACTTTTTTGGCTAACCAATGGATGGTGCTTTTTGAAGCATTGACTTTTTTAGTTTGTGCTGTTACTGATAAAGTAGATAAAACTACTACTAATGCGAATGCAATTGATTTTAGGTTTTTCATTGTTTTAAATTTGTTTGTTAGTTGATAATTAGAGTGTTATGAATAATTCTTCGTTTGATTTTCTAACTTTTTTTAAATGTTGGCTTGTATCTTCTGAATGTCTGTATCCAACAGGAGCCAGCAAGGAAGCATTAAGACCGAGTTTGTTTAAGCCAAGAATTTCATTGGCTTGAGAAGAATCAAATCCTTCCATTGGAGTAACATCAATTTTTAATTCGGCGGCAGTATTTAAAAGATTTCCAAGTGCTAAATAGGTTTGTTTTGAAGACCAGATGTTTTTAGTGCTTTCGTCAAATTTGTTGATGGTGCTTTTTATATAATTTTCAAAACCCTTTAGAGTTTCTATATTAATTTCTCTTGTTTTGCTGATATTTTCAATATAAGCTTCGATTTCGGTGTCGCCAAAATTAATTTGATTTGCAAAAACAATTAAATGCGAAGCGTCAACAACCTGCAATTGTCCGTAAGCTGCCACTAATAACTTGGCTCTTAATTCAGGGTTTTCAACGATTATAATTTGGTAAGGTTGCAAGCCATAAGAAGAAGAAGTTAAACGGATTGCTTCTTTTAAGGTGTTTAAATCTTCGGTTGAGATTTTTTTTGTGGAGTCAAATTTTTTTGTTGCGTATCTCCAATTCTGATTTTTTATGAAAGTATTCATTTGTAAAATGGTGTTTATTGATTTCTATATTTTTCTAATAATTGATTGAGCAATTCTAATTCTTCTGAATTCAGATTTTTCGAAAAAAACTGCTCGTGTTCCTTTATTTTTGGGTCTAATTCGGTTAAAAAATCGAGACCTTTTTGTGTGATTGTCACTTCAATTTTCCGTCTATTTTCAGGACAAACATTTCGAGTCACAAGATTTTTCATTAGTAATTTATCAACTAATCGAGTGGTGTTACTTGTTTTGGCAAGCATTCGTTCCTGAATCACACACATATTTGCCGGATTTCCTTTTTGGCCTCTTAAAATCCTCAAAACATTGTATTGTTCTCCGGATAATTCATAAGGTTTCAAGATTTCATTTAATTTATCAGTAATCACATTTTGTGTGTACAAAACATTTAGAATGACTTTTTTTGATTCGTCTAATGGAATAGTGCTTTTTATTTCTTCTTCAATTTTCATATTTGTATATATGTAATTTGTAGGTACAAATGTAATATATTTTTGTTTGTATATACAAATGTTTTAACATTTAATTATTATTTGGAAAATATTGAGGAGAGAGAAGTATTTGTCTAATGTATTAATTTTCATAATCTTGACGTTTGAAAGTGGGTTGAATGTTATGTAAAACACAAAACGACAGTATATTGTTAGTTAAAAACTTTGTATTTTTACAAAAAACTACATATATGAATTTACCACAAGACGAATGGGTTTCGCAACTGGAAGCCGATGAAAATGCAGTGATACTCGATGTTAGAACGGAAGAGGAATGCAATGACGGGATAATTCCAAATTCCATAAATTTAGATATTTATAAAGTACAAGAATTTTTGCAGGAATTAGAAACATTGGATAAATCAAAAAATTATTATGTCTATTGTCGCTCTGGAGTTAGAAGTGAAAAAGCCTGCGAAGCGATGAACAGTCTTGGTTTTGAAAACAGCTATAATTTGCAGGGAGGAATTATAGAATGGAATGGTGAAATAGTTTCACCATAAAGACAGAAAAATAATTGATGGTTTTTATAATTTATTCTACAAAATTTAAACATAATACATTTATAATAATATGAATACAATACCTCAAGAATTCAAAATTAGCTCACCGCTGAACCAAGATACTTATTTAGTCAATGGTGAATTAAAAAAATGGACAGGGCAAACAACACCCGTATATTCCACAATTTCTTCTACCGAAAATTATGAGCCTACTTTGCTGGGAACCATTCCTTTTATGGGAGAAAATGAAGCCATGGAAACGGTCGATGCCGCAGTGGAAGCATACAATAATGGGCAAGGTTTGTGGCCAACGATGAAAGTGGTTGATCGCATAAAATGTATGGAAAATTTTGTTTCACAAATGAAAGCAACCCGAACAGAAGTGGTTAAATTTATGATGTGGGAAATCGGGAAATCATTAGGCGATTCAGAAAAAGAATTTGACAGAACCGTAGAATATATTTATGATACCATCGAAAGTTACAAAGAATTAAACAGTCGCAGTGCCAGATTTAGCAAAGTACAAGGCATAAATGCTATGGTTCGACGAGGACCTTTGGGCGTTGTTTTGTGTCTTGGACCTTATAATTATCCTTTAAACGAAACCTTTACCTTGTTGATTCCTGCCTTGATAATGGGCAATCCTGTTATTTTTAAACCGGCTAAACACGGTGTTTTGTTAATTTCACCTTTATTAGAAGCCTTCAGAAATAGTTTTCCCAAAGGAGTAATCAACATACTTTATGGTCGTGGTCGAGAAGTGGCTTCTCCGATTATGAAGTCGGGAAAAGTTTCTATTTTGGCTTTAATTGGAAACAGTAAATCGGCGATTGCTTTGCAGGATTTACATCCAAATAAAAACAGATTGCGTTTAATTCTAGGATTGGAAGCAAAAAATCCCGCCATAATTTTGCCGGATGCTAATTTAGATTTAGCCATTCAGGAATGTGTTGCTGGATCTTTATCATTTAACGGACAACGTTGTACAGCCTTAAAAATTTTATATGTTCATGAATCTATTGTAGATGAATTTAACAAACGTTTTGCTGCCAAAGTAGATGCACTAAATTACGGAAACCCCTGGGATAAATCAGCATTTCTCACTCCTTTGCCGGAAAAAGACAAGCCTGCTTATATTCAGGAATTGATTGATGACGCAACAAACAAAGGAGCAAAAGTGATGAATGCAAAAGGTGGAGAACGTACCGAAAATTTTATTTTTCCGGCTGTGTTGTATCCAATAAATAAGGAAATGAGAGTATATCACGAAGAGCAGTTTGGACCAGTTGTACCAATTATTTCTTTCAAAAACATTCAAGAACCGTTGAATGATATGGCAGAATCTCATTATGGGCAACAAGTGAGTTTGTTTGGACAAAATATAAAAACCATTGCGCCACTTATCGATACATTGGTCAATTTAGTTTGCAGAGTAAACTTGAATAGCTCTTGCCAAAGAGGACCAGATGTTTTTCCGTTTACGGGAAGAAAAGATTCGGCAGTGGGGACTTTAAGCATTCACGATGCGTTGCGCTCTTTCTCGATTAGAACTTTTGTGGCGTCAAAAGATAACGAATACAACAACAAAATTTTGCAGGAATTATTGAATAGTAAAGAATCTAACTTCATCAATACAGACTATATTTTATAGTTTTTTATAATAAAATTAGATTAGATAATGGCTCACAGATTATACGGATTTTACCGATTTACACAGATAAAATCCGTTTAATCTGTGTGAATCTGTGACGAAATTTTAAAAATTTCGGTAAACTTTACTTTTATCAGACAAGAGTGTATTGAAAAATCTAATTATACAAAGATTTTACTTCGCCCGTTTGCTTTGCTCCGGTCTCCCGTTAATCGAAATGGCAAAACGAATAGATTTTGTTATAGAAAGTAGCTTGGTTTTAGAACCCGCCTTAAAAAACAGAATTGGTATAAGTTAATAATTTAGTAATGCTAAAACATTAAAAAACAAAATAAATTAGTTGTATCTTTACAGCCCCTGTAATCTATCTAAAAGCTTACCCTTTTTTTTATGGATAAAAGTGGGGTTTTTTTTATTAAGATATAAATGACCTTTATGAAACTAAAATTACTTTTTATT
>DZAU01000073.1 GCA_022729635.1 Flavobacterium psychrophilum
GACAAGAATACAATTGTTTAATAAAATGACTAATTTTATCCAAAATAATTTGTAAAAGGTCATCACAATTTGTGACGACATTATGATCATAGTTTGTGATGATGAACCTAAAAACAAAAAACGTATTTTTAATTTCATAAAATAATTTATAATTTAAACCAAAATAAAAATGAGTGAAGCAGCGGTAAAAACAGGACATCCAAAAGGACTTTATTTCCTATTTTTCACAGAAATGTGGGAACGATTCAGCTATTATGGAATGAGAGCAATCTTTATTCTATTTATGACTAAAGTATTATTAATGAAAGATGCCGATGCGTCAGAAATTTATGGAAGTTATACAGGATTAGTCTATTTAACACCTCTTTTAGGAGGATATTTATGCGATAAATTTTTAGGAAACAGAAGGAGTATTATCATTGGAGGATTACTGATGGCAATAGGCCAGTTTTTTATGTTTTTGAGTGCTTCGGCTGGAGCCGATGGAGGTGTTTCTTTAATGTGGATGGGATTAACAGTAATTATTATTGGAAACGGATTCTTCAAACCCAATATTTCTACAATGGTAGGGCAATTGTATCCTGCAAACGACAGAAGAATAGACAGTGCCTTTACCATTTTCTATATGGGAATTAACCTTGGTGCATTCTTTTCGCCATTAGTTTGCGGTTCTATGGATTTCAAATGGGGATTCTTGGCGGCTTGTATTGGGATGTTGTTAGGAATAATAGCATTTATTCTTGGTCAAAAGAAATACCTTATTTCTGAAGAAGGAAAACACATTGGTTTACCTGTTAAAAAATTAGACGTTAAAAGTATCTTAATGATTGTTGGTTCAATTGCAATTATCTTCTTTATGTTGAACTTCAAACAAATGTTTAAAAGCGATATTGATGTTATTAGTTATTTTATTTATGGCGCAATGATAGCCATGCCGGTATTAATTTTTAGCGATAAAAGTTTATCTAAAATTGAAACGCAAAGAATTACAGTGATTTTTATTCTTGCTTTTTTTGTGATTTTTTTCTGGGGAGCATTCGAGCAAGCTGGAGCTTCTTTGACATTATTTGCAGATAGACAAACCGAAAGAACATTGTTTGGTTGGGAAATGCCAGCTTCCTATTTTCAATCCGTAAATCCATTGGCAGTTATTTCACTTGCGCCAATAATGACTATGGTTTGGGGCTTTTTATATGCCCGAAAATTAGAACCATCATCTCCTAAAAAAATGGCAATTGGTTTAGGATTAGTTGCAATGGGTTATGTTATAATTGCAATCGCTGTTAAAGGTTTAGGATTAGGAGAGAAAGTTTCAATGTGGTGGTTAATTGGTTTATACATTATTCATACTGTTGGAGAATTATGTTTGTCACCAATTGGTTTATCAATGGTTTCTAAATTAGCGCCATTACGTTTATCTTCTTTAATGATGGGAACTTGGTTTTTGGCAAATGCTGCAGCGAATAAATTTGCGGGAACATTAAGTGCCTTAATTCCTGGAGGAGAAGATGGAACTGGAGGAGCAACAAAATTTTTAGGATTTCAAATATCCAATTTATATGAGTTCTTTGTGTTATTCATAATCATGTCTGGCGTCGCGGCTGCAATTCTTTTTGTGCTAAGTTCTTGGTTAGAAAAAAGAATGCATAGCGACCACATAGAAGGTCAAACGAATTGATAAATAATTTAATAAGCTACTTTCAAACCTACAATTGACACTTGTAGGTTTGTTTTTAATAAATCATGAAAAACAAACCCTCTAAAAAGGATTACTTAATTTATTTTTACCATTAAATCAGAACGATGCCCGAAAAATTAACCTTAAATCAAATTCAAAACTTTGAAGGCAAATATCCAAAACAAATTTGGAGTTTGTTTTTTAGCGAAATGTGGGAACGTTTTTGTTTTTATGGAATGAGAGGAATGCTTGTTTTTTTCATGATTTCGCAACTTAATTTTCAAAAAACAGAAGCTAATTTACAGTATGGTGCAACTCAGGCATTCGTTTACGCATTCACATTTATAGGCGGACTTTTCGCAGATAAAATACTAGGCTTCAGAAAATCGTTGTTTTGGGGCGGATTACTAATGATTGTCGGAAGTGCCATTTTGGCAACTGATCCTCATCAATTTTTCTTCTTAGGTATTTCATTTACCATTATTGGAACTGGTTTTTTTAAGCCTAATATTTCGACTATGGTCGGCAAATTATACAAAGCAGGCGATTCGAGAACTGATGCCGGCTTTTCGTTGTTTTATGCGGGAATAAACTTAGGCGCATTACTCGGCGGATATATTTGTATTGCTATTGGAAAAGGTGAAATGTTTGCCGATTCAATTCCAGAAGATAAAAGATGGAACGTTGCTTTTGGATTGGCAGCAATCGTGATGATTATAAGTTTAGTCAACTTTGTTTTCACTCAAAAGTCATTAGGAACAATAGGTTTACAACCTGGTCATCCGTTAGCCGAAGACAAATCAAAGCCTATTGCAAAATGGATAGAATATTCTGTTTATGCAGGAACAATTCTATTAGTCCCTATTATTCAAATAATGGTTTCAAAAACAGAATATACTGATTATTTTATGTGGACAATCGGACCATTAACGCTACTTTATCTTTTCTATGAAATGACAAAAGTGACTCCAGCCGAACGAAATAAACTTTGGGCAGCATTAGTTTTTATTTTATTTTCAATTATTTTTTGGGGAATTTATGAGCAAAGTGGCGGTTCGCTTAGTATTTTTGCTGCCGAAAATTTAGATAAAAATCTTTTAGGGATGAATTTAGATCCAAATGGAGTTAATAATTCGGGCGGTGCTTTCTTTATTATTTTTCTGGCACCACTATTAGGATTGTTATGGATATGGTTAAGCAAAAGAAAATTAGAGCCAAATACTATTATCAAATTTGGACTTGGTTTTATATTTTTAGGTTTAGGATATTATGTGCTTTTTGCAACCAAATTTTTCGCGACACTTTCCGGAATTACTTCCTTAAATGTATTTACTTTAGCACTTTTAGTAATTACCTTTGGAGAACTTTGCTTGTCCCCTATTGGATTGTCAATTATGACAAAGCTTTCGACCAAAAATCTTCAAGGAATGATGATGGGAATGTGGTTTTTAGCAAGTGCTTACGGACAATATGTTGCGGGAATAATTGGTGCCTTTCTTTCGGAAGCAAAAGATGGAGCAACCAAATCTGAAATATTGATAAACTATACAGAAGGATACAAACAACTTGGACTTTACGCTTTAGTAGCAGGTCTAATTTTAATAGCAATTTCACCCTTAGTAAAAAAATTAATGCAAGAAGTTAAATAATAATATGACACAGAACACCACCGACCAGTTTTTTAAAAATCCAGTTTTAGGACATCCTGCTGGATTATTCATTTTGTTTTTCACCGAAATGTGGGAACGATTTTCTTTCTACGGAATGCGCTCTTTGCTCATTTTGTTTTTAACCGCTTCATCATTAGACGGCGGTTGGGAATGGACTCGCGAAAACGCCTCTTCTCTTTTTGGCTCCTACGTTGGGTTAGTTTATTTGTCTACAATGCTTGGCGGTTATTTTGCCGATAAAAAAATTGGCTATCGTTGGGCTGTTGTTATTGGTGCCAGTTTAATGACTTTAGGACATGCGGCAATGGCGGTCGAAACCGAATTTTCTATATATCTCGGATTGGTTTTATTGGTTTTTGGTAACGGATTTTTCAAACCAAATATGGTTTCCATTATTTCTGAAATGTACAAAGATCGTCCCGATAAAAAAGATGGAGCCTACACCTTGTTTTATATGGGTGTGAATGCTGGTGCTTTCTTCGGAATATTACTTTGTGGCTATTTAGGCGAAAAAGTGGGATGGAGCTATGGGTTTGGTTTAGCAGGAATTTTTATGTTCTTCGGAATGTTGCAATTTTGGTTGTCGCAAAGCATTTTTGGTACTATTGGTTTAAAACCAAACGCAGCAAGCAAAGCAAAAATAGAAGTATCGGATACCGATAAAAGAAATCCTTTTACGCCAATCCAATTGGGGTTAATTGCACTTATGGCAACATTGGGATTACTTTGGATTTTGAATGCTCCGGTTTCAAAAATTTCTGGAGGTAAAATTGATGTTTTTGGTTTTCTTGGCGAAAACGGAAATTCAATTGCCATTCTTACCGCGCTGATTTTATTTATCATGTTGCTTGTTTACCGATTTACGCATTATTCAAAAATCACCCGAGAAAAATTAATGGCAGTAACCTTTTTTGCTTTCTTAACCATTTTCTTTTGGGCAATATTCGAACAATCACCAAACAGTTTAACCATTTTTGCCAAAGATTACACCAACCGTGTTTTGGAAGGCAATTGGAGTTTTATATTTTTGATTGCAAATTCCCTGATGACAATTTTACCGCTAACCATAATTACTTGGGTATTGTCCTTGATGTTCAAACAGACTTTCAAGAAATTCACTTTAGCTTCCATTATTTTAAGTTGCAGTTTCGTTATTATTTGGACAATCGCTTTATGGATGTTAGCCAAAGATTATTATACAGCGGGCATTTTAACCTTGTCTGATGAAACATTAACGTTTTTAAAAATCGAAAAAGTTACGGCACCATTAACCGAAGTTCCTGCAACCTGGTTCTCCACTTTAAATTCCTTATTTATCATTTCTCTGGCTCCTTTATTTTCGAAATGGTGGGAAAGTAAATACAATCCATCGGCAAATTATAAATACGGCATTGGGATGTCATTGCTCGCTTTGGGAATGGCTTGCATCGCTTTTGGAGCAGATGGAATCGAACCTGGAGCCAAAACAGCTTCGGTAAGCATGATATGGCTTATCTTAGTGTATCTGTTTTTTACTATGGCAGAATTATGTATTTCTCCTGTGGGATTGTCCAATGTAAGCAAACTCGTTCCGGCTCGAATGATTGCATTTATGTTTGGAGTTTGGTATCTTGCCGTCGCAATCGGGATGAAAGGAGCCGGTATGTTTGGTGAAAACATTGATAAAATCGCTAACGAACACGGCCTAAGCTATTTCTTTTGGATGCTGACAATAATATCTGTAGCCGTGGCTGCGTTTGCAATTGCGATGGCTCCCGTAATAAAAAAATTAATGCACGGTGTAAAATAGTGGCACTGTTTTTGAATAATGAAAAAAAAATAAAATCAATTTTAAAATCAATACTATGAAAAAAACATTTTTAATTTTAGCATTCGTATTAGGCTCTTTTGCCGTTCAGGCTCAAGAACTAAAATGGGAAACCGATGTCAATAAAGCCATTTCCATCTCAAACAAAACCAAAAAACCAATGTTGTTGTTTTTTACAGGAAGCGACTGGTGTGGATGGTGTATTCGTTTACAAAAAGAAGTGTTGAAAACCCCAGAATTTGCGACTTGGGCAAAGAAAAACGCAGTTTTGGTAGTTTTGGATTATCCAAGAAAAACGCCACAATCAGAAGCTCTTAAATTTCAGAATAATCAGATGCAACAAACTTTTGCTATTCAAGGATTTCCAACGATATGGTTTGCAACAGCAAAAATAAAAGAGGGAAAACCTAATTTTACTGGCATTGGAAGTTTAGGTTATGTTGCCGGCGGACCAAAACCTTGGTTGGCTGAAGCTGATGGAATTCTGAAAAAGAAATAATTTCATTCCAACCTATAAAATCCCTTTTCGGCAGTAGTGTGAAAAGGGATTTTCTTTTTGAGGCAAGTCGCTTTCCACAGTTTTTGAATGGTTTTAAAATTTGAAGCATCAGCCACAACTATTTTAGGCTTAACGCTTTGTAGTAAACGTTCCAGATTTATCTTTGGCGATTGAGTAAGTACGACAATATCAGGTCGAAAGGCTGTCGGATAAACACCTAAACTATCCAAAATAAGAATTTTATTTCCGTTAAAATAAACCAGATTCCCAAGCCTTTTCTTAACGGTTAAATGACTAAAATTCCCCATTAAATAAGCGGATAGCGTCTGGTTTGTCGAGCTTGTTTTCAAAAGACTGTCATTGGCAAATAAAGTGACATTTTCACCGTTTCGTTCTGCAATCAATGAATTTTTCTTCGAGTTGAAAATCACCAATTCTCTTTGATTTTGTATGTTCCAATGAGTTTCAAAATAAGTAATTTGGAAAATAATTATCGTTGTTAATGCCAAAACCAATCTGTTGAAACTGGGTTTTTTAAACCAAATAACGGTTGCAATTATCAACAAATACACACTCAAAAGCAACTGCCAGTTAAACGGAATTCCCTGAATGATGAATTGCTCCAGCGATGCAATCGAATTGATGATTTTATTCAAAATAAAAATACTCCATTCCAGTGATTTGGCAAGAAATAGCGGAACAAAATCGAAAGCCGCCAAGACCATCACCAAAACGCCCAACGCCATAATCACGCTCAAAAACGGAATAATAACCAGATTTGTCACAAAAAACAAACCCGGAAACTGATGAAAATAATAAATACTCAACGGAAAAGCACCTATTTGTGCCGCAAATGAAACCGTTAGAATATCCCAGAAGTATTTCAAAATGATATTTTTTGGCAGCCAAAGTTGGGCTAATAAAGGCTGCAGCCAAAGGATAAAAAACAAGGCAACATAACTCAACTGGAAACCCACATCAAATAAAAAAGAAGGTTCAACCAATAAAATAAGCAAGATCGAAACCAGTAAAGTGTGAAAAATATTGGTGCTTCGGCGTAGATACATTCCGATGGCGACAAACGAAAACATCGTAACCGAACGAAGCACCGATGGCGCCAAACCAGCGATTAAACCAAAGGAAGACAAGGAAACCAGAATAATAATCAGCTTGAAAAACGACCCGCGTCGCGTGTTGGGAAAAGGTTTTAGCAGAAAGGTCACAAACAACAAAATAAACCCAATGTGTAAACCTGAAACCGACAAAATATGTATGGCTCCGGCAAATTGATAATCCCGGATAATCTCGGGCGAAATATCCTGTTGCTGCCCTAAAATCAAAGCGATGGCAACGTTGAGTTCTTCAGAATTAAAATGATTTTTTTCTAAGTTGTGAATAATTTTTGAACGCAGTTTCGAAGTGTAATACCATACGTCTTTTTCGATGAAAGAACCCGTTTTAATCTCCGAAGCATCGGCATAAATCTGAGCATAGATTTGTTTGCTTTCGAGGTATTTGCCATAATCAAATTGGTTGGGGTTTTTTGCTGGACCACTTTGGTAAAAACTTTCTGAGAATTGCAAATGAGTTCCAATTTCGAAGGCTTGATTCAAGCTGTTTTTCCTGACATTCAGCAGAATCCGACCCGTTTTTACTGAATCGTCTATTTTGTTTACAAGGGCAATGTATCGGTCGTTATAACTGGAACTTCGCAGTTTTTCTCGAATGATAACCGAAACTAAATGGGGTTTTTCAAAAATAAATTGGCTGTGAATGTAGTTGCTTTTCTGGAAGGAATTCGTATGAATAATTTGAGTGGTTGTTCCAATACCAAAAGAGAGAAAATAAGTCGCCAACCCGAAATAAAGGGGATTAACCGCCTTGTTTTTCGAAACAAAATACGCCAGGACAAAAGCAAAACCAACAACAAAAAGCAAAGAAAACGCAATCGAAACGTTAGGTTTGAAATAATAGGCAAGCAAAATGCCCAACATAAACCCTATCGTTATTCTCGCCAATGGAAATTGCAATGCTTTCATACTGTTAAAAGTACACTTTTTTTAATATGAAATGACCTCGAATTTTGACTCTAAATGGTATTTGACATCAAACCTTAATTAAATCGAGGGTTTGTATAAATTTTTTTTTTAAAAACATTCACTTTTATTTCGTCTTACTAAGATTATAAAAAATGAAATAAAGGAGATTTTCTTCGTTTTCATCGAACATATTTGCATTTTATCGATGCTTTAAAAACTCTTAAAATCAGTGAGTTGTCCCTTGAATTGTTAATAAATATATGTTCTAAAAAAATTGAAAATAAACACTTTTGCCGTACATTTAAAACCCCAAAACTACCACTATTTTCTTAATCTATTTTTTTATGGATAAAAACGACATACAATACTAAAAAATATAGATTAGGCTTTATGAAATTAAAATTACTATTTATTACGATTGCCTTGTTTGTGAGAGTTGGGAGTTCTTATGGGCAAGGAACGCTATCTAGTCCTATTTTTTCTGAAAATTTTGGAACTTTGGCTGATGCTACTGCTTTAACCACAAGCAATACTGCTTTCTCATATATTCGAGTTGGAACATCTACAACAGCAAACACATTAGTTAATGAAATTATTGCTAAAAACCCATCTTCGTTTACTGGGAGTTCTGGTTTAATTGGAGCAAAAGGGACTTCAATATCTACAGTTGATAAGACTGGATTAACTTCTTTTAGTAGCGGTACTTTTACTTTTAAATTTAAAACGCCTAGTTCACTTACAAGTGCTGTATTGCTTAGTGGTGTTGGTTCAGGAGCTTCTTTTGGGTCTGCAAACGGATTTACAGGTGCACAATTATCTTCTGCTTTTCAAGTAAGTGGAACAAGTTTACAAATTAGGGACTCAAGTGCTTGGACAGCTGTTCAAACTGTTGCAACTTCAACAATTTACACGGTTGTAATTGTCTTTAACAATACAGCGGGGAGTTTAAACTATGGTAATAGTAGTATATTAGCCTCAAACAAATGTGATTTATGGGTTGATGGAGTTTTGGTTGGAACATATTCAGCCGCCACAGCTAGTTTAGCCGCCACAGCTTTTAGAATTTATACTACAACATCGGAATTTGAAGTGGATGATATTGGGGTTTATAATTCTTTACCAGCGGCTTCAGGCCCAACCTCGATAAATTCTGGCGATTGGAATGACTCAACAGTTTGGTCAACAGGGTCAGTGCCAACAAATACAGACAATGTTACTATTGCAGCTGGTCACACAGTTTATACTTCAACACCATTAACAAGAACGGGAACTACAACCGTAAATGGAGGATTCGAATTACGAGCTGGAGGATATGCTTCGGAAACAAATTTTACTTATGGAGCGACAGGAACTTTAATTTTTTATCAATCCTCTGGCGGAAGTTATGGAGTGAATAATGGGGATGTATTTTGGCCTTCAACAAATGGTCCGTTTAATGTGACAAATTCTGGACAAGGTGTAACGATGAACTCAATGTCGAGAACAGTCACAGGAACTTTTGCTACTGCATCGGGGGTGACTCTAAGTTCTTCAACATTAACATTAAACGGTACAGCGCAAATTAATGCAAATGGGTTTTTTTATCAATCGCCAATTTATGGAACAAGTTCGACTTTAATTTATAACACTGGAGGAACTTATGGCAGAGGTTATGAATGGCAGG
>DZAU01000019.1 GCA_022729635.1 Flavobacterium psychrophilum
TCATTTTGTAAACAATCAAATCGTCCACAATTCCGCCGTCGTTGTTGGGCAAACAAGAATATTGTGCTCTTCCTATAGTTAAAGTTGAAGCGTCGTTTGAAGTTACTTTTTGGATTAAAGCCAAAGCATTTGGGCCGGTCAACAAAAATTCGCCCATGTGAGACACATCAAAAACGCCAACACCATTCCGAACGGTTTCGTGTTCAGCATTGACACCTTCATATAAAATAGGCATATTGTATCCGGCAAACGGAAGCATTTTAGCTCCCAAACTCTCGTGTATTTGCGTTAGCGCAGTATTTTTCATTGTAGATTTAGATAAAATTTGAAGCGGCTAATTTATTGATTTTATTCTGAGTGGCAAAGGGTTTTTTGGGAGCAGAAAGGTTGTGTAACAGTTTTTATTGTTAGGCTGCGGTGTTTGTGTTTGCTAATAGGTTTGTATTAAAACGTCTGTCGGAATATTTAATTCGTTATGTAATTGACGAATCATTTCTAATGATAATTTTCTTTTTCGATTCAAAATTTCACTTGCTCGACTTTTAAATCCAACAATTTTAGCCAAATCATTTTGATTATAGCCCATTTGTTCCATTCTGAATTTTATTGCCTCAATTGGATCAGGTAAACCAATCGGAAAATGTTCGTTTTCATATTGGTCAATTAACATTCCTAAAAGTTCCAATTCATCGCCTTGTTCCGTTCCTTTTTTTGCGTCAAAAATTATTTCAAGTCTTTCTAATGCTTGATTATAATCGTTTTCTGTTTTTATAAGATTTATGTTCATAATCTAAATTGTGTTTGCGTTAATTTTATCATAATCTGCATGAGTTCCAATAAATCGAATCCAAATCATTTGATATTCGTAGCTTATTTTTACTATCAATCTGTAATTATTTCCTTTTATATTAAAAACTACTCGATTGTCATTCAGAATGCTTGCGCTTGGATATTCTTCTTTTATTTGGTTCGGATTTTCCCATTCGGCTTTTTCGGCTTCACGAAACCACGCTTTTAATTGTTGTTCACAATCTTCGTGTTTTCCCCAAAAATCTCTCAATATCTTTTTCGCAACTACTCTCAAATCTTTTTTTACAAAAATACAAATTATTTACCAATTTGGGAACAAATTAAATTTTATTTCTCAGATTTCTGTTTTTTTGCTTTTTTGGGGAGACTTCGCAGCTGGAGACAATTTGGTGTATAAATTAAATAAACCACACGAAAGGATTCGTGCGGTAGCAGTGGGTTCGTGTGTGGTGTTTATTTTTTTGGTTTACTCAATTCCTCTATTTCTGGTAAATCTTTTTTATACTGTTCGATATTCCACGTAATATTCCAGTTCTTAACGTAATCTGCTAAAGTTCCTAAACCAACTTCTGTTCTTCTTTTGTCCACATTATCAGGGTCATCTAAAGGAAGTACATATTGTGTTTTGGTTACAGGATTTGTTCCGATTTGGCTTCCATAAATTTGTTTTCTTCCTTCTCTCAAAGCAATTCTATCTTCCAATAATGCTAATGAACCTGAATTTGCATTTCCTTTTTTTACAGCTTCTCTCATCATTGGTAAATATTTTTGTTGAACTTTTAAATCTGAATGTTGAATTACAAGAAAAAATGTTTGATTGGCTTGTTGGCCAACTGTATCTTTTCCAACCCAACCTTTTTCGTCTAATATTTTAACAATTTTAATTAAGTTCAAACTATCTTTTAAAATCATAATTTTCCCTAAACTATCCGTTTCTTTTCCTTGATAACCATATTTTTTTTGTGCAGAAACATATTGATTTCTTATTTCTTGGTCATCTTTAAATATTTCAAGCAATTCTTTTTGTAATGGTTTATCATAATTAGCTTCAATTTCATCTACCTTTTTTTGAAGTTTATCTATTATTGATTTATACCTCCTTTCTTCTCGAATATTATCTAAATCAGAATCAGTTTTTATATGATTTAAATTGTCAAAACCGTTATTTATTGCAATTTCTAACCATTTTAGCGATTTTTTATTTTCTTTTGCTAATGAAGCGGCACAAGAAGCATTATAAAAATTCTTTTTTGATTCAGGATTTATTTTAAATGCTTTTGCAAAAAATTCGGTTGAATTTTTATATTGTTTTGCATCATAACAAGAATCTGCTTTTTTTATTAAATCGTCGTAATTTTGCCCATAAGAAGTCAAAATCGTAGCTAATAATACTAAAAATGTTATTTTTTTCATATTTTTTCTTTATTTCTTCGGTTTTTCAAGAACATAGTACCTACGCCACGCACTACCAATAATTAACCCAATTTTAATTGGCTTTGCGCAATTTGCGAGTTTTTCAATAGTCATTCAAACATAACAATTTCACTTACAAAAAACTAATAAATTAAAAAAAAGTTCAATCATTTAAAATTCGTAACTTTATGCAAACAAAAGCAATGAAAAATCCAATTCAAATCCACAAAAAGGAAATCCTAAAGCGATACAAACCCATTGATGCCCACACTCACAAAGGGATCCAAGGACACGCCTTGTTAATTGGTGGAAGTTATGGCAAAATAGGAGCAATGGCTTTGTCATCAAAGGCTTGTTTGAAAACGGGATGTGGTTTAGTTACTGCTTTCATCCCGCAATGTGGTTACGAAATTATCCAAACTTCCATTCCCGAAGTGATGGTTTTGACCGATAGTCAGGAAAAATTTATTTCAAAAATAGAATTTGATTTCACGCCTAATGCCATCGGAATTGGACCCGGAATGGGATTGAAACCCGAAACCCAAAATGCTTTTCACGAATTTCTGGTAAACGACAAAACTCCTTTAGTCATCGATGCCGATGCACTAAATATTTTATCTCAAAATGCAGCATGGATTTCGTTATTGCCTGATAAAGCGATTCTCACGCCACATCAAAAAGAATTGGAAAGACTAATAGGAAAATGGAATTCTAATGCTGAAAAATTCGAAAAAACGATTGCCTTTTCTACACTGCATCATCTTATAATTGTGATGAAAGACGCACCAACATTCATAATTGACGGCGAAACCATTTATGAAAACACTACAGGAAACCCAGCTTTGGCAACAGCCGGAACTGGTGATGTGCTTACAGGAATGATTACGAGTTTATTGGCACAATCTTACGAACCTATTAATGCTGCCATTCTTGGGGTTTATCTTCACGGTTTGACTGCCGATATTGCTTTGCACGAAACGGGTTATCAGTCGTTTATCGCTTCAGATATAATTTCAAATATTGGAAAAGCCTATTTGAGTTTGGAGAAATAATGTTTTATCAATTCTTTTTTCCTTCAAAAAAATGCGTAACTATCGAAGAATTTAACAATCAAATTAATTACAAAAATGTAGCTTAACTTAATGTGCAGTTTTTATTTGCATATCCAGTGAGGATATGAAAATTTTGAGAGATAAAATGAATAATATTGCTAAACTTTCAAAAGTAAATTAATTTTATTTATTATCGCTTGTCAGGAATTTGTATTTACTTCGTCCAATAATGACAATTAGTAAACGGATACAATGAAATTTCTAATAACAACAATTGCTATAATTCTAACAACTTTCTGTTTTGCTCAAAATACAATTCCAAAAGTTTTAGAAAAATTGAACAAAAAATCTGTTCCTTACATTAGTGTTAACGAACTCCAATCAAAGGAAAACTTTGTTTTATTGGATGCCAGAGAAATCAAGGAATTCAACGTTAGCCATATTGAAAATGCCATAAATGTAGGATTTGATAAATTCGACAATAAAAAAGTTACCACAATCCTAAAAGATAAAAACGCCACTATTGTCGTGTATTGCTCCATTGGTGTTCGGAGTGAAAAAATTGGCGAAAAGCTACTAAAATTAGGATACAAAAATATTTTCAATTTATACGGAGGCATTTTTGAATGGAAAAACAATGGTGGAAAAGTAGTTACTAATCAAAATATAGAAACCGATAAAATTCATACTTTCAATAAAGAATGGAGTGTTTATCTAAAAAAGGGAACTAAAGTTTATGAAGACTAACGCACTAATAATTTTTACCCGAAATCCACAATTGGGAAAAGTAAAAACCCGATTGGCAAAAACAATTGGCAATGAGAAAGCATTGGAAGTTTACAATGATTTACTTTTTCATACAATGACCGAAACCCAAAATTTAGATTGTGATAAATTTGTCTTTTATGATGAAAATATAGAAACTAACGACTTGTGGCTGGGAACTTTATTTGAAAAAAGAATACAATTTGGTTCCCATTTAGGAGCTAAAATGCAGAATGCTTTTCAAACATTATTTGATTTAGGTTATCAAAATTGCATCATAATTGGTAGTGATTTATTTGATTTGCTAGCCAATCATATCAACGAAGCTTTCAATAAATTAGAAAGTAATGATGTTATTATTGGTCCAGCAGAAGATGGCGGATATTATCTGTTAGGATTGAAAAAAGTAATCACTTCCATTTTTAAAAATAAGGATTGGGGAACGTCTTCCGTTTTGTCATCAACTTTGAAAGATTTAGAGAATTACAAAATTGAATTTTTAGAAACCCTAAATGATATTGACACCTTTGAAGATTTAGAAAAAAGTAGTTATTACAAACTTCAAAAGAGCAACTAAACCAAAATGGAAAAGTACATCGATATAATAATCAATTCTTACGGTGGTTATTTGAACTACTTAATAAGCGAAATTCTGTATTGGAAATGGGATAATTATTTCTACGGATTATTGGCTATATCATTAGTCGTTTGGATATTGGAATTACTTTTTCCCTGGAGAAAAAATCAACCGGTATTCCGAAAAGATTTTTGGCTAGACTTGTTTTATTTATTTTTCAATTTCTTCATTTTAAACCTCATTTTGTTGATTGCTTTGTCCAATATAACAGAACAAGTTTTTAATGATTTCCTTTCGGTTATTGGGTTGCAATTAACTTCTATAAAATTGTTTTCATTATCCGATTTTTCAAAACCTATCGCTTTACTTTTATTTTTTATTATAAGCGATTTTATACAGTGGAATACTCATAGATTACTACATACTATCCCTTTTCTATGGAAAGTTCACAAAACACATCACTCTGTAAAAGAAATGGGGTTTGCAGCTCATTTTCGCTATAATTGGATGGAACCCATTGTATATAAAACGATTTTATACATTCCACTAATTCTAATCGGCGGTTTTTCATTAGAAGATGTTTTTATTGTTCACTTCATTTCTATTGCTATTGGTCATTTAAATCACGCCAATTTGGGCTGGGATTATGGTTTTCTTAAGTATTTATTCAATAATCCAAAAATGCACATTTGGCACCATAGCAAAGTTTTACCCAATAAAAACGGTATCAATTTTGGAATTTCATTGAGCGTGTGGGATTATCTTTTTAAAACCAATTTTGTTCCAACAGACGGACGGGATATTGAATTAGGATTTGACGATGAAAATAGCTTTCCTAAAGACTTTATTAAGCAAGAATTATATCCTTTCAAAAAATAATTTGCCAGGATTAAAACCATAATGCGTCAATACTTGAAACAGTAAATCAATTTGAAATGAAAAAAATAGTTCTGATTTTGGCGTTATTGCCTTTTATATCCTGTGCAAACAACAACAATACAATTCCTGAAATTGCTTTCGGCACACAAACAGAAATTACTACTGACGGCAAAACTATTGATCATAAACAATGGAATGATTTATTGCAAAAATACGTTTCTAGTAAAGGAAATGTTGATTATAAAGGTTTCAAAAAAGATGCAGCCGCTTTGCAATCCTATTTGGATTTATTAACAAAAAATCTACCTGAAAAATCGTGGTCTAAAAATGCTGTACTTGCTTATTGGATAAATGCCTATAATGCTTATACCGTTAAATTAATTTTGGACAATTATCCCATAAAAAGCATCAAAAAAATTGATAATCCTTGGGACACAGCATTTTTTACTTTAGGAAATAAAAAATATAGTTTAGGCGAAATTGAACATAAAATATTACGCAAAATGAACGAACCAAGAATTCATTTTGCCATCAATTGTGCTTCTTTTTCTTGTCCGAATTTAACAAATGAAGCATATACAGAAACGGGATTAGAGAAACAATTAGAAACAGCGGCAAAATCATTTGTAAATGATAAAACTAAAAATACAATTGCACCAGATAAAGTTGAAATTTCGAGTATTTTCGATTGGTTTTCGGGCGATTTCAAAACCAAAGGAACGTTGATTGATTTTCTAAATAAATACAGTTCCATAAAAATCAATAAAAGTGCAAAAGTAAAATACAAAGAATACAACTGGAATTTGAATGAATAAGATTTCCATCATTATTCCCATATTCAACGAAGTCGATGCCATACATCGGCTTTTGTTGCATTTAGAAAATACAATTTCAAAAACCATTGATTACGAGATTATTGTGGTTGATGGTGGCAGCAATGATGGTTCGCAAAAAGCAGTTCAAAATCATCAAAAAGCAAGACTTATTTATTCCGAAAAAGGACGAGCCAAACAAATGAATGCTGGTGCAAAAAAAGCTTTAGGGACAATTTTATATTTCTTGCATTGCGATAGTTTTCCTCCCAAGAACTTCGATTTATATATCTTGGAACAAGTTCAAAATGGGAATAAAGCCGGCTGTTTTAGAATGAAGTTTGACTATTCACATCCTGTTTTATTGGTATCGCAATGGTTCACAAGAATAAATCACATTTCGTGTCGTGGTGGCGACCAATCTTTATTTGTTACCAAAGATTTATTTGACCTAATTGGAGGATATGATGAAAAATATCTCATTTATGAAGACAACGAAATCATCAAAAGATTGTGTCAAATAGAAAAGTTTGTGATAATTCCAAAATATTTAATAACTTCCGCCAGAAGATACCGAGAAAATGGTGTTTGGCGATTGCAATATCACTTTACAGTCATTCATCTCAAAAGACGATTAGGACATTCTGTCGAAAGTATGTTAGATTATTATCAAAATAAAATAAAATAGCTATGGAATTTATTGGAAAATCAGATGAGTATCTTTTAGTATCTGCTATAAAAAGTTCAGATACTGAAAAAATCACTAAAATCAACGATGGTGTTTTGTCTATCTATTGGAATACGGAAATTGAAACCATATTGATTATTGATAGCGTAAGTTATATTTTGAAACCAAATCAAATGGTTTTTTTGACGGAATTTCATAATGTTGATATTTCAAAAATTGATACGTTAAATATACTGAAATTCAATCGGAATTTTTATTGCATTGATAATCACGATAGCGAAATTGGTTGTAAAGGAGTTTTGTTTTTTGGTGCTTCGCAAGTGCCAATAATTTCATTGAATGAAGAAAACACTAAAAAATTTGAAGTGCTTTGGGGCGTTTTTATGTCGGAATTAGCATCAAAAGACAATCTTCAAATCGAAATGTTACAAATGCTTTTAAAACGGTTTTTGATTTTAGGAACACGTGTTTTTAAAGAAGAAAATCAAATTTACCACCTTCAAGAAAGCAAGATTGACATCATTAGAAACTACAATTATCTTGTAGAAATGCACTTTAAAACCAAACATTCAGTTTCTCAATATGCTGATTTGATAAACAAACCAGCCAAGTCGTTGACCAATCTTTTTGCGCAGCATTTAAGTAAAAGTCCGTTACAAATTATTCAAGACAGAATTTTTCTTGAAGCCAAAAGAATTCTAATGTATTCCGAAAAAAGCATCAAGGAAACGGCTTTTGAACTCGGTTTTGAAGATATACAATCGTTCAGCAGATTTTTCAAAAACAAGCAAGGAATTTCGCCAAAAGTGTTTAGAGATAAACTCTAAATGGATGTAAAATTGATAATTATTAAGGTAAAATTGCAAACTCCTTTTTCACCTGTTTTATACAATTTTGTATCAAAACTATTCGATTATGAAAAATTTTACTTTAGCTATTTTCTTTGTTGTTTTTGGAATATTTCCAAACGTAAATGCACAATGCACAGCAATTGCAACAGGTTTTGGCAACAATACAAGTGTACCAATGTACAATATTACAGGCGCTAATTCTGTCCAAGTTGTACTGAATACTGACAATACAGTTACTCTAAACACATTGTCTAATTTTAACACGAGCTCTGGTCCTGATGTGAGAGTATTTCTTGTTAATCCAGGAAGTTTAACTAATGCACAACTAAAAACCACAAACCCTACAACATTGCCAAATATATTTTTTGGAATAGTAAGCAGCAATACGAATCCAGATGGAGCACACTCTTTTACTTCAAATATTCCATTTGGTGTAAATATTAGTAGTTACACCAAAGTCTTTTTTTATTGTGTGACCTTTAGTCAATTTTGGGATTTTGGAACTATAACTCCTTTTACTTCTGCAAACTGCTCTGTTTTAGGAACAGATAACTTTACAAAAAACAATTTCAAAGTTTATCCAAATCCGGTTTCTAATGAATTAAATATTGATTTAGATTCTTTTTCTGAAAATGATTTATCAGTAAAAATATACAGTTCATTAGGGTCATTAATTACGCTCAAACACACTATTTCTATCGAAAATAATAAAGTTGATGTTTCACAATTAAATAACGGAATCTATTTTATCGAAATAGGTAATAAAGAAAATGAACGTGTGGTTAAGCGTTTCATTAAACAAAATTAGCTCCCATAAGTAATTGTTTTGTTTTAAATTTAGTTGGTAAAAAGTGTATCTATGGTACACTTTTTATTTTTCTTGCCTTTTCCTAAAAATACTGCCCAATTCCAAAAACAAACCCTTTAGAAGCATTTTTTGTAATTCCGTAGCCATAATCAAGCCTGAAAACAGCATTAAAAATTGTTTTATGAATAAATCGAATACCTAAACCTGGATAAATTCTAATGTTTTTTTGATTACTAAAATCACTAAAATTTCCACCCGGGTTTCTCCAAGTTCCACTATCTACAAAAGCATTTCCTTGCAAAACAAACCATTTTTTTTCATACAAAGTTTTTCTAAATTCAGTATTAAAAACTATAGCACCAGTTCCTCTATCAATAATATTGCCCACGCCTCTTATGTTCAGGTTATTATCTACCGAAAATGGAGAAAACGGACTTATATTATTTGTAGCCAACCCCAATCGTAGTCTAGAAGCCCAGTTTCCTTTGTCTCCAACTCGTTTGTAAAACAAAAAATCGTTCCAGCCAATGACAAACTTATCTTGAAAATTTTTATCAGAAACTACAAACTGAAGATACGAATTGCTTCTAAAACCTTTTACCAAATAATAATCATAATTTACATTGTCAAAACTATATTGCATCTTAATGAGTTGCTTATTGATGTCTAAATTCCGAGGAATATCCGAGGAAATTGTACCATCTATATAATTATACTTTTCGTTAAAAATAGTTAGACCCAGTTTTACTTCATTTTTGGTATTAATCTGATAATTACTTATTATTTCAGCCGATGTATTTGTATATTGATAGTTCGCTTTAGAATTTAAAAAATAAATAGGTTCCTTACTTATCAGTTTTTGAATATTAGTGCCAATTCCAAATTTAGAAGAAAAAAATTGTGGCGAAGCAAAATTTATTCCGTACGAATGAAAACCATTATACTGATAAAATCCTCCAATGGTATTGTTTTTACCCAAAAAATTATATTCATACAACCCAATTCTGTACGCTCCTATTTCGTCTGTTGTCCAAATAGAAGCTACGGGAATCAAACTAAAATTTTCGGTTATAGTATAATTCACATCAACTAAATTGTTTTCTAATTTTATAACTTTAAATTCCGCTTTGGATATTCCATTCAACCTATTCAAAATTTGAATGTCATTTCCCAATTGAGTACTATCTAAAACAGCACCTTTTTTTGTTAGAATCATCTTTTCCAAAAAAGATTTATTCATTCTTTTAGTACCTAAAAATTCGATTTTATCGACTATTAGATTTTGAGAATAACTATAAGAAGAGATAAACCATAAAAAAAAATGAAAGAATTTCATAGGAGTAAATTATTTTTTTGACAAATATCAAATATTAATTAGCTATAAAATAGCCTTGAGGTAAAATTGATAACTATTAAGGTAAAATTGAAAACAAAGGATGTATCAGTCAGTTGCATTTTTGTAAAAATTTAAAACTTAAAAACTATGAAAAAAACAATTTTATCTTTGTTGTCAATAAGTATGCTGGCAATTTCTTGTAACAATGATGACAACAATCCTGTTACACCTTCTCAACTAAAACTAAATCTTACTGGTTTAGAAAATTTAGGAGCAAATTTCAAATATGAAGGTTGGCTAATCGTAAATGGCGCACCAATCACGACTGGAACTTTTACTGTTGATGCAGCAGGAACATTATCAAAAACAACATTTAATGTTGATGCAACAAAACTAGCAGCGGCAACAAAGTTTGTACTAACTATTGAACCTACTGTTGATACAGATCCAGCTCCATCAAATACTAAATATTTAATTGGTGATTTCTCTGGAAATTCAGCAACTGTAAACACTTCTGTTGTTGGTAATTTTAGTGCATCAACAGGGAAATATTTTTTAGCAACTCCAACAAATGGAAATGCAACTCCAGTAGCTGGAGTTTGGTTTTTGAATGCTATGAGCGGAACTCCAGTTGCAGGTTTAAATTTACCGACACTTGATGCAGGTTGGAAATATGAGGGTTGGGCAGTAAGTGGAAGTGCTGTTTTAAGTACTGGTAAAT
Organism: Flavobacterium psychrophilum; assembly: GCA_022729635.1. Taxonomy (GTDB): domain Bacteria; phylum Bacteroidota; class Bacteroidia; order Flavobacteriales; family Flavobacteriaceae; genus Flavobacterium; species Flavobacterium psychrophilum_P. The sequence continues at coordinate 10,713 of DZAU01000019.1, forward strand.
TTTCAAATCCAAATGGTCCTGATGAAGCTGCACCCTATTCTGGAACACAACCAGCACCACCATTTCCAGGCGAAGATTTTCTTATAAATGCACCAGCTGGAGCGACTTTTCCTGGTAATTTAAGTGGAGCAACCTTTGTTATTTCTGTTGAACCAGTTCCTGACAATTCTCCAATGCCGTTTACATTAAAACCTCTGGCTCACACCACTGCAAGTCCAGCGGTGACAGGAACTACAATCGATATGACTAGAAATTTGATAGGATTTCCTTCAGGAACAGTAACAAGATAGTTTTAAATTTCTTAAAGCAAAAAATGGAGGTTTGATTATATTCAATCCTCCATTTTTAATTAAATCAAAAAAAATGTCAGGAATACATAACTTGTTCGACTATTAATTCAAAGTCCATTCAAATGAAGAAAATACTAATTATTTTGTTACTGTTTTGTGTAAATACAATAACTAATGCCCAAAATATTGATACCTTTTTTGCTAAAACAGATGCATTCTTTAAGAAAAATGTTTCTAATAATAAAGTAGATTATCAAAACATTAAAGTCAATACGGCTTCTTTAAATGAAATTTTAGAAATAGCTTCCAAAATTGATATTTCAAAAGAAGATACAAATACTACAAAAGCGTTTTGGATAAATGCCTATAATTTATCGGTTATAAAAGGAATTGTTTCGAAATATCCTGTCAAATCTCCAATGGATATTGTTGGTTTTTTTGATAAAAACACGCACCTAATTGCCAATAAAAAAATCACTCTCAATGATATTGAAGGCAAAATGTTGAGAGCAAAATATAACGATGCTCGATTACATTTCGTATTAGTGTGCGGTGCAAACGGCTGTCCTCCAATTATTAACAACGCTTACTTGCCGTCAACACTTGATGAACAGTTAAACAAGCAAACAACTTTGGCTGTAAATAATCCAAATTTTATTAAAGTAAATACTGCTTCTAAAAAAGTAGAATTGTCACAAATATTTGAATGGTACAAAGAAGATTTTGTTTCCAAAACAACCAAAGAAATTGATTTTCTTAACAAGTTTAGAAATGATAAAATTGACACAAAGTTCAAAGTTTCTTATTATGCGTACGATTGGACATTAAATAAAACTAAATAAACAAATAAATCTTAAAACAAATAAAATGAAAAAAATACAAAAAATATACGTTACAATTTTAATGGTTGCCTTTACAACTACTTACGCTCAAACAGATAGTACACAAGTCGAACAATCAAATATTCAAAATTATACACCATCTAAACTTCTTGAAAAAGGAAAAATTGACATTAAATGGTTCAATAATTTATATACCCAAACTCAAACCGAAAGTAATGGAATGATCGTAGATGTGCCACGTTCAAACTTTTTTACAACATCTCTCGAAATTTTCACAGGGGTTTCTAAAAACAAAAAATTCAATGCGGGTTTGATAATTGACTATCGCTCCAACACCGTTGGAGGTCAAGATATATGGAGCGTTTTTGAATTTAATAACGAAACAGGAAAATCTCGAAATGGATTTTCTCACATAGCACCATCGGTGAAAATTGCTCCTTTCAATAAACTGACGAGTTTTTCAATTCAAAGTTCTTTTTTTATACCCTTGTTTGAAGAGGAAAGTATTCAAGGAGTTTTCTTAGGTCCTAAGAGTTATATATGGCAAAATAGATTTTTCTATGATTATACTTTTTCTGGAAATAAATTTCAATTATTCACCGAGCTTGGCACGCGCTATTTTTTTGGAAAAAAAGACGAAGGTTATGCTAATGATAGTTTAGAAATAGCTCCGGGAGTTTTCTTGAGTTATTTCCCTTCTACCAAATTTACGATTCTTACTTTTGTTCAACACGCACAATTGCTAGATTTAGGAAATGAGTTTGAACAAAATTACACGGCTTTGGGTTTAGGCACAAAATACCAATTGTCAAAAACTTTAAATATTGAAATGCTTTACAGTAAATTTGTTCGTGGCAACGATAGTGGTTTAGGACAATCATTCAATTTAGGATTGAGAGCAATATTCTAATAGAAGCCGTCTTTGCATTTGAGCAATTTATTTCAAACTAATTTTACCAAAAATCAAAATATGGAAAATATTGTCATCATAGGTAACGGAATTTCAGGTGTTACGCTCGCTCGCCATATCCGAAAAAAATCCAATCATAAAATTACCATCATTTCATCGGAAACGGAATTTTTCTTTTCCAGAACCGCTTTGATGTATGTTTTTATGAGGCATTTAAAGTTTGAACATACCCAACCTTATGAAAATGATTTTTGGAAAAAAAACAAAATAGATTTGATAAATGCTTCAGTCGAACACGTAAATACAAAAGAAAAAGCACTAATCTTAAATGATGATGCTGTTATCAACTACGACAAACTGGTCATTGCAACTGGATCCAAGTCAAACAAGTTTGGTTGGCAAGGTCAGGATTTAAAAGGCGTTACAGGTTTGTACCACAAGCAAGATTTAGAAACCTTGGAAGCTTTTTCGTCCACTTGCAAACGAGCCGTTATTGTCGGCGGAGGTTTAATTGGTATTGAACTTGCCGAAATGCTTCGTTCTCGCAATATTCCAGTTACTTTCTTGGTTCGTGAAAAGAGTTTTTGGGATTTGGTATTGCCTTTCGGCGAAAGCCAAATGATTAACAAACATATTGTTGAACATCATATAGATTTGCGCTTAAATACTAATTTAACAGAAATACTTTCCGATGAAAACGGTAACGCAAGAGCCATTGTAACCGATAAAAACGAAACCATCGAATGCCAAATTGTCGGTTTAACCACTGGAGTTTCCCCAAATATTGATTTCCTTAAAGACTCTGGTATTGAGTTAGGTCGTGGTGTAAAAGTCAATCGTTTTTTGGAAACCAACATCAAAGACATTTATGCCATTGGCGACTGTGCCGAGCAACACGAGAGCATTGGATTACGCCGTCCAATAGAAGCCGTTTGGTACACAGGCAGAATGATGGGCGAAGCATTGGCACAAACATTGACAGGGAAACCAACACAATACAATCCTGGACATTGGTTTAACTCTGCAAAGTTTTTAGATATTGAATACCAAACGTATGGTTGGGTTTTTGCCAAACCAGTGGATTATGAAGAGCAATTTTATTGGGAACATCATTCGGGCAAAAAAGCAATTCGAATTTCTTTTCACAAAGAAACTAGAGTGTTTTTGGGTATCAACACGTTTGGAATTAGAATGCGTCACGCGTTTTTTGACAAAGTACTTACCGAAAATCAATCGGTAGATTATGTTATGCATCATTTAGGGGAAGCCAATTTTGATCCTGAATTTTTTACCTCGCACAAAAAAGAAATCCAAGAACAATTTGCAAAACAATTTGTAGGATTAAAAACGGTTTAATTATGAGCAAATTAGCAGAAAATATTTCCATTGCAGCACATAAAAACGATGGATTAAATAGTTACCAAAAATTGGGTTTAGCCATTGGTTTTATTGGACTTTTTATTTTAACATTAGCTTTTTTTAATGTTTCATTTCCAAACAAAGCCCTTTGGTTATCAATCTCCATAACATCCATTTTGGCAGGAATTGTTGTCTATGCAAGAAGCACTTATCTATCTCGTCCAGAAGGTATCAGCAATAATGGTCTTTTTCATAAATCATTGACTAATAAAGGAGTTCTTGCTTGGATAATTGGTGTTTTATTAACCTCATTTTACGTGGCTTTATATTGGTTTCCAAAATATTTAGGTTTGGGCGAAAATGGTAATGCAAATTCTGGAATTGTCGGTTTTTTCGACCCATTAAGTTTACTGTTAAATGGTAAAATTGCCAGTCAATGGTTTGTTTACGGAACGCTTTACACCGTTGCAATTTTAGGTTTGGGTTACAAATTCATTCTAAAATACCGACATAATAAATACCAATTGGTCCGTACCATTTCGGTAATGTTTTTCCAATTGGGTTTTGCTTTTTTGATACCTGAAATTCTCGAAAAATTAAATCCTGGAAAAGAATATTTTGCGAAAGACTTAAAAAATATGTGGCCTCTCAATTATTATTTTTTCAATGATTGGCACTTGAAAGGATTATTGAATGGTGGAAACTTGGGAATGTTTATGCTAGTTTTTGGCATCGCAATGATATTTATTATTTCGCCAATTTTGACTTACTTCTACGGTAAACGTTGGTATTGTTCTTGGGTTTGTGGTTGTGGAGGATTGGCAGAAACAGCTGGAGACAGTTTCCGGCATTTATCCAATTCAACACAAAAAGTTTGGAAAATTGAACGTTGGATGATCCATTCTGTTTTAGTGTTTTCGTTTGTGATGACTATTGCTGTAATTTTTACATTTCTATCTAATAATCCAGAAATGAGTATCATTACAAAAAGTCAATTTGTTTATGGCATTGTGGTTTTTTTGATTGTTTTTACAGCTGTCTTGTATATTTTTAAACGCAATGATTTAGATACGGATGCCAAGTTCACAATGGTTTCTTTGGTGGTGATTATTATTATTTCAATAGCGATAAATTACTTTTCAGAAAATCAAAACATCCTTTTTATAGACAGTAATTCACTTCGTGAATGGTATGGTTTTGCCATTGGTTCGGCTTTTAGTGGTGTCATTGGTGTTGGTTTTTATCCGTTATTAGGCAATCGGGTTTGGTGCCGTTTTGGTTGCCCAATGGCAGCAATTTTGGGTTTGCAACAACGCTTATTTTCAAGATTTAGAATAACGACCAATGGAGGACAATGTATTTCGTGTGGCAATTGCACCACACATTGTGAAATGGGAATTGACGTTCGTAGTTATGCTCAAAAAGGCGAAAACATTGTTCGTTCTTCTTGTGTGGGTTGTGGTATTTGTTCAGCAGTTTGTCCACGAGGCGTTTTGAAATTAGAAAATGGTTCGGAAAAAGGAAGAATAAATTCGAATGATATTCTTTTGGGTAATGATGTGAATTTAATGGATTTGATAAATAATAATTAATATGCGGATGCTAATTTACATACTAGCATTGTTTTCATTTCTACCAGTTTCTGGACAAAAAAGCTATTTCAAAGATTATTTTGAAAATGGTAAAATAAAATCCGAAGGTTGGTTAAACCAAAATCAAAAAGAAGAATATTGGTTTTTTTACAATGAGAATGGCACAAAAAAAGAAGAAGGTCACTTTGTAAACAATAAAAAATGCAAATGGTGGATTTTTTATAATTCTAAAGAGAAAGTAAGTATGAAATGTGAATTTGAAAATGACAAAATGAATGGGCTTTGCATTATTTATAAAAATGGAGGAATTAGCAGAGCTGAAAAATACCTAAATGGAAAAAAAATTAAAGAATGGAATTCGGTTACCGAATTCAAAAAAGATAATCCAATATTTTGATGAAAATAAAAGTAATTATTCCTGCCTTTAATGAAGAAAAAGCCATAGGAAATGTAATCAAGGAAATTCCAAATAGTGTTGATGAGATAATTGTAATTAGCAATAATTCAACAGACTATACTATTGAAGTTGCTAAAAATGCTGGTGCAACTGTACTTTCTGAAAATAAAAAAGGATATGGTTATGCGTGCTTAAAAGGTTTGGATTATATTTCAAAGCAAGAAACAAAACCTGATATTGTAGTTTTTCTCGATGGCGATTATTCCGATTATCCAGAAGAATTAACCCAGCTAATAAATCCTATCATTAATAAAAATTTTGATTTTGTAATTGGTGCACGAGTGGCTAATCTAAGAGAAAAAGGTTCGATGACACCACAACAAGTCTTTGGAAACGCGTTGGCGACTTTCTTGATGAAATTGTTTTTTAATGCAAAATTCACCGATTTAGGTCCGTTTCGAGCCATAAAATATAATAGATTACTGCAACTCCAAATGGAAGATAAAACATATGGTTGGACTGTTGAAATGCAACTAAAAGTCTTAAAACAAAAAATGAGTTATGTTGAAATTCCTGTTCGTTACAAAAACAGAATTGGAGTTTCTAAAGTTTCTGGAACGGTAAAAGGAACAATAATGGCAGGAATAAAAATAATAAGTTGGATAATTAAATATACTTTCAAAAAATAAAAATGATTCTAATTCTTTCCTATTTAACGCTAATTTTTTATAGCCTAGCTATACTATTAATTTTCTTTTATAGTTTGGCGCAACTTAACTTGCTTGTCAATTATTTGCAAAGTAAAAACAACATTGTTCAAATAGAAAAATTCGACTTTTCTAAACCAAACGAAATTCCTTTTGTAACCATACAATTACCCGTTTATAACGAAAAATACGTAATGCAAAGATTGCTTGACAATATTGTGTTAATCGATTATCCAAAAGATAAACTCGAAATTCAGGTTCTTGACGATTCTACCGATGATTCTGTCATTGAAACCATTAAATTAGTTAACAAATATGCAAATCAAGGCATTGACATCAAACACATTACTCGCCAAATCAGAACTGGTTTCAAAGCCGGTGCGTTAAAAGAAGGTTTAGTTACTGCAAAAGGCGAATTTATTGCCATTTTCGATGCTGACTTTATGCCACAAAAGGATTGGTTGCTGAAAACAATTCCTAATTTTAAAAATCCAGAAGTTGGCGTTGTACAAACTCGTTGGGGTCATTTGAATAGAGATTATTCCATCTTGACAAAAATTCAAGCATTTGCTCTCGATGCTCATTTTACATTGGAACAAACAGGAAGAAATTCCAAACAACATTGTATCAATTTTAACGGCACAGCTGGCGTTTGGCGAAAATCCTGTATCATTGATGCAGGAAATTGGGAAAGCGATACACTTACCGAAGATTTGGATTTAAGTTATAGAGCACAGCTCAAAAACTGGAAATTTGTCTATCTCGAAGATGTAGAAACACCTGCGGAATTGCCTGCAATGTTGAGTGCTGCACGTTCACAACAATTTCGATGGAATAAAGGTGGTGCTGAAAATTTTAGAAAAATGGCTTCAAAAGTTATTCACTCCAAAACTATTTCTAGCAAAACAAAGTTTCACGGTCTACTTCATTTGCTCAACAGCTCGATGTTTTTGTGCATTTTTACGATGGCAATATTAAGTGTTCCAATGCTTTTTGTAAAAAATTATTTCAGTCATATTAAGCTGTTTTTTGATGTAATGGTATTTTTTATCATAACATCGTTTATCTTTTTTACCTGTTATTGGTTTACTTTCAAAAATATTCAAGGTGGCGGATTTAAAAATTTTTTGAGATATATTGGTCTGTTTTTTACTTTTTATTCGATTGCAATGGGATTTTCTTTCCATAACACTATTGCAGTTTTAGAAGGATTGATAGGCAAAAAAAGTGAGTTTGTGAGAACACCAAAATTCAATATTGAAGCATTGAAAGATAAATGGAAAGACAACATCTATATTTCTAAAAAAATATCAAAAAATACTATCATAGAAGGATTGCTGGTTTTTTATTTCCTTTTTGGTTTGTATAGTGGTTATAAACTCAATGATTATGCACTATATCCTTTTCATTTGATGTTGCTTTTTGGGTATAGTTATGTGTTTGTGCAATCTGTAAAATCGAATTAGTTTGTCCAGTTCAAATACTAAATATCCAAATTATTTTTTGTTGCTGTTGGCAACTATTAGTTATTTTATTTTGGGTTATTTTTTTGAAAGACAAAACTTTGAATTGCTGTTTATACTTTATTCCATTTCTTTTTTTGTTTTTATTTATTTAGTAAAAGCTGAAAAATTTAGTACTGAAAATCTCTTTGAAATTGGACTCTTTTTTAGAATTATATTCCTCTATTCAACACCTTTTCTTTCACAGGATTTTTATCGATTTATTTGGGATGGACGATTGATTACAAATGGCATAAATCCTTTTGAATTTTTACCCAATCAAATTATAAATTCTATTGTCAACTTTCCACAATCGGGAATTTTATATGAGAAAATGGGGAGTTTGAGTGCTTCACATTTTTCAAACTATCCACCACTTAATCAATTTATTTTTGCTTTGGCAGGACTACTTTCAGGGAAGTCTATTTTGGGTTCGGCGTTATTTTTTAGAACAATAATCATTTTAGCCGATATTGGAATTTATCATTATGGACGAAAATTACTGGCAAGTTTAGACCAAAATCCTGACAAGATATTTTGGTATTTTCTTAATCCTTTGGTAATTATAGAACTTACAGCAAACCTTCATTTTGAAGGCGTGATGTTGTTCTTTCTGGTTTGGAGTATGTATTTGTTGCACCAAAACAAATGGAAAACGGCTGCCATAATTTTGGCATTATCCATTTCAACAAAATTGCTGCCGTTATTGTTGTTACCCTTGTTTTTTCAGAAATTAGAATTCAAAAAAAGTGTGGGATTTTATTCAATTGTTATTGGAATAAATGTATTGCTTTTTTTACCTTTTATATCATCAAATCTTATCGAAAATTATACCGAGACTATTGGTTTATGGTTCACCAATTTTGAGTTCAACGCCAGTCTTTATTACATCATTCGTGAAATTGGTTTTTGGGTAAAAGGCTATAATATTATTCATATTACAGGAAAAATCATTCCAATTCTAATGATTTTATTCATTGTTTTCAGGGCATTTTTCGCAAAAAATTATACTACAACTCATTTGTTTCAAAATTTTTTGATCGTATTGAGCATTTACTTTTTTACCGCAACAACTATTCATCCTTGGTATGTTATAAATTTGGTTTTGGTTGGAGTATTTACAAAATACAAGTTTCCTATTGCTTGGAGTTTAACTGTAATTTTGAGTTATAGTGCTTACTCTAATCCCGAGTTCAAAGAGAATTTTTGGTTAATCGGATTAGAGTATAGTTTAGTAATGTTGTTTTTATTGTATGAAAATATGCCTCTTGGAGGTCTAAAAAAAAAGAATATCTTTGAACTTGCAAAATAACAGATAGTAATATTTATGGAAGTTATCAAAGAAAATTCAAAAGCATTATTTGAAAATTGGGTTAAACTGTTTAGTGATGAACTTTTTTCTTGGGCATTATACAAAACATCTTCAAAGGAAACCGCCGAAGATTTAGTTCAGGAAACCTTTTTGGCTGCTTTTCATAAAATAGATACTTTTCAAGGGAAGAGTCAGCCTAAAACCTGGTTGTTTTCTATACTAAACAATAAAGTAATTGATTATTATCGGTTGAGTGCCAAGACCACAAAACAAACCTTTAGTATAACAGAAGATAGTGGATATGAACTTACAGATGGACTCTTTAATAAAGGTGGTTGTTGGAAAAACGAGGAACTTAACCTTGTTTGGAATCAAGAAGAAGAATTATTAGACAATCCAGAATTCAACACTATAATGCAGGAATGTATGGAGGATTTACCCCAAAAGTGGAAATTTGCCGTTACTGCTAAATATTTGACCGATAAAAAATCTGACGAAATTTGTCAGGAATTAGAAATTACTATGTCTAACTATTGGCAAATAGTTCATAGAGGAAAGTTACTTTTGAAGAATTGTTTAGAAACAAAATGGGTTTAATAAACCGTCTAAAGAAAAATATATGGCACTGTTCATAATAACAAGAGTTTTGTTTAATTCGTGTAAAAAAACATCAGAATTAATAGACGAACAATCGTTTAGAACATTAACGATTAAAGAAAAAATGCAATTACAAGTCCATAAATCAATTTGCAAAAATTGTGAAGGCTACGAAAAACATTCTAAATTAATAGATAGTATTATTAGCAAATGGTTTATGGGTAAGTCAAAAGAAAACCTAAAAATGCCTGAACAAGCAAAAGCCAAAATCATTGAGGAAATAAATAAATCTTAATTTTCTTGTTTGTATAAACATACTCTTTTTTTTAAACCAGTACAATATGATTTTGTATTGGTTTTTTTGTTGTAAAAAATCAAAGTCAATGTCAGGATAGTGGAAAATCATCGACTAATAGTTCTTTAAGTAAAACCTTTTTTTAAAAATTAAACTACCTCGCGGCAGAGCCACAGAGGTATTAGAAAATAGTAGCCACAGATTCACAGATTTTCAAAAATCTTTTTTAATCTGTGAATCTGTGGCAAAAAAAAAAAAAATCGAAGCAGAGCTTCGAGGAATTAAACCTAAAGTGATTAAATGAAATTATTGGATAAATACGCACCTAAAAACAGCCCTTTTCTTTTAGGATTTGGCATCAGTTTGATGGGCGCTTTGCCATTGGGCTATATCAATGTAATTAGTTTACAAATTTTGTTGGAACAAGGAAATTGGGCAACGGTTTCTTTTATTTCGGGTATTGTATTTATAGAGTTTTTTGTTTTAAAAGCTGTAAGTTTTGGCGCAAAATGGTTGGTTGAGCAAAAAAAATTAGTGCTTTTTATAGATGTTTTTACCATTGTTTTCTTCTTGGTAATTGCTATATATTTCATTACAAATATTGGTAATGATAAAAATTTTAGTTTGGCGCAACTCCAGTTGGCACAGTTTCCTTTCATTTTAGGATTACTCTTGAATAGTTTAAACTTCATTCAATGGCCATATTGGTCCGGGATTTACATTTACTTATTTCGAACCGAAAAATTAGACCCTCATTGCAACGACAATAGCCTGTTTATTATTGGTGCAATGATTGGAACTTTGGCAGGAATGTTACTCTTCGCTCACACACTCAACTACTTTTTGGTAGAAAACAATATTCAAATGAGTACCTATCTTAATCCAATTTTTGCCATACTATTTTTGGTCTTGGCAATAGGTCAAATTGGAAAATTATTTTTGAAAAAACGCAAATTAAAATATAGTAGAACTATAAGCATTAAAGAAAATAAAATTAATCTCTAAAGTATAAAAATATGAAAAAATCAACAATTATAGCATTATTTTTCACAACAGTATTCACTACAATATCAGTAAATAGTCAAGAAATTAAACCCGAAAAAATAAGTTTTCCTTCTGTTGATGGTTTGCCAATTTCTGCAAATCTATACAATAACAATAAAAGATTTCCAGTTATCTTATTGTGCCATCAAGCACGATACAACAAAGCCGAATACGATGAAATTGCAATTAATTTATACAAAAAAGGTTTCAATCTAATTGCCATCGATCAGAGGTCAGGTGGAACTTTGTCCGGAAAAGAAAATGAAACTTTTGTCCAAGCCACAAAACTGGGAAAACCAACCAATTACCTCGATGCAGAACAAGACATTCATGCTGCAATTGATTTTGCCTATAAAAAATATAACAAAAAAATAATCCTTTGGGGAAGTTCTTATTCGTCAACTTTGGCATTGTATTTTGCCAATGCAAACGACAAAATAAAAGCAGTAATCGCATTTAGTCCTGGCGATTATTTTGGAGAACAAAAAAAATCTCTGAAAGAGGAATTAAGCAATTTTTGCAAACCAATGTTTGTTACCTCGTCTAGTGAAGAAGCTCCTGAATTGAAAAAATTACTAACAAACATTGCTTGGAATAAATCACAAGTACAATTTATCCCTAAAGAAAAGGGGAAACACGGTTCTAAAGCACTCTGGAAAGACAATCCTGACAACGAAGAATATTGGATTGCTTTGAATGTTTTTTTAGAAAAACTGAAATAAATATTTCATTAAGTAAAATTAAAGCCAAAATAAAACGATTTTTTGTAGTATTTTTTCACTGTCAGGATTACTGCATTTATTCGTCAATTCATTAAAAGTCAAACAAATGAAACGCCCACGACAACTATCATTGACACAAAGCAATATGATTATAGGCGTTCCACCTGCCTGTCGGTAGACAGGTCTTTCAGTAAAAAACAAACATAATAATCAGATGAAAGCACTAATCATTTCCGGTGGCGGCAGCAAAGGAGCATTTGCTGGTGGTGTGGCAGAATACCTCATCAACGATTGTTGTAATAATTATGGATTATTCGTGGGCTGTTCTACTGGTAGTTTATTGTTGCCCCATTTGGCTTTGGGAAAGATTGACAAAATCAAACAAATTTATACTTCGGTCAAGCAAGAAGATATTTTCAGTATCAATCCTTTTATAATCAAGAAAACTAAAAACGGTTATGAAACAAAAATCAATCATTTCAATTCAATAAGAACATTTATAAAAGGTTGTCCCACTTTTGGCGAAAGCGAAAACTTGCGAAAACTGATTAAAAAAAGTATTACTCCAGAAGATTTTAAAGAATTGCAAGAACAAAATAAAAAAGTCATTGTCGCGGTTTCAAATCTTACTATGAATACCATAGAATATTATAATTCTGACGACTGTACTCACAATGATTTCTGCGATTGGTCATGGGCTTCCTGCAATTATATTCCATTTATGAGTTTGCTTACCAAAAATAATTGCCAGTATGCCGATGGTGGTTTTGGTAGTTTCATTCCTATTTTGCACGCTATAGAAAACGGAGCTTGTGCTATTGATGTAATTATTTTAGAAAATGAAGTTGAAACAGTAAAACATCCTATAGTCAGAAATCCTTTTTCGTTGCTGTTCCGAACTTTTCAGTTTATGATTGATCGAAACAGTTTCAAAGATGTCATTATTGGTAAACTTGCAGGGATGAACCAAAAAATAAACATCAACTTTTATTATACTCCCAATCAGCTAACCGAAAATCCACTTATTTTCTATCCAGAACAAATGACACAATGGTGGAAAGACGGTTATGAATTTGCTAAATCTAAAAATCCGGTTAGTTTTTGTCATATTCCTAATTTGAACAACACATAAAATAATTATGGAAAACACAAATTCTTTATTATCGCTTTCAGGGAAACTATTACTCAACGTAAAATTAAACAAACCCACTTCAACCGAAGAACAAAAATTGAGAAACATTTTCATAATGGAATTGCACCAATCAATTAGAAACGGATGATGCCAAGAAAACCCTTTGGATAAATAGTTACAATGCTTATTTTCTCAAAAAAAGCAGTAGATAAATTCGAGTTTAACACTGATTTAAACAGCATCAATCACGGTTTAGGTTACCAACTTTTAGATTGGAGTATCAATGTTCGGGAAAACCTCAAAAGAGTGAATTGGCTTGGAGCTGTCAATCTAAAAGTTGATGAAAAAAGTGAACGATATATGAACCCATCCACAATAACAGCTATACTTTCTAAACATCCACTTTATCAGGAAAATAAATAATAACTCTTTGTAACCTTTTCATTTCAGACAAACTCTAATGTTATATAAACCGATATTGGTTTAAAATAACTTAAAGATAAAAAAAATGGAAAGTACAAATTTACAACAAGCAATCAAACCAACATTCAACTTGCTAAAACTAACTTTTGGTTTAGTACCAATCGTTGCAGGTTTAGACAAATTTACAAACCTATTGACCAATTGGGAACAATACATAAACCCAAGTATTGGTCAAATGCTACCTTTTTCTGGACAAACATTTATGATGATAGTTGGTGTTATCGAAATTGTCGCAGGAATATTAGTTTTGAAAAAAACAGAAATTGGTGGCTACATTGTTGCGGCTTGGTTAACAGTGATTTCTTTAACACTTCTTGCAAGCTTTAGTTATGTTGATGTAGCTGTTCGTGATTTAGTTATGGCAATTTCAGCATTTTCTATGGCAAGAATTGCTAAATTCGTTTCCTAAATAACCCATAAAAAGCATCAATGAAAAAATTTGAACAATATACCGATATAGAAATTGTACAAAAAATAGTTGCAGGTGAAGTCGAATTATTCGAAATTATAATTCGCAGAAACAATCCATCATTATATAAAGTTGGACGGTCTTACAATTATAGCCACGATGACACACAAGACTTGATGCAAGACACTTACATTGATGCTTTTACAAGTTTATCAAAGTTTGAAAACCGCTCCACTTTCAAAACTTGGATTATAAAAATAATGCTCAACAATTGTTATAAAAAACAACAAAAATGGAGTTCAAAAAACATAATTACTGCCAAGATAACCGAAAATTCAACACCAATGTTTTCAAACAATCAACAAACAGATACCAATAATACGGTTATCAATAGAGAATTAAATTTTGTTATCGAAAACGCATTGCAACAAATTCCGATAGATTATAGAATGGTTTTTTCGCTACGAGAAGTCAATGGATTAAATGTTTTAGAAACTGCCGATACTTTGAATATTAGCGAAGCCAATGTAAAAGTGAGATTAAATAGAGCGAAATCTATGTTACGAAAAGAAGTTGAAAAGTCGTATTCGACCGAAGATATTTTTGAATTTAATCTAATTTATTGCGACAGAATGGTAGAAAATGTAATGAATAAATTAAAAAAATTAAAAAGATGAATTCAATAGAATTAATAGGTGAAGACCATATTGGAACCTCATTAGAAACACCATTGCGAGAAGATGCTTTTGAGATAAGTGATAACCGAAAAATAGAATTAATTCAAAATCATTTTGCCGAAATAATGCATATTTTGGGTTTAGATTTAACTGATGATAGTTTGAGCGGAACACCATATAGAGTTGCAAAAATGTATGTTAAAGAAGTTTTCAGTGGTTTAAACCCTTTAAATAAACCTGAAACCAAACTATTTGAAAACAAGTATGAATACAACGAAATGCTAATCGAAAAAGACATTACTTTATATTCCTATTGCGAGCATCATTTTGTGCCAATTATTGGAAAAGTTCACGTAGCTTATTTTTCAAACGGACAAGTTATTGGTTTGTCAAAAATTAATAGATTAGTACACTATTATGCAAAACGACCACAAGTTCAAGAACGACTAACCAACCAAATTGCTGAAGGATTAAAAGAAGCATTACAATCTGATGATATAGCTGTAATTATAGAAGCAACTCATCTTTGTGTTGCTTCTCGTGGCATAAAAGACACTAATACCAGTACAATTACTGCACATTATTCAGGAAAATTTCAAGACGAAAAAACGAAGACTGAATTTATATTATTGACAAAATAACCTAAAAAATATGTGAAATTAATTTGTTTTAGTTAGTTATCCTAACTACATTTGTGTCGACAATAATGTCGTAACAAATTAAATTCATAAAAAATGGGTAAATCAGTTTTCTATCACGCAGGTTGTCCTGTTTGCATAAGTGCAGAACACGACATCATTAATCTTTTAGGTCAAGACAATGTAGATGTAGTTCACTTTGGAAATGACAAATCAAGAATTGACGAAGCAGAAAAAGCAGGTGTAAAATCTGTTCCTGCTTTAGTAACACCAAGCGGAAATGTATTGCATATCAATTTTGGTGCTTCAATGGCAGATGTAAAAGGTTAAAAAAATTGCCTCACAAAGTTAGGATGACTACCTTTGTGGGGCATTTTTATTCAATCATTATAAACAGAAAAAGTAAAGAAATGAAAGTAGCAGTTTGGGACACTTATGTAATAAAGAAAGATGGAGCAATTATGCACTTTGACATTCTTGCACCCGAAGAAATAAAAGACACAACTGTAATTTACAGTTATGGAAAAAATTATTTGAAATCCAAAGATCAAGAAGGGCAACCTTTGACCTCAAAAGAATGTAGTTTTTGCCACGTTGAAACTGTAAGACCACAATGGGAAACTGATATTATGAAACAAGGTTATTTTATAATCGAAATGGAAAATTGCAATTAATTCTTAAAAATGAAAAAATCAGCATTTGATTTAGAACATCAAAATTCAAGCATTGAAAGTAAAATTGTTGCTTCATTAGAAAGAGTTTCACAAGCATTTAGAGTTTTGCTTTGGAACGAAAGTAAAGAACATTCATTAAGTCCAATTCAGGTTCAGGTTCTTGTATTTTTATTGTATCACTCTGACGAAAAAAAGAAAGTGAGTTACTTGGCGGACGAGTTTAATATGACAAAAGCAACTATCAGCGACACGATAAAAACTCTTGAACAAAAACAACTCATCAAAAAAGAATACGAGCAACACGACACAAGAAGCTATATAATTCACTTAACCAAAAAAGGCAAAGAAATTGCAGAACAGACATCGTTGTTTGCAAAACAAATTCAAGTTCCTGTTGACAAACTTCATTCAACCGACAAAGAAAATCTATTGTTAAGTTTGTTAGATATTATTCATCATTTGAACAAATCGGGAATTATTACTATTCAGAGAATGTGTTTTACTTGCCATTTCTATAAAGCAAACAAAAACGGACAAGAACACTTTTGCGGACTTTTAAACACCAAACTTGCCGACACCGAATTACGAATTGACTGTCCTGAACATAACTTAAAACAAACGGTGTGACAAAAGCACAATCAATAAAACAGGTTATACCATAACATCAACAAAACAGACAAGATGCAAACACAATCAACCTCAACGATAACCTGTCCAGAATGTGGACATAAAAAAGAAGAAACAATGCCTACTGATGCGTGTCAATTCTTTTACGAATGTGAAAATTGCAAAAAGGTTTTGCGACCACTAGATGGCGACTGCTGTGTGTATTGCAGTTATGGTAGTGTAGCGTGTCCATCTATTCAAGAAAAGAAAGATTGTTGTAAATAAAAAAAGTGCGACTTCTCAATCGCACTTTATATATTTTAAAACTGTTTAACAGCAACCACCACCATTATAATGAAACGTACTTTCGCTAATAAAAATGTCGTTTCTCCCTAACGAAGCTAAAGCCGCCGCCGTTTTATCGCAAACCGCCAAAGGTTGATTTCGCATCAAAACGTGTCCTTTTTTATCATCAAGATAAACATCATTTCCATAATAAATAGCTGCTTTTCCTGTAAAAACACAAGCGCCATCAGAAGGCATTGGATCTTTGATGGCGCAAACTTCTATGCTTTCAATAAAAATAAGTTCATCGGTTGGGTAATTTTCGGTATCTAAAATTCGGTACGGACGACGACCTCGAATTTCAATGGTACCAAAACCGACATCGGTCAACGCTTTGATATAATCCGCAATCGGAATACTGCCACTCAAGCACAAAGCACGCAAATGGTCGTCATTTCGCAAGGCATCATTCATAGGTTGCTCGCACGTTGGGTCACTCATTACTAAGCGTCCGTTTGGTTTGAGTACACGATACATTTCTTGCAAGGCTTTCTTTAAATCTTCGGCTTTAAAAATATTGAAAAGACAGTTTTGAGCTGCAATATCGATACTTTCATCTGCTATTGGTAAGTTTAGTGCATCGCCTTTTTTAAGTTCTACAAACTCGCTTTTGAACCAATCATTTTGCTTTTCAGCTTCGATAAAATTTTTGCGAGAAGCTTCTAGCATTTCGTCAACGACATCAACACCAATCACGCCTCCTTTTTGACGAGAGAAATAAGCAAATTGCAACAACTCCATTCCGCCACCAACACCAACATACAATACTTTTGGATTGTTGATTAAATCCTGTGCCGAAATCGTACTTCCACAACCATAATTCATTTCTTGCATTATGATTGGAATTTCAAGTCCCGGGAATTTCCAAATAGGTGTAGTAGTGCAACACAAACCAACATCAGGAGTTAAGGCTGCTTGCTTGTATAAATCGTTTGTTGCGTCTAAATAATTTTCCATTTTATTTTAATTTAAGAGTTGTTTCTAATTATTTTTCATTGATATATTTCCAAATTACGACTGATGCAATTGCTCCCAAAGTAGGAGACAATAAATAAAGCCATAAATGTTCTAAATGTGTTGAAATAAGTGCTGGTGCTAATGACCTTGCTGGGTTCATTGATGCTCCGCAAATTGGCCCAGCAAACATTGCTTCTAATGTTATTACCGAACCAATGGCTAATCCTGCAAACATTCCTTGTTCTTTTGAGCCGTGGGCAACATTAAGAATGACCAACATTAACAGAAAAGTGAGTATAAACTCCAACACAAACGACTGCAATTCACTTCCTGCGGGTAATGTTGAACCTAAAAATTCGTTGACAGGAAATAGTAAATGCAAAGCAACACTTCCCAAAATTGCTCCAGAAATTTGACTAATGATATAAGGAAAAACATCTTTGGTATCAAACTTTTTTGCAACCGCAAAAGCGATTGTAACCGCAGGATTAAAATGAGCTCCAGAAATATTCCCCAAGGCATAAATCATTGACATAACTATTAATCCAAAGGTAAATGCAACGCCAACGTGGGTAATCGTTCCGCCTGTTTCCTGATTGATGATTATAGCTCCAGTTCCACAAAATATAATGGCAAATGTTCCTATTATTTCTGAAATATATTTTCTCATTTACATTTTTACTATTTCTTTAAAAAGGGTAATCATTTTGGGTTCAGCTTGACCAGCCAAAGCAATGATTTCGGCAATATTTACTGGTTTCAAATCATCAGGATTACATTCGTCAGTCAAAACTGAAACAGCAAGAATGGGCAAACCTAAATGGTTGGCAACGATAACTTCTGGAACAGTACTCATTCCAACGGCATCGGCACCAATAATTTTGAGGTAACGATATTCAGCCTTGGTTTCTAATTGTGGTCCAACAACAGCAGCATAAGTTCCTTTGTGTAAAATAATGTCCTTGCTTTTGGCAATTTCAATTATAGAGTGTCGTAAATCCAAATTATAAGGTTCGCTCATATCGGTAAAACGTTCGCCAAATTCAGAAACAGTTGCAAAAGCCAATGGCGAACCGCCTTGCAAATTGATATGATCTTCAATAAGCATTAAATCGCCTTTTTTGAAGTCTAAATTTATGGCTCCAGCGGCGTTTGAAATTAGTAATTTATGAATACCCAATGCTCTTAAAACTCGAATGGGAAACGTAATTTCTTGCAATGAATAGCCTTCATACAAATGGAAACGTCCTTGCATTACCACTACTTTTTTATTTTCTAAAGTTCCAAAAATCAGTTTCCCCGAATGAAATTCAACTGTCGAAACTGGGAAGTTTGGAATAGCAGCATAATCAATCTCTCTTTCAATTTTGATATGATCGACCAGCCGACCCAATCCTGTTCCGAGAACAATTCCTATTTCTGGGAAATGAAATCCATTTTGAATTAAAAATTTTGTGGTTTCTTTTATTTTTTCAATATTCATTTTAGAAATTTGTTATATTTTGAATGATTTATTATCTTTTGTTTTCTAATAAATTAAGTTTTGAATGCAGCAAATTTTTCAATTCTTCTAAAGAACTTAACTTATTTATATGGGCGGAATTTATTATAATTTCAAACGAATTACCATTTGTTATTCCTATAAATGGAAAATCGCTTGATGAACCATATTTCTTGATGAATTCATTTTTATGAAAAAACTCTAATTCATAATCAAGCTCGTTAACAAATTTTTCCCAATCCGCTCTTATTCCAAAATTTGAATAGGTTAAACTACAAAGTTTACAATCGTAGCTTTCTGGCGAAATTACTTTGTGTAACCAATCTGAAGTTTGATTAAAAAAACCTGTTTTGGCGTTGTAAACAAACACTAATTTATCACGCATAATTTAATTAAGCAACAGTTCCTTGACAACTACTTCCCGCACCAGCAGTACAACCGTAACAGTGTTGAGAAATTAGAATAGTTCTGTTGGTCAAAATTTCTTCATTGAATTGAGAAATATGTTTTTCAGAAACAGACACTTTTAAACCCAGCATTTGGTTAAAATCGCAATCGTACAACCAGCCGTCATAACTAACTGATATCGTATTGGTACACATTACATTAGCAACTGCTTTTGGGTTGAATGCTTCTACTAACGAATACATATAATCTTCGTAATTATCAGAGTTAATCAAATAGTCTAAAAATCTACTAATCGGCAAATTAGTAATAGCAAAAAGTGAATTAAAATTGATATTAAAATCTTCCTTTAAAGCTTTCTTGAAATCGTGTTCCAAAGCCATTTGGTCGGTTGGCAAAAATGCACCAGACGGATTATAAACCAAATCAAGTTTCAAATTACTATTTGGCATTCCGTACCCTACTCGGTTAAGCATTTGCAATGCTTTAATAGATTTGTCAAAAACACCGTCTCCACGTTGTTTGTCTGTTTTTTCGCGTTTGTAATAAGGCAAAGATGAGATAACGTGAATATTGTGTTTGGCGAAAAATTCGGGTAAATCGTGGTATTTTTTATTGGCTAATATGATGGTCAAATTTGATCGAACGATAAAATCCTGAACGCCTAGCTTTGATGCTTCTTCTACAAACCATCTAAAATTAGGGTTCATTTCGGGTGCGCCACCAGTCAAATCTAACGTATGAACTCCTGTATTTTTTATAACATCCAAGCAATGTTGCATTGTTTCGACAGTCATAATTTCTTTTCGATCTGGACCAGCATCAACGTGGCAATGCGCGCAAACTTGGTTGCACATATAACCTACGTTGAGTTGAAGAATTTCAATTTTTTTGGGACGCAAAGGAAACTGATTGACCGATTTTATTTTGTCTGCAAAAGTGGGCAACGAACCATTCTTGAAAATTCCGTTAGATAAAATTTCTAATTGTCTCTCTGTTTTAGAAAGTTCGCTGTGTTTTGCGTGTAATGATTTTAAAAGCATAATTTTTATTAAGAAATCAAATTTATTGGTATTCCGATAGATTTTACAAACCTATTTTACCTAAAAAGTTGGCAATTTTACATTGATAATTTATCGTATTTGTTCATCATTTGAACGCTATGAACCAATGTTGCACCACTGCGAATAGCAGCAGCAACGTGAACCGCTTCCATCATTTCTTCTTTGGTAATGCCGCGTTTCAATCCGTCTCCAGTATAAGCATCAATACAGTACGGACATTGAATGGTGTGAGAAACGGCTAAAGCAATCAACGATTTTTCTCTAGCGGTTAATGTTCCTTCTTCAAAGACTTTTCCATAGTATTCAAAGAATTTAGTTCCTAATTCTTCATTCCAATCCGATATTTTTCCGAATTTTTTAAGGTCGGCTGGGTCATAATATGTTTTTTCCATTGTGTAATTTTTTAATAGACCTACAATTATCCTTTATAGACGGAAGAATTATTTAATCCTGACAAATAGTTTATGTTTTTTGTAAAAGGCAAAAATTGCATTCCACTTGTCAGGAAATCAATTTCACTTCGACTACTCCAACATTAAAAATAATCTTAAAAACAAGTAACAAATTATGGCTACAAATATTAAACTCAAAAACCTGCCAACAGGTTATCAAACAATTATTAGTAACGGAAGACACAGCATTATTGGGGACGAACCAGTTAGCAGCAAAGGAACCGATTTAGGATTCTCGCCCGAAGACTTAATTTTGTCAAGTATTGCAATGTGTAAAGTAGCAACTGTTAGATATATTGCTCGTAAAAACAGTTGGGAGATTGGAAATGTAGAAGCCGAATTAAGTCAAGTAGTAAAACGAGGCGAAAACGGCAAACTTTCAACAACAGTAAAAGTGAAAATTTCAATCGAAGGCGATATTTCCGAAGAACAAAGAACCGAATTACTCAATCAAGCTAAAAGAGAAAGGAATACGACTCGTTGGAAAGCCCTTGGGACGACCTTCTCTGG
>DZAU01000074.1 GCA_022729635.1 Flavobacterium psychrophilum
CAAAAAAGATATTTCGGATTGTTTACAATGGCACGAGCAATCGCAACACGTTTTTGCATTCCACCCGAAATTTCCGAAGGTAATTTATGATGGGCATCAACAAGAGCTACTCTTTTTAAAACAAAATCTACCCGATCCTGAATTTTATCTTTATCATCATTGGTAAACATTCTTAACGGAAAACCTACGTTTTCTGACACAGTCATTGAGTCAAACAAAGCACTTCCTTGAAAAAGCATTCCTATTTGGGTTCTCAATTCTCGCTTTTCATCAGAATTAAGGTCAGAATAAATTCTACCATCAAACGAAATGGTTCCTACTTCTGGAGAGTGAATTCCGAGTAATGATTTTAACAAAACTGTTTTTCCAGAACCACTTTGGCCAATGATCAAATTAGTCTTTCCAGTTTCAAAAACAGCAGAAACTCCTTTAAGAACTTTGCTGTCGCCAAATGATTTTTCTAAATTTCGAATTTCTATCATTAAGTCAGGAGTAATTGAGTTAGAATGTAATTTACCAAAATAATCATTACCGATGTCCAAACAAATGCCACTGTACTGGCTTTCCCAACTTCGAGTGCACCACCTTTCATATAATAGCCGTGAAACGATGGGATAGAAGCCAATAATAATCCAAAAATAAAAGTCTTAATAAAGGCATAAGTAACGTGAAATGGAATAAAATCAGCTTGAACTCCGTCGATAAAATCTGAACTTGTTCCAAAACCACCATAAACAGTTGCAATATAACCGCCAAAAATGCCTAAAAACATACTAATTCCTATTACAAATGGATAAAGCAATACGGCAATAAGTTTTGGAAAAACAAGGTAATTCAACGAATTTACACCCATAACTTCTAAAGCATCAATTTGTTCCGTAACCCGCATCGATCCGATACTTGAGGTTATAAATGAACCCATTTTACCGGCCATTATAACCGAGATAAAAGTAGGGGCAAATTCTAAAATCATAGATTCCCGAGTGGCATAACCAATGAGGGTTTTTGGAATCAATGGATTGTTCAAATTTAATGCCGTTTGAATCGACACAACACCACCTACGAAAAAAGAAATGAAGGCCACAATCCCAAGTGAATCGATAATTAATTCATCAATTTCTTTGAAGATGAGTCCTTTCATCACAGACCATTTAGTCTGTTTGCTGAAAATTTCTTTCCACATCAAGAAGTATTTTCCTATTTGGGATAAATAGTGAAGGAGTATCATAGTTTTAAAATATTGTCAAAAATAGTTATAAGTTGTGAGTTATGAGTTATGATTTAGAAGCTTTTTTAAAATGAAATACCTAAAAAGTGGTTTGAATTTTTGTATATTTGTTTTAAATAATAATACAGATGCCAGAGATTTTTCGCTTTTTTGGAATTAGATTTTTCTATTTCAGTAACGACCATCTTCCAATCCATGTCCATATTAAAAACGCAGATGGCACAGCAAAATTTAATATCAGTCCAGTTGAATTGATTGAAAATAAAGGTATTAAAAAGAAGGATATTTTATTGGCAGAAAGTATAATTGAGGAAAATAAAGAATTAATAATCACCCATTGGAATGATTTTTATAATTCATAAAAAGAAATAAAATGGAAGCAAAAAAAATATGGTTTGACAAAGAATTTATTTTTGTTGAAACTACTGAAAGCAAAATAGGCAAAATGCCTCTTAAATGGTTTCCGCGTCTAAAAAATGCGACTCTAAAACAATTAGAACAGTTTGAATTATGGTCTGACAATAGTTGGATACATTGGGAGGATTTAGGCGAAGATTTGTCAGTAGAAGGGTTTTTTAAATTTAATAAGGAATTACAAACTAGCCACTAAAAAATTTTATCTTTCATTTTCTGAAAACGATAATTTCTGATAAATTTTGCTTGTTCTTTTGTGACCAATAAAGGAGTTTTTGCTGATTTAGCTTTCAAAAATCCTTGTAAATAGTCAAAAAATAACAAAGGTTTCTTTTTCATCATCGCCAGTTTTGCCGAAGCAATTGCAGTTATAAAAAATCCGTAGCCCAAGGTGTAAAAAGCTTCCCCTTGTTTGTAACGAGCAGTTTTGTTGTAATTGGCACCTGTTGGTTTTAAATGTTTTACCTTTAATGAAGAATCTGTTATTACTTTCCAACCATAAAATTTGCATAACAATTCATCAACGGTATCCCAACCCATTGCTGGTTTTAGGTTTCCTATCTGTTGGAAACATTCTTTTCTATAAGCTTTAAATGCGCCACGAATATGGTCTTTATCGGTTAGGTTTTCTAAAATCCAATCGCCATTTTTTTCGATATAGGCAAATCCGCCAGCCATTCCCACATTGGAATCCTTTTCGAAAATTTCTGAAACTCGTTCAAAATAATTGTTGGGTAAAATTAAATCAGCATCGAGTTTTACAATAATATCATAATCATTATCCAAGGTTTCAAAACCTTTATGAAACGCTTGAATCACTTTGCTTCCCGGCAAATGTATTGCTTCGGAAGTTTTATTTACTAAAGTAATGAATGGATTTTCTTTGGCGAAAGCCGTAACAATTTCGGCAGTTTTATCAGTAGAATTATCGTTGACCACAACTACTTTTTTTGGTAAAAGTGTTTGCGAAATCAAGGATTGCAATGTCAGTGCAATAAAATCTTCTTCGTTGTGCGCCGGAATGACAATGTAGTAAGCCTCCCAACTCCCGAAGGGGGAGTTTGATGAATTTTCTGATTTAGTATTGTTCATTTAAAATAAATTTGTATTCCTCTATTTTGTTCCTCCTTCGGGGGTTAGGGGGCTTTTTTCAGCGTAAACAATATAATATCTTGGTGTGAAAAATCGCAACAAAGGTCTGAATCCAATTTTTTTCACAGGATGAGTAAATTTCTGTCTGTCGATGATTTTCCAACCCGTTTTTTCTAAAAGCCAGTCCAATTGCCAATCTTCAAATTCGTGATAATGTCTGTCTCGCATATCGGTTTTGCTTCGATACGCTGGTGAAAACCACAATCGCAACGGAATTGAAATCAAAAGCTTGTCAGATTTAATTTCTTTTAAAATAGTGTAGGGATTCAGTAAATGTTCAAAGATTTCAAAAGCGGTAAAAACGGAATAATTTTCGTTTTGTAATGCCGTTTGATTTTCGTCTAAATCTTCTCCTGTTGTGTTTTTTACCTGAAAACCTTCGGTTTTCATTATTTTAGAAAAGGGATTCTCCACGCCTAAATCCAAGATGGTTTCAGAAGTGGAAATGTGTTTTTGTAAAAATTCTAAAGTGTGTTTGAATCTTTTATTGGGAAATGTTTTTTCGTACATAGTCATTGCGAGGAACGATTTGTCCGCCGTGGCTGAAGCAATCTCTCGTTCAAATTTAGTTTATGAATCGCAAATTTACTTTTTTCTTCCAACTTCTAACTTCTAACTTCTAACTTTTTTAATATCTATA
This sequence comes from Flavobacterium psychrophilum, assembly GCA_022729635.1. Lineage (GTDB taxonomy): Bacteria > Bacteroidota > Bacteroidia > Flavobacteriales > Flavobacteriaceae > Flavobacterium > Flavobacterium psychrophilum_P. Next base: position 3,435 of record DZAU01000074.1, read on the forward strand.
AACAAAAGCGTTGACATTCATTCCTGCGCCAACGGATGCAAAGATAATAACATCTCCTTTGTGTATTTTCTGATTTTCGATTTTTCCGCTAATCAATAAATCGAAAAGTGTAGGGATGGTTGCCACGCTACTGTTACCCAAATCGTGAATACTCATTGGCATAATATTCTCAGGCGGTGTTTTTCCATATAATTTGTAAAAACGGTGCACTATGGCTTCATCCATTTTTTCGTTAGCTTGATGAATGAGGATTTTTTTTACATCATCTATGCCTAATCCGCTTTTGTCCAAACAATTTTTCATTGCCGTTGGAACTTGGCTTAATGCAAATTCATATATTTTTCGACCATACATTTTAATGTATTTCACATTAGGATCTAAGTCTGGATTGTATGATTTTCCAAAAAACAAATAACCTGCTTCGTGATAAGCAAAAGTAGCACTCTCATAAGACAACATTCCTGTTTCGTCATTCGAGCCTTCGATAATTGTTGCGCCAGCACCATCAGAATAAATCATAGAATCACGGTCGTGAACATCTACCACTCTCGAAAGTGTTTCGGCACCAATAACCAAACAGCGTGTTGCCATGCCAGATTTGATAAAAGCATTGGCTTGAAGTACTCCTTCGATCCATCCTGGACATCCAAAAAGAATGTCGTAAGCAACACATTTTGGGTTTTTTATTTGCAGTTTATGTTTGACTCGTGTGGCTAAACTTGGAATAATATCGGATTGGATTGTTCCTGGTTTTACATCGCCAAAATTGTGTGCGAAAATAATATAGTCAATAGTTTCAGGGTCAATCCCTGCGTTTTCAATTGCTTTTTGCGAAGCCAAAAAAGCCAAATCCGAGGAACATTGATCAGGAGTAGCATAACGACGCTGCTCGATTCCGGTTATACCTTTAAATTTAGATATTACAACTTCGTTTGGATAAGCAAACGGGCTACCGTCTTCGTTTAAAAAAACATGTTTGTCAAAATCACTATTTGAAACTATTGTTTCGGGAATGTAACTCCCTACTCCTGTTATCTTTATTTTCATTGGAAATAAGTAAATAATATTAGGCTAATTTAAAGATAAAAAATGTAGATTTTTTAAAATATCAAAAAATCTACATTTTTATTTTCATTACTGTTGCAATAGACAAGGCTCTTGTTTTCATGTTTTCGGCAATTTGTCCGGCAAAATTTTCGTCTATTGTGGTATTTAAGTAGTTAAGCCAAATGGCGAAATGTTCTTCAGAAAGTTTTGTTTTTTGGTTTAAATCGGAGTGAATTTGCAGGACATTTTTTTGGTAACGTCCTCGGTCAAAAAGAATTTGCTCCCAAAAATCGGCTAAATCTTCAAGATGTGGTGCCAAATCTATCTTGGCAATCTTTGTGAAAATATAACTGATTTTACTGTCAGCAAGCAATTTCAAATAGAATTCGCTCATTATCAAGTGTAAATCGTTGCGGGTTTGAATGTCTCTCATAATTTTCGAACATCGTTAATAATGACTTTTAATTGAATAAATATAAATAATTGTTTCGTCATCAGAAAGTTTGTAAACTAATCGGTGTTCTAAATTAATTCTTCTAGACCATTTGCCAGAATGTTCGTGTTTTAATGGTTCGGGTTTTCCAATTCCTGAATAAGGGGATTCTTGAATTGAAATTAGAAGCTCTTTGATTTTTTTAATTGTTTTCTTATCACCTATTTTTGAAAAATATTTTAACTCGTCTTCAGCTCTTGTTAATAATATTATTTCCATACGACATCATTGAAATTAACTTTGGAACCTTTTCCATTTTTAATATCTAAATCGCCCTGTTTTATCATTTCATTAAATTCAGTACTATAAACACTTTCGTCATTTTTATTGTTTTTAGTTTCAAATTTTACTTTTATCGAGTTTAAGAAATCTTTGATAACTTGAAGTTTTTCTGTTTCAGTATATATAATTAATGTTTCCATTTTGATGAGTTTATTGATTTACAAATGTAATTAATTTTCAAATTGGTTTCACAACGAAAAAATCCTTTCATAAAATCCTTTTCGAAAGGATTTTATGGTTTAAATGGTTTTTCAATTACATATAGGCTTCAATCGGGGCACAACTACAAACCAAATTTCTGTCGCCATAAGCTTCGTCAGCACGACGTACTGTTGGCCAGAATTTGTTTTCAGCAATATAATCTAACGGAAATGCAGCTTGTTTTCTGCTATAAGGAAATTCCCAGTTATCAGTTGTAAGCATTGCCAAAGTGTGCGGTGAATTTTTCAAAACATTGTTTTTTTCTTCCAATGTTGAAGCTTCAATCTCTTTTCTGATGGCAATCATTGCCTCACAAAAACGGTCTAATTCTTCTAAGTTTTCGCTTTCTGTTGGTTCAATCATCAAGGTTCCAGCTACAGGAAATGAAACTGTTGGTGCGTGAAAACCATAATCCATCAAACGTTTCGCAATATCAGTAACTTCAATTCCTTTTTGTTTAAAAGGGCGACATTCCAAAATCATTTCGTGAGCTGCACGACCCATTTCGCCAGAATATAAAGTATCATAATGCCCGTTTAATTTTTCTTTGATATAATTGGCATTCAAAATGGCATATTCGGTAGAATTTTTTAATCCTTCTGCGCCAAGCATCGAGATATAACCATAAGAAATCAAACATACTAAAGCTGAACCATAAGGTGCAGATGATATTGCAGTTATGCCATTTTTGCCTCCAACATCTAATAATGGATTTGATGGTAAAAACGGAACTAATTGTTCGGCAACACATATTGGTCCAACTCCTGGTCCGCCACCGCCGTGAGGAATGGCAAAGGTTTTATGCAAATTTAAGTGACAAACGTCAGCACCAATTGTTGCGGGATTTGTCAAACCAACTTGTGCATTCATATTGGCACCATCCATATAAACTTGTCCGCCGTTGTCGTGAATGATTTGTGTAATTTCTTTGATGGCACTTTCAAAAACCCCGTGAGTGGATGGATACGTTACCATCAAACAAGATAAATTAGCTGCGTGTTGAATGGCTTTTTCACGTAAATCTTCCACGTCAATATTTCCGTTTTCCAAAGTTTTGGTAACAATAACTTTCATTCCTGCCATTGCTGCCGAAGCAGGATTTGTTCCGTGAGCCGATGAAGGAATTAAAGCGATATTTCTGTGGTGATTGCCTCGTGACTGATGATAGGCGCGAATAACCATAAGCCCTGTGTATTCTCCTTGTGCACCGGAATTAGGTTGTAAAGTTGTTCCAGCAAATCCAGTAATTACGCTCAACTGATTTTCCAGCTTTTGTAACATTTCTTGATAACCTTGCGCTTGATCTAATGGTGCAAATGGGTGAATGTTGTTCCAATTGGCGTTGCTTAACGGAAGCATTTCGGCTGCGGCATTCAATTTCATTGTACAAGAACCAAGAGAAATCATCGAATGATTCAAGGACAAATCTTTGCGTTCCAGCATTTTGATGTAACGCATCAAAGCGGTTTCTGAATGGTATTTATTGAAAACATCGTGTTGTAAAAACGTCGATTTTCTTTCTAAATTAGAAGGGAAATGATTGTTTTCAGTCAAGGCTTCAATGGTGTTTGCCTGAGTACCTTTTGCGGAAGCGAAAATGCCAACAATTTTATTGACATCAGCAATGCTAGTCGTTTCATTTAAAGAAATGGAAACCGTATTTTCGTCAATATAATAGAAATTGACTTCGTGTTGTTCGGCGATTGTTTTTATTTTATTGGCATCAGCTTTTATAACAATGGTATCGAAATAAGCTGAGTTGGTTTGTTTGTAATCTAATTTTACTAACTCATCCTCCAAAGTCGCAGTCAAAGAGTGAGTTTTATTGGCAATATATTGCAAGCCTTTTGGACCGTGATAAACAGCATACATTCCAGCCATAACCGATAGTAATACTTGAGCTGTACAAATATTAGAAGTTGCCTTGTCGCGTTTGATGTGTTGCTCGCGAGTTTGCAATGCCATACGAAGCGCACGATTTCCGTCTGTGTCAACGGTAATTCCGATAATTCTTCCAGGCATACTTCTTTTGTACTCGTCTTTTGTGGCAAAATAGGCAGCGTGTGGTCCGCCATAACCTAACGGAATTCCGAAACGTTGTGTGGTTCCAAGAACGACGGCTGCGCCCATTTCTCCGGGTGGAGTTAGTTTAGCCAAACTCAAAATATCGGCTGCAACGGCAACATTTATTTCGTTTTCTTTTGCTTTGGCAATAAAATCGGAATAATTATATACTTGACCGTATTTTCCAGGATATTGAAGGATTGCTCCAAAAAATTCGGCGGAGAAATCAAATGTCGTGTGGTTTCCTATTACTAATTCTACTCCAATTGGTGCTGAACGAGTTTCTAAAACCGATAAAGTTTGGGGTAAAATTTCCTCGGAAACAAAGAATTTATTGGTATTGTTTTTCTTTTGGTCACGAGTTCTAACATCGAATAAAAGTGCCATCGCTTCGGCAGCGGCGGTTCCTTCGTCTAGCAAGGAAGCGTTGGCTATTTCCATTCCGGTGAGTTCGATAACCATCGTTTGGAAATTTAAAATCGCTTCTAAACGACCTTGTGCAATTTCGGCTTGATAAGGTGTGTAAGCGGTGTACCAACCCGGATTTTCAAAAATATTTCTTTGAATCACGGCAGGAACAATGGCTTGATTGTATCCCAAACCAATGTAGGATTGAAAGACTTTGTTTTTATTCCCCAACTGTGAAATATGATTTGAATATTCATATTCAGTCATTGCCGGGTCTAAATTTAGTGGTGCTTTTAAGCGAATATCATCTGGAATGGTTTCGTAAATGAGTTGTTCCAGTGTTGCTGCACCAATGGTTTTTAACATATTTTGTAGGTCATTTTCTCTTGGTCCAATGTGTCTTAAAGCAAAAGCATCTGTTTTCATGTAGTGGTAAAAGTGTTGTTTTTTGAGCCGCAAATTTAGGGATTATTATCAGAAGAAGCGGTTCGTGAACTATTGATTTTCAAGAATTTTTCAACTAAACGAGTGTCTTATTAACAGCGTTATGTATTTTTGTGGAATGAAGATTTTCAGACAAATTGTTGATTTTTATATTGAAAGCAGTATTCACGTGGCTTTTGCCGTGTATTGTTTGGTTGAGATTACTGTTTTTTCAAATCATTTGAATTCTATAGACTATTTAAGTGTTTGTGTTTTTTTTGGAACTGTTTTGGGCTATAATTTTCTGAAATATTTTGAAGTTTTTAGAAAAGGATTTTTTCGTTCCAATAAATATTATACAATTCTTGCCGTAAGTATTTTGGCTGGAATAGGATTTTTGGTTTCTTTTTATTTATTGAAAAATAATATTCAAAAACTAATTTTGCTTTCAGGATTTTTCGTTTTGATTTATCCTTTTTTGAGAAAATACGGTTGGCTGAAACTTTTCTTGGTGAGTTTTGTGGTCACTTTTATAACGGCTTATATTCCGTTTCAAACTGAAAAAGGAATGCCTTTAGAATTTTACTTAACCCTAATTCAACGCTTTTTTATACTAATCAGTTTGCTGATTCCATTCGAAATAATGGACAGCAAAACCGATGATAAATCCTTGAATACCTTACCGCAACTATTTGGCATCAACAGCACTAAAATGCTTGGGATTTTACTTGCGATTCCGTTTATTATTTTAGAGTTTTTAAAACCAAATCCAAGCTATTTAGTGCTACCAATTGGGATTATTACGGTACTATTTATAGATTTCACCGAATGGAAAAGAAATAAGTATTACACTTCTTTTTGGGTCGAAAGTGTTCCTATTTTGTGGTGGATTTTATTG
>DZAU01000075.1:0-3073 GCA_022729635.1 Flavobacterium psychrophilum
GTGTTGTTAATTTTATAGATGATGAATTTCATTTAGGTAGTTCGTTTGGTGGCACAATCATCTTATCTATTGTTACCAATTTGCCTGAGATAGCAATTACAGTAAACGGAGCCATAAAAGGTAATGTAGATTTAGCAGTAGGTAATTTATTAGGAGGAATTGTAATTCAATCCTTACTTTTAGTTCTGTTTGATTTTGCTTCTAGAAAAGAAAAAAAACCTTTGAGTACTCTTGTGAGTGATAAAGCAAGTATTTTGCAAGGATTATTTCTTATAATAATTCTTACACTTGTTATTCTTGGAAAACAATTAAATGAAATTGATCTGTTTTTTAGAAGCACTGTTCCCGAAATACTGATTGCATTTTCTTGGATAGCGAGCATCATAATCTTAAAAAAAGTACAACCTAAGGAAAAAACAGGACTTGCACCAACAACTTCTATTCAAAAAAAATACAATAAAAATTCAGCAATCTTTTGGTTGATTTCAATATCAATAATTATACTAATTTTTGGTGTATTGTTAGAAATAACAAGTGATACAATTGCGTCACATTATAATATTAATGGAATTATTTTTGGAGCAACTATTTTAGCAATTGTAACATCTTTACCTGAAATTTCTGGAGGATTAGCATTTGTAAAAGAAAAGACTTATCAACCCATTATCAGCGATATTTTTGGTGGAAATGCTTTTTTACCCGTTTTATTTTTAGTTGCCACATTAATTACCAATGATGCCATTTTACCGAAAGCACATAACATTGATATTTACTTAACAACAGTCGCTATACTTATAACATTAATTTACATAATAGGAATGATACTTAAATTTCCAACTCGAAAAAAAGGAATGGGAATTGACTCTTGGATTGTATTGATAGTTTATATTCTATCTGTATTAGGTATGATTTTTATGAATATTTAAAAAAATAACTAGGCATAACAGCTAGAGTTTCGTTGCGTGCGCAGCACGAACAATGAAACCTAATGCTGTGTGAAGTCTCCTGACTTCGTACTCATTTCGATGAATCTCAAAAAAAGCAATATCAAAGTAAGAGCAGTTACATCAAATGCCCTTTTTTAAAATAAATAGAAACATTAAAACAAAAAATATGAACGAGAAAATTAAAACCCTTAAAACTATTCATCTGGCCATTTGTGCAGGAATAATAGTTGCTTATTTTATGATAGGAAATTTTTCGATGGAGAGCTTGACTATTAAAAGTATTGATTCATCGGAGATTGTATATGTTGTTATCCCTATTTTAGCTTTTGTATTGAGTAATTTCCTTTTCAAATCACAATTAAAACAAGCCAATTCCAAATTAAAACTCGAGGATAATTTACCGATTTATCAAACTGCTTCAATTATTCGTTGGGCAATTCTAGAAGGTGCCGTTTTTTTTATATTGTTCGTAAGTCCAAAATTTCAACTTTTAGGAATACTAATAATTCTCTATCTTGCTTATTTGAGACCAACCGAAGAAAGAATGAATAACGATCTTCAAAACATTGGACAATAAAACCCGACTTTGCAGAAATGCATTCTGTACCCATTCCAATAAGACTTAAAATAAAAACCCTATGTCAAGACGAGACAAATTACATCAATTTCCTCTATATCAAAAAGCAGAACAAATTTTTAAAATCACGCAAGGATTAGTCGAAATTGTTCCTGCTGACAATGAATTTCTTCAAGAAACAACCGTACGGTTTATGTTGGAAAACGCAATGATTATTCCGGCTAAAATTGCTGGAGCCCAAGCAGTCGAGTTGTACGATTTAAAAATGGAAAATGCTACCATTATTAGAAAAGCAGCATGAGAACTTAGTGTTTATGCAGGCAGTTTGCGCTTTGAAAAAGACATCGTTGATCAAGAATACATTCTGCTGTTGAGAAAAGAAATTGATGAATTCCGATTATTATTTATAGATTGGGTTGCTGGTTTTGATGTGTGGAATTATATAAAAGACGATTGGGGTTTGTTCAATCCGCCAGGAATAAATGCACACGACAAAGACCCTGATGAAGACATTCCTTTTAATCTTGACGATTTTTTTGATTTTGAGGGAGATGAAGACAGCGAAAATGAAAAGGAATAATTTTACAAACAAATTCAACCCAAAAAGTAGTAATTTAGCAGCCATAAAAAAACAAAACTCGCTGATAATTTTTTGGGTATCAATATCAAAATCAGTCTGTTTCTAAAACAATTATATGGCATCAGGTTTTTTCGCACTATTAGATGATATCGCAGCAATTATGGATGATGTTGCGGTAATGAGTAAAATTGCAGCAAAAAAAACGGCTGGAATTTTGGGAGATGATTTGGCGGTTAACGCCGAAAAAGCATCTGGATTCATTTCCTCAAGAGAAATTCCAGTATTATTAGCCATTACAAAAGGTTCTTTTATCAATAAATTAATCATTTTGCCCATTGCTTTTCTGCTTAGTGCTTTTTCCCCTTTGTCAATTATCATTATTTTAATACTTGGCGGACTTTTTTTAGCCTATGAAGGTGCAGAAAAAATATTTGAATATTTCTTCCCTCATAAAAATATTGCAACCGAAATTACCCTACAAGATTTTACCGAAGCCGAAATTTTGGCTCTTGAAAAAGACAAAATAAAATCAGCCATAGTAACCGATTTTATTTTATCTGTAGAAATTGTAATAATTGCGCTAGGCACTGTAATTGGGAAACCCATTACATCACAAATTGCCGTAGTTTCTATAATTGCAATACTGGCAACTGTTGGTGTTTATGGCGTTGTGGCTCTAATTGTACGAATGGACGAACTAGGTTTCAAACTTATTAATCTCAGTACTAAAAAACGTAGTGTATCAAAAACAATAGGAAGTTTACTCGTGCAAGCCCTACCCAAAGTCATAAAAAGTTTAGCCGTTATTGGTACAATTGCCTTGATTTTAGTAGCTGGAGGCATCTTTGTGCATCAAATCAATTTTCTGCACCATTTATTGCCACAATTGCCTTTGATTGTGAAAGAATTTTGTTTTGGACTCGGAATTGGAGGAATTGTTTTTGGAATTGTAAATCTGTTTAAAAAAAT
>DZAU01000075.1:3173-9194 GCA_022729635.1 Flavobacterium psychrophilum
ATTCCATTTCCCATTACCCCTATTCATTATAAAAATTCCTATTTTTGCAGTCTAAATTTTCTCTTATGCCAAAGAATAAATACAAAATAGCGGTTATCCAACTGAATCTTAATGATGTTGCCGAAAACAACCTGAAAAAATGTTTGAGTTGGGTGCGTGATGCCGCCAGTCAAGGCGCTGAAGTGATTTCGTTACCGGAATTGTACAGCAGTCACTATTTTTGTCAAAGTGAAGATGTCGATAATTTTGCTTTGGCAGAACCGTTGTACAGCACATCGTTTATTGCTTTTAGTGCTTTGGCAAAAGAGTTAGGAGTCGTGATTATCGTTCCTTTCTTCGAAAAAAGAATGACCGGAATTTACCACAACAGTGCTTATATCATTGACACCGATGGCGCGGAAGCGGGATTGTATCGAAAAATGCACATTCCTGACGACCCACATTTTTACGAAAAATTCTATTTCACGCCCGGAGATTTAGGTTTCAAAGCTTTTCCGACCAATAAAGGAAAAATTGGAACGCTAATTTGTTGGGATCAATGGTTTCCCGAAGCTGCTCGTTTGACGGCTTTACAAGGTGCCGAAGTACTGTTTTATCCAACAGCAATTGGCTGGCATCCATTAGAAAAAGAACACTATGGCGAAAACCAACACGGTGCTTGGATGAACGTGATGAAAGGTCACGCTGTTGCCAATGGCGTGTATGTTGCAGCAGCCAACCGAATTGGATTAGAACAATATTTACCTGATACAGCTGGAATTCAGTTTTGGGGATCCTCATTTATTGCTGGACCTCAAGGCGAGATTTTGGCACAAGCATCCCCTGATAAAGAAGAAATTTTGATTGCCGAAGTCGATTTAGATTTACAAGAAAACGTGCGTCAGAATTGGCCTTTTTTCAGAGACCGAAGAATCGATGCTTTTGGCGACATTACAAAAAGAGCAATCGACTAATAATATGAGCACTACTAATAGAAGATTTCCTGCCGAATGGGAAAAACAACAAGGGATTTTGCTTTGTTTTCCGCATAATGGTAAAGACTGGCCAGGGAAATACGAAGCCATTCAGTGGGCTTTTGTTGAATTCATAAAAAAAGTTGCCTCTTTTGAAAAAGTTTTTTTGATTGTTGCTGATAAAAAATTAAAAACTAAAGTTTCTGAAATGCTGGAAACTGCTGCTGTTCAAATGAGCAATGTTTCTTTCATAATTTATAAAACCAACAGAAGCTGGATGCGCGATTCGGGTCCAATTATTGTTAAAAATGGTTCCAAAAACGAAGCGCTGAAATTTAACTTCAATGGGTGGGCAAAATATAAAAATATCAATTTAGACAAACACGTTCCTGTTTTAATGGGGGAATTTCTAAACCTCCTTCCCATAACCCCCGTTTTATACAAAGGAAAACCAGTAATTGTAGAAGGCGGAGCGATTGACAGCAACGGAAAAGGCACTTTACTAACTTCGGAAGAATGTTTGATGCATCCAACAATCCAAGTTAGAAATCCAAATTTTACCAAAGCTGATTACGAAGCGGTTTTTAAAGAATATTTAGGAATTACCAATGTAATTTGGCTTGGCGACGGAATCGAAGGCGACGACACTCACGGTCATATAGACGATTTGTGCCGATTTGTGAATGAAGACACAATCATTACAATCGTCGAAACTGACCCAAAAGACAACAATTATAAACCTTTACAAGACAATTTAAAACGTCTGCAAAATGCCAAATTAGAAAATGGCATATCTCCAAAAATCATAACTTTACCAATGCCAAAACGCATCGATTTTGATGGAGTTCGATTACCTGCCAGTTATGCTAATTTTTTGATTTTGAATAACTGTGTTTTAGTTCCCACTTTCAATGATGCCAATGACAGAATAGCTTTAAACACAATTGCAAATTGTTTTCCTGATAGGGAAATCATTGGAATAAGTGCGATAGATTTGATTTGGGGTTTTGGAACCTTGCATTGTTTGAGTCAACAAATTCCGGAATAAAAAAAACACCAACAAATTTGTTGGTGTTCCTTGTTTAATTCAAAATTCTCTATTTTTCTCTTACAAACGGAATTTTTTGACCGTCGTTCAAAACCATATTAAATCCCGTTTTACTTTCATTGAATTTTCCCCTAAACTTTTGGCTAAAGTCATGTAAAAGCCATGAAAAAAGGGCTAACTTTAAAATTAGCCCTTCTTTTGAAAAATTTAATCGTTTAGTAGTAAAAGATAATAATAATCTAAAAAACTAAATCAATTTTATTACAGAGCAGTAATAATAAATTCACTACGTCTGTTAAGTTGATGTTCTTCTTCTGTACATTTTACACCGTCAGCACACTGGTTTACTAATTGTGTTTCGCCATAACCTTTACCTGTCAATCTGCTTGGATCAACACCATTTTTCACTAACCAGTTGATGGTAGATTTTGCTCTTCTATCAGACAAAACTTCATTGTATTTGAATGTTTGGCGACTGTCTGTATGCGAACGAATATCTAGTTTCATAGTTGGATTTTGGTTAAGAACATCTAATATTTTTTCTAAGTCTAATGCTGCTTCGGTTCTTATATTGTATTTATCTAAATCAAAATAAATCATTTTAATTCCAAAACATTTTCCTAAATCATCCCCAACAGCAACTTTACAAGCTTCTTTTTCTAATGCGAATGGTAAATTAGTTCTTCCGTTGTTTTCCATTGCAATGGTTACTTTCTGCTCTTTAGTCGTATAATCAAGTTTGGCAGCTCTCACATTATAAGTTTTTCCGCATTCTACTGTAAAAGTATAATTTCCGGAAGGGTCAGTAACGGCAGTATTTACTAAGTTGAATTCACTGTCAAACAAACTGATTTTAGCATCAGGGAGTACTTGTGCTGTGGTTAAATCGGTTACATTTCCGTATAATTCCTGTTCACATTTCAGTCTTCTTATTTCCAAAAACTTATAGATATCATCATATCCTTGACCTCCACCTCTGTTTGAAGAGACAAAACCTCTTCTGGATTTGGTATCAATCAAATAGGCAAAATCATCTTTAGGAGAATTGATCCCGTCACCAACATTTTGGATTTCACCAAAAGTTCCGTCAGAGTTCATTTTAGATACAAAAACATCAAGACCGCCAAGTCCTGGATGACCATCTGAAGCGAAATAAAGTTCGTCTTCGTCAGTTACAAAAGGGAATGTTTCTCTACCAGCAGTATTGATTGTGTTTCCTAAATTTTCAGGAGTACCAAAACTACCATCCTCATTTATTTTAACTTTGAATATATCCGATTGTCCTATTGTTCCTGGCATATCAGATACGAAATACAATGTTTTTTCGTCGGGACTGAGAGCTGGGTGAGCTACACTGTATTGATTACTATCAAAAGGCAACTCGGTTACTTTAGTCCATTCATTGTTTTCAAAACTAGCTTTGTAAACTTTTATCAAGGTAATTTCTTTTCCGTCTTTTCCTTTTTTACCATCAAGAAAGTTGTTTCGGGTAAAATACATTGTATTTCCGTCTTTGCTGAAAACAGCACTGGATTCGTGGAATTTTGTATTTACTTTTTTAGATAGTTTACTTGATTTTCCTGGAGTCATTTCTTCGCCTAGGTCAGAAGCATAGAGATTTGTAAAATGTTGATTAGTCCATTTGTGTTTTCTTTGCATCAGGCTTCCTGTATCTCTTGAAGAAGTGAAAACAAGCTTATTTTGGTAGAATGAACTTCCATAATCAGAATATTTAGAATTGATTCCGGCATCTTCTACTTTATATCTTCCAGAATTTACTTTAATTCTTTCGAGATAATTTTTGTTTTTTTCATAAACTTTTGCTCGACTGTCGTTTCCAGATTTCTGGTTGAATTTTTCCAGCATTTCGTTTGCCTTATCTGTTTGTCCAACAGCTTTCAAAGATTGGGCATAACGATAATAATATTCAGGTTCCTGGTCAGGTGCCATTACAAACAACTCATCATACCATTTAGCAGCTTTGTCCAACTCACCATTAAAGTAATAGGAATTACCAAGTTTTTGGAACATATCCGCAGATTTGTAACCTTTCTCAGCCACTCTTTCATAAGTTTTTATGGCATCAATATAGGCAAAGCTGTTATATTTCTTATCAGCAGCAGCAATTTGTGCTTTTTGTGCATAACTGTTAAATGAAAAAACACTTATTATCGTTATGTAAAGGAGTATAAAATTTTTCATAATAATTGTTTTTAGAAGAATCTAGGAGTTGTAATTTTTTGGATGTTGTTGAATAATTCATAGCGAAGAAATATTTCATGAGAGCCAGAACTATAATTGTCTAAATTAGTGGTTTCCTTGTCGTATCCATAACCAATATATAAACCATCAGTGACTTGAAAACCTGCCATAGCACTCCATGAAGCACTCCATCTATATGCCATTCCCAGCATAAATTTATCATTAAACATAAAATTACCCGAAACATCCACCTGAAGCGGAGCACCTTCTACCATTTTGGTTAACAAGGCTGGTTTAAATTTTATAGTATTACTTAAGTCAAATACATATCCTGCAATGAGGTAGTAGCTCATTTTTTCTTTATATATTTTAATGTCATTATCGTCATATCGTTGTGTTTCGATAAAATTAGGGACAGATAAACCTACATAGGCTTTATCGGAATGCCAATAAAGACCAGCTCCAAAGTTTGGAGAAAATTCGCTGTAATTTTGTAAGCTTGGATCTGGGACTACATTGTTTAGTTTGTTAGCATCCAAATCAAATAGGTTTGCAGTTGCTTTAATCCCAAAGGATAATTTCCAAGTATCTGATGTTTGAATAGTATAGGACAAATCGGCTGAAATAGCATTCTCTGTTGTAGGTCCAATTTTATCATTTATCAACGAAACACCGAGCCCTAGATTGCTCTCGTTCAGTGGTGTGTTGACAGACACCGTGTTGGTTACAGGTGCTCCGTCCAGTCCAACCCATTGAGTTCGATGCAGGGCAAACATACTCAAGGCTCCTCTCGACCCTGCATAAGCAGGATTGACATTAATCGTGTTATACATGTATTGTGTAAATTGTGCGTCTTGTTGAGCATAACTTACCATTCCTGTAAACATCAAAGCGAATAATAGTATTCTTGTCTTCATTTAGTTTGTGTTTAAACCCGGGAGTTTCTAATTCCCGGGAGTTAGATTTGAGTTAAATTTATCTTGCAAGGTATATAAACCCGTCTTTTTTATTCATTTGAATATTTCCATTATTATCGAAAGATTCATAATTTACTATGTAAAAATAAGTTCCAGCAGGTAATCCATCAGATTTGCTTATAGTTGTTCTTCCTCTTGAATAACCATCGAAGTAATTAGATGTGTTGCTGTATTTACTGGTTTCATAAACTAAGATTCCCCAACGGTTATATATTTCAACAGAAATACCGGAAGGATAACAAATGTTATCTTCAACACCATCAATATGTAAGTAATCATTATTTCGATCATTATTAGGTGTTAAGGCATTATGAATCACTATGGCTTCACAACCTAATACTTTACAATCAAAATTAACATTCATATTAATTTTTATACTCAATGGGCAGGTGCCATCAGTAACTTTGTATTCGAATACATAATCACCAATTACCATATCAAGTGGGTACAAAATACTACCCTGTAAATGTCCGGAATTATTTTGATCTATCCAAATTCCATTTTCAGGTGTTCCAGCAGGCAATAGACTGTTTAAATCTATTGGTGTTGAGTCAGCGTTACAAGCTTCACTAGGTATTACAGTTCCAGTGTTTGCAATGGTCACATTCACGGTTTGGGTGAATTTTGAGGCATTACTACAATCATCAGTAACGCTCCATTCTCGTACAATTGTATAAGATGTCTCCGTTTGGTTGGTGATTGTTTCTGTATAAACAACGGTATTCTCAGCCGAACAATTGTCAACAAACACTAACTCAGGTTTTGCAGGTACGTCCTCACATTTAACATCTAAAATCTGAGGGAAAGAAGTTGTTGTCGTTGGTTTAGTAGTATCCTGAAC
>DZAU01000020.1:0-14543 GCA_022729635.1 Flavobacterium psychrophilum
ACTCCCGGAATGGGTAATCCGCTCTCGTCTATTACTTTTCCTTTTATGGAAACCTCTTGTGCTTGCCCATAAACTGAAAATAGAACAGATAAAAAACAAAAAATAAGTAATTTTGTTAATTTCATTTTTCTAAAATTTTGGTTAATTAATTAGTAATTCTACACAAAAATAATAATGTTTTTCCATATTTAATTATTTTTGTTATCGTTATTAAATATACAAAAACACATCAAATCGTTTTTATGCACATTACAAAAACTAATCAAAAAAAAATTAAATAGCTGTTATACAGATTTTTAAAAATTAATTTAACATTCAAAATAGTTAATTTTTAAAAAAAGAAACACTACATATTATCAAAAATATAACAATTTGCATTTTTAAGTGATTATTAGAGATTTGTGGTTACTATTTAATTCTTACATTTGAAGACTTATTCTCATTTTATACTATCAAACATGCCATTTCTAAACCGCTTTACCCTGTTGTTTATCTTTCTTTTATCAACAACATTATATGGTCAAATAAAAAGTATCGGTCTTCCTGAAATTAGAAATTATAAAAGAACCGATTACAAAGGAGGCACACAAAACTGGAATATTGACCAGGACAAAAATGGCAATCTCTATTTTGCTAATAATCATGGTCTTTTTCAATTTGATGGCTCTTCCTGGCATAAATATACTTTGTCAAATAATTCCGTGATTAGATGTGTAAAAATCGAAGATTCGGGAAAAATTTTTGTGGGAGGTTATAATGAATTTGGGTATTTTAAATCCAATTCAAAAGGAAAACTTATCTATTACTCCTTATCTAAATTTCTAAACAAACAAAAGGCAGCATTTGATATTGTTTGGAAAATACACATTAATAATGACGAGGTAATTTTTCAGTCTTTTGAAAGTCTTTTTATCTTTAAAAACAATACACTAAAAACACTTAAACCATTCACACGCTTTCAGTTTTCTTTTCAGGTAGGCAATAGATACTATTTTCAGGATGTATCTAAAGGCTTGTTGGAATACCGAAACGGAAAACTTATCCCTCTGGCTAGCACAACAATTTTAAACAATACAGAGGTTTGGGGGATGTTTGCAATGACAGAGAAAAAGATCCTAATTGCCACTCTTGATAAAGGTTTATTCATATTCGAGAATAATAAAATAGTCCCTTGGAATACCGATGCCAACAATTTTATCAAGAAAAATAGCTGTTTAGGAGGAGTTTCTATTGAGAATAATTACATTGTCCTTAATTCAGTTTTAAACGGAATTATTATATGTGATAAAACAGGACGAATAATTCAGCATATTAATCAAAAAAAAGGTCTTCAAAACAACACCGTTCTCACATCATTTGTTGATAACAAAAACAATCTATGGTTGGGACTTGATAATGGAATCGCATTCATAAATGTAAATTCTCCCTTTTCCTATTTTGGTTCTAGTTATAATTTAAGTACGGTTTATGCAACTATTATACATAAAGGAAATCTTTATGTAGCTACAAATCAAGGTGTTTTCTACCATTCATGGGACAAACCGTTCAAAGAGGGGGCTTTTACATTAGTTGAAGGAACCACGGGACAAGCATGGAATATCCAAGTAATTGACGACCAGTTACTATGTGCTCACAATCGAGGGGCTTTATTAATTAGAGGCGGTAAATCTATCAAAACATTAGACAATGTAATGGGATATTGGAGTTTTAGAAAAGTTCCAAATCATCCGAATTATATGATTGGGTCAAATTACAATGGTTTCTCCCTATTTGAAAAAAAATCAGA
Source organism: Flavobacterium psychrophilum (assembly GCA_022729635.1). Taxonomy (GTDB): domain Bacteria; phylum Bacteroidota; class Bacteroidia; order Flavobacteriales; family Flavobacteriaceae; genus Flavobacterium; species Flavobacterium psychrophilum_P. The sequence goes on from DZAU01000020.1 coordinate 1,787, forward strand.
AGGGTGGCAATTTTCACATCAAATTAAGGGGTTTTCTAAATCCGTAGGCGATTATGAAATCGATAATAAAAATATTTGGGTAAAAAAAGACGATATTATCTATCAAATCATACTGGCTGATAATTTTGAAAAATTCAAATCTGTTAAAACACACCAAAACCTTTCTGCTTCAGATAAAGGAATTGGCAGCATACAACGAATAAAAAACAATATATGCTTCCAAACAAATAATCATTTCTATAAATATTCGCAGAGCAAAAATGTGTTTTATAAAGATTCTATTATTAGCAACTTATTCAAAAACATCCCTAGAACCAGTACCATTTACGAAGACAAATTTGGCAATATTTGGTATGTTATTAAAGAGTCCTTATGTGTTTTAATGAAGAACAACGAGGGTAATTATACAAATATTGTAGCTCCTTTTTTAAACTTAACACAAAATTTAGTATATAACAAGTTGTCCATTAACACTATTAATCCTGAAAACATATTTATTGGTCTTACCGATGGATTAGTTCATTATGATTCAAAATCATCCCATAATTTCGTAACAAAACCGAAAGCCTTTATAAGAAGTTTTGCGTTTTTGAGAGATACAATACTATATGGGAATGGAAAAAATAAGTTTAGAAAATTTCAAATTCCTTATAAATCAAATTATGTTACCTTCACCTTTTCCTCTCCAACTTATGAAAATATTGAAAACATTAAATTTTCCTATCAATTAGAGGGTTTTGAAGATAAATGGAGCAAATGGTCTTCATCTTCAACAAAAGAATATACAAATTTAAGAGAGGGTGATTATATCATGAAAGCAAGAGTGCAAAACAGCTATGGAATCTTGTCAGAACAAGCAACGATTCCTTTTACTGTCTCTCCTCCTTGGTATAGACACATCTTAGCTTACATTTTTTATATCATTTCCGTATTTATAATTATTTACTATATAAGAAAAAGCATTAAGGCAAAAATTAGGAAAAACAAACATTATGAAACGGTCGAACAAAGGAGGCTTTACCTTGAAAAGGAATCAAAAATAAGACAGGAACAATTTGACTTGGAAAAAGAAATCGAAAGACTAAAAAATGACAAACTGCAAATTAAAATTTTAGCAAAAGACAAAGAACTAGTAACCAACTCCTTACAAGTAGTAAAAAAAAATAAAATCCTGAATGGGATTATTCATAAACTAAAGGATATAAATGTTGAATCATTTGATGAAACGGCAAAATTTCAATTTACAAAATTGAATAAAAGCATAGTAAAAGAGGTAAATGCAGATCATAGCTGGAAGGATTTAGAAAAACACATTAAGAATGTTCACTTTGATTTTCTAAAAAGATTAAAAGAAAAATATCCTACAATTTCTCCACGTGAATTAGATTTATCAACATATTTATTGATGAATATGTCAACTAAAGAAATTACCGAAATCATGAATATTTCAAGAGGAGGTGTGGAACTAGCGAGATACCGTTTGAGAAAAAAATTGAACCTAACCAAAAAAGAAAACCTTGTTGGATTCTTGATGAGTGTTTAAAAACCGGTTTAAGTAAAATTTTTGTGGTAATAAGTTTCTATCAAAAAAACCTATAAAATGTGTGATTTCTCCCTGCGGTCGAAATGACAAAATTAAACTATTTAGGTTTTACCCAAAATTAAATCAACTCAAATCAACAACGTTTTGAAACTCGACACCTAACACTACAAAAACGCCAAAGTTCTTTCCAGAGCCATGCCTCTGGAACCTTTTATAAGAATGGAACTGTTCTCGATTTTTACTTCTTTTAAATGTTTAGAAAAAGAGTCGAAGGATTCGTAGAATTGAAAATTGCTTTTTTCCATTCGATTGTTGTAGAATTCTTTTCCAATGAAAAAACAATAAACCGCTTTTTCATCCAAAAGCAAATTTACTATTGCTTTATGTTCTTGATGACTTTCTTTTCCGAGCTCAAACATATCACCCAAAATCATAATCTTATTTGGGTTATTTAATTGCACAAAATTCTCAATTGCCACAGCCATACTGCTTGGATTGGCATTATAAGCATCGAGGATAATCTGGTTTGTTCCTTTTGTAATAAGCTGCGAGCGGTTATTTTCGGGGATATAACTTTCTAATGCTTCTTTTATGACGCTATCTTCAACCCTGAAATATTTTCCAATCGTGAGTGCCGCATTTACGTTATTGGCATTATACAACCCAATTAAATGCGTTTGAATGTGAAAATCAGAAAAATAAATTTCCACGAACGGATTTGCAGAAATGGAACTAATATTCACATTCGCATTTTCTTTATTTATACCAAATGAAAATGATTTTAAAGAGTTAGATTTTTCTGCCTGAATTTTATCTTCCAGATTGATAAATGCTAATTTGTCGTTTTGATGAAGATAGCGATACATTTCACTTTTCGCTTCAATCACGCCTTCTACTCCTCCAAAACCTTCTAAATGTGCTTTTCCAAAATTAGTGATATATCCAAAATCTGGCCTAGCCAATTGGCAAAGAAATTCTATTTCTTTTTTATGGTTGGCACCCATTTCAACGATGCCAATCTCGGTCTTGTCATTAAAAGACAATAGTGTCAATGGCACACCAATATGATTGTTTAAATTCCCAACGGTTGCTTTTGTGTTGAATTTTTTTGAGAGAACAACATTTATCAACTCTTTGGTTGTGGTTTTTCCGTTGCTTCCGGTCAGCGCAATTATAGGTAATTTCAAATACTGACGATGAAATTTTGCCAATTCCTGCAAGGTAATTAAACTGTTTTCAACCAAAATGGTTCTTTGGTCAATGTAATAATCTTTGTTGTCAATTATTACAAACAAGGCTCCTTTTTCGAGAGCTACTTTAGTAAATGTATTGGCATCAAAATTTTCTCCTTTAATGGCTACAAACAATGAATTGGGTTCAATTTTTCGGGTATCAATCGAAACCGAATTGCATTTTAAAAACAAGTTGTGAATGTATGCGATGTCCATAAGAAAACGATTTTAAAAAATAAAAGCCCTAATCAAAGGGCTTTTATCACTGTTATGCTAAATTTTAATTTCTTGCTGTTTTTCTTTTGTCAGATTTTGCTCCAAGTTTTGACATTGCACATCTAAACCCAATATAATCAGTAGCCATATCTTGAGGAAAATACCTTCTTTGAGCCGGATCTAGCCAATAGGCTCTGTCTCTCCAAGAACCTCCTTTATAGACTCTTACATTGTCATTTATTAAAGTAGTTCTTTTGCTCGATTTATCATATTTTCTAACCATATTTCCTAAACTGTCAATGGTAACATTGTGTTTTGGAGCATTGTACATTGCTTTATCATCTTTTTCTTTTTTAGTGTCAGATTCTGAATCTCCAAAATCAAAATATCTTGTAGATTGCTTGTCCCCATCTCTGTAATTGATGTTGTTGCTTTTATCGAAATTCTGTCTCAGATAAGTTTCTTTTTCGTCAACCGGAACTTGGGCAATTTGACCTGGAAAGGCTCTTGCAACAATTCTACCATTACTTAAAGTATCATATTGGATGTCATCTTTTGTAATAACTTCAATTTTACCTTCTTTACCAATTTTATTTTTTGTGTATTGATTTCCTCTAAAATAATTAAAATCATTGGCTTCATTATCCACAATTGGTCTGTAAACATCCATAACCCATTCGGCTACATTTCCTGCCATATCGTACAATCCAAAATCATTTGCCGGATATTTTTTTACTTCGTTGGTAATATCGGCACCATCATCAGACCATCCAGCTATTCCGCCATAATCTCCGTTTCCTTGTTTGAAATTGGCTAATTGATCTCCTTTGCTTTGTCTTTTCCCAGAACGGGTGTAACTTCCTGACCAAGGATATTTTTTCTGTCCTTTGTATATATTGTATTCTCTTTGACCTACATCGGCGGCGGCGGCATATTCCCATTCTGCTTCGGTTGGAAGTCTGTATTCAGGAAGAAGAATTCCGGAAGAGCGCTGTGCATAAATATTTGTTGGCTGAATTACTTTGCCGTCTTTTCCAGCTTTTGGAGCTTTTACCCCACCTTTTTTGTCAGCATATTTTCCTGGCAATACAATTTCTGCATTTCCTCCATAAGCTAATGTTGGTGAGTTTAAATACGTTTCGGTATCAAAATTGCTTTCGGCAGTTACATCTAATGTTTTTGCATTCTTTTTAAGATACCCATTTTTTTCCAAAAGCGCTTCATTGACACGTTGAGTTCTCCATTTGCTAAATTCAACAGCTTGAATCCAGTTTACACCCACAACAGGATATTCTGCATAAGAAGGGTGTCTCAAATAATTATTGGTCATTGTTTCGTTATACCCCAATCTATCTCTCCAAACTAATGTGTCAGGCGATGCACCTTCGTATATATTTTTGTAATTTGCTTCAGTAGGTGGAAATACTTTTTTTACCCAATCTAAATATTCTAAATACATAGCATTGGTGACCTCGGTTTCATCCATATAAAAGGATTGCACGTGTTGTTGAGTAGGTGTGTTATTCCAATCGTGCATAACATCATCCTCTACTTTACCCATCGTAAATGTTCCTCCTTCAACAAAAACCAATCCTGGCCCTGCTTCTTGTTTCTTCTTGTTTGAGTTTTTTTTGCTATCTACGTTCCAACCAGTTGCCTGTGAGGAATTTTTTGAGCTGGATTTTTTCTTGCTACAACTAGCAAAACCAATAATCAATATCATTGATAAAATCAAACGTAGAACCATAATTTTGTTTACTTTCATACTCTTTATGTAGGTGATAATTTCTGAGGTGCAATATAATAATTAACCATTAAACCGCAACATCATTTTTTATTTAATAAATACAACTGTGTTTTTCTAAATAAATTACACATTGCAAACGCAAATTTATACTATTTATTATTAAAATAACACGAAATAATATATTTTTACTCCCCGTAATATTATGCCGTTAATTACGTTTTAGAAAACAATGAGAAAATTAATTTTAGTTTTTTTTACCCTAATCCCTTTTGTTACTTTGTCGCAAATTCAAGGCGATATCACTATTGAATGGCTCGAAAAAACAGAAATGTCTTTTGGTAATGCCAAAATAAATGTGCCTCAATTTGCTGGCAGTAGCTACAATTACGATCCTTTAAAAAGAACAGTTTCATATATTTTATACTTAAGTGAAACTTCTACTTCGGATAGAAATTCCGTTCAGATTACAAACGTGGTTTACGAATCAATAACGACTTCTCAGCTTGGTGATTTAGACCCTTTGAGTGTTGCCAAAACGCCTTCGGCATCATTAAAAACAAATCAGTCCAGAGACATTAAACAAGTTTTTCTAGTGCTGTCTCCAATTATTAAAGACGATTTCGGATTCAAACGAATTAAATCTTTTTCTTATTCTATAAGTTCTGGAAGTTCATCGAAAATTGCGCAAACTTATAAAACCAGTACCATAATAAACTCTGTTTTAGCCACAGGCGACTGGTATCAATTTTATGTGGAAAAATCAGGAGTTTATAAAATTTCTAAAAGTTTTTTGCAACAATTAGGCTTTAATGTAAACTCCATTGACCCAAAAAAGATACAAATTTATGGAAATGGCGGCAGAATGTTACCTTTATCAAACGGCACTTTTTATCCAACAGATTTAGTCGAAAATACCATTCAAATTTTTGGCGAAAGCGATGGCGTTTTCAATGATGATGACTACATCGTTTTTTATGCCGAAGGTGTTGATACTTGGAGTGAGGAGAGTAAAACCAACAATAATTTATATGATACCAAATCCTTTTATTATGTAACTGCGCAAGGAAATGACGGAAAAAGGATTTCGAATATGATTCAGCCCACCGGAAACAGCACTTTGAATTTAAGCACCTTTGACGATTACCAATTTCACGAAATAGACTTGGTAAATATTGGACATCTTGGACGCCAATGGTTTGGCGAATTATTTGAAATCAACCCAGATCAGGAATTTTCGTTTAATTTTCCAAATATTGATACAGCAACCCCTGTAAAATTGAATATAATAACTGCTTCGGTGGCTTATACACCAACATCCTTTAAAGTTTCGGCAAACGGTCAAGACGTTGGGACTATTCCAATTTCGGCACTAACTACTGGCTCGGGAATTCTATTTAACATTGGCTCTTTGCCCAGCAATACTACTTTCCCAGGATCAGAAAGCATAAAAATCAACCTGTCTTATAACAACAATAGCGTTCCAGGCTCAAAAGGATACCTTGATTATATTAAACTTACCGCTAAAAGAAAACTTCAAGGTTACGGAAAACAATTTCTGTTTCAATATGATTTGTCAAGCACGAGTCTAGGAATTGTGAGTTATGATTTTTCAAGCGCAGGCGGAATTTCACAAATTTGGGACGTTACGGATATACAAAACATAACCAAAGTTGAAAATGCAAGTCAGGCTTCGTTTTCTTTTAAAGCAAATTTGGGCGAACTCAGAAAATACATTGCAATTGATGCCGCAGATTACTTAACTCCTTTAAAAACGAGCAAACCAAAAATCGCAAACCAAAATCTAAAAGGAACACTTTTTAAAAACGCACAAGGACAATTTCAGGACATTGACTATGTAATTATTACTCCTGCTTCCTTAACAACTCAAGCCGATAAATTGGCGAATTTCCATCGTTCTTATTCTAATCTGAATGTAAAAGTAATCACACTTGAAACTATTTATCAAGAATTTTCATCAGGAAAACAAGATATTGCCGCCATCAGAAATTGCATAAAATACATTTATGACAATGCTTCTGCACCCGAAAAAAGAATAAAATATGTAAATCTTTTTGGTGATGCTTCTTATGATTACAAAAACCGAATACCAAATAACACTAATATTGTCCCCATTTATCACGCATTGAATAGTAATTCTTTAGGCGAATCTTCCTTTGCTTCAGACGATTTTTATGGATTGATGGATGCAAATGAAGGAAATGTTATTTCTTCCTTTGGAGGAATCGACATTGCTGTGGGTCGAATGCTGAATAATGATGCCGCCCAAGCCGAAGAAATGGTAAACAAAGTAATTGAATACCACGACGTAAAATCGTATGGAAGCTGGCGAAATAATTGTGTGATGATTAGTGATGACTCGGATAAGCGTTCAGACCCAAGCCTTCAAAAAAGGCAAAACAATTTAGCCGATAAAATCACTCTAGAAAAACCCTTTTTAAACGTCAATAAAATATTGCTCGATTCTTATGTTCAGGAAGCTTCTGCTGGAGGTTCTCGATATCCAAAAGCCAGAACCGATTTATTCAGTGCGTTCGAAAAAGGGGCTTTGGTCTTTAATTATTTAGGTCACGGTGGTGAAGATGGCTTATCGAGTGAACGCATTTGGGAAAAATCCGATGGGCAAAATTTGAGCAATCAGTATAAATATCCTTTATTCATTACCATAACTTGTGATTTCTCGCGATTTGACAATCCATCAAGACCGACAGCCGGCGAATTTACTTTTTGGAATCCAAAAGGCGGAGCCATTTCTATGCTTACAACCATTAGGGAAATAGGGCAGTTCAGTGCCGAAAATTTCAATGACATTCTGGCCAAAAACTTGTTTTCGTATGGCTCAAACCAATACACTTCAATCGCTGAAGCTTTACGAATATCCAAAAACTTCAATCCAAATTCTTCGAGCAATGTCGTATTTTACATTGGCGATCCAGCCTTGATGCTTGCCATAGCTAAACCAAAAATAAGGCTCTCAAAAGTAAATGATATTCCTATTTCTCAACCTTTTGACGATTTCAAATCATTGGCAAAAATGAAAATATCTGGAGAAATTACAGATGAAAATAACATTCCTCTCACTAATTACAACGGAGAGCTTTCGACTACAATATTCGACAAATTCATTACAAGAAACACTTTAAATAATGACGGAAATAGTCCGCCAATACCTTTCAACGTGCTTGGAGAAACTATTTTCAGAGGAAATGCTTCGGTTACAAACGGACAATTTGAATTTAGTTTTATTGTTCCAAGAGACATTAGAATTCCAGTAGGCAACGGAAAAATTAGTTTCTATGCCAAAAAAAATGGACTTTTTGAGAATCAAACAGGCTATGATACCACCATAAAAGTAGGAGGAATAAACGAAAATGCAGTAGCAGACAATATTAGTCCAAAAGTGCAGTTATATATGAACGACGAAACTTTTGTTTCGGGCGGAATAACGAATGATTCTCCGTTCTTACTGGCAAACCTTGAAGACGAAAGTGGCATTAATACCGCTAGCGGAATTGGTCATGACATGATTGCAATATTAGACGGCGATGTGAATAATCCTTATATATTAAACGATTATTACCAAACAAATCTGGATGATTACACCAAAGGAACGCTGCGGTTTCCGTTCAGGAATTTAGCTGTTGGTTTGCACACAATCACTTTCAAGGCTTGGGATGTGTATAACAATCCCATAACTGCCGAAATCCAGTTTATTGTAGCAGGAAACGACTCCATAACATTGACACACGTGTTGAATTATCCCAACCCATTTGTCAATTATACCGAGTTTTGGTTTTCACACAACCGTCCTTATGAACCTTTAGAGGTTCAGGTTCAGGTGATGACAATAACCGGAAAAGTAGTTTGGACACAAAACCAAATCATAACCACCGAAGGATTTCTGTCAAAAGAAATCACTTGGGACGGCAAAGATGATTTTGGAAATAAAATAGGAAAAGGAGTTTATGTGTATAAACTAACCGTAAAATCGAACCTAACCAATTCGAAAACTGAAAAATTTGAAAAACTTGTAATACTTTAATAAAATACTATATTTGTCGAATTAATATTAAATTTCCAATGAAAAAAATAGCATTTCTTTTTGTTTGTTTATTCCTAATTTCAAATGCAAAAGCACAAGAAAATGTCATCACCACAGCAGTTCCTTTTTTATTGGTCGCTGCCGATGCGAGATCCGCAGGTATGGCGGACAATGGTGTTGCTTCCTCCGCAGATGCTTTTTCGCAACAATGGAATCCGGCAAAATACGCCTTCGCAATAGACAAAGCAGGTTTTTCAATAAGCTATACTCCTTATCTTACTGACTTGGTAAACGATATTTCCTTGGGGCAAATCAATTATTATAACAGAGTAAACGAAAAAAGTGCTTTTGCGGGAAGTTTTCGATTTTTTGGATTAGGAGAAATCGAATTACGTGAAACTGGTGACCCCAACGAAGTTCCGAGAACTGTTTCTCCAAGCGAATTGGCTTTTGACGGTTCCTATTCCTTAAAATTAAGCGAAAAATTCTCAATGGCAGTTGGCGCCCGATTCATAAATTCTAATCTAAAAGTAGCTTCAGATGTAGGCGATGCCTCATCAGCAAGTTCATTTGCTGTTGATGTTGCTGGTTTTTTTCAATCAGAAGAAATATCCTTCAACGAATTCAACGGAAGATGGAGAGGTGGATTTAACATCCAAAATTTAGGCCCAAAATTGAGTTATGACCACACCGAATATAGCAGTAACTTTCTTCCGGCTAATCTAAAATTAGGTGGTGGTTTTGACTTCATCCTTGACGATTACAACAAAGTTGCCGTAAATTTAGAGTTCGCCAAATTATTGGTACCAACACCTCAAGACCCAGATTTGAATGGAGACGGAACAATCACTTCCGCCGAAAGATCTCAAAACAATCAAGATTACAACTCAATTGGATGGTTTCAGGGCGTAACTCAATCTTTCTCCGATGCTCCGGGCGGTATGAGCGAAGAAATGAAAGAAATTACTTATTCTCTAGGTGCTGAATATTTATATCAAGATTCCTTTTCGATGCGTATGGGATATTTTCACGAAAATCCAGATAAAGGTGCCAGACAGTTTTTCTCCCTTGGAGCAGGATTCAAATATAATGTAGTGAAAGTCGATGTTTCGTATTTATTCTCGACATCTAAGGTTAAAAACCCATTGGAAAACACGTTGCGATTCTCACTTACCTTTAATTTTGGCGACCAATACGATGAATATTAGTAAATTAATAAAATAACTACAAATCCAAATTTCAATGAAATTTGGATTTTTTTTCCAAATTAAAGAATGAAAGACATTATTATTTCAACCCAATTTTCCGTTTTCGAATCACTTCAAGAATTGCCTGTTGACATTCAAAATCTAATGACACAAGCTGTAGAAGTAAGAAAAAATGCTTATGCACCATATTCAAAATTTAGAGTTGGCGCTGCACTTTTGTTAGATAACGGAAAAATAGTTTTAGGTTCAAATCAGGAAAACGCTGCTTATCCTTCAGGGCTTTGCGCTGAACGGGTTGCTATTTTTCAGGCTGGCTCAATTTATCCAGATGCAAAGATATTAAAACTAGTGATTACCGCCGCTTCGGACACGAATCAAACCACTGCGCCAATTCCGCCTTGTGGTTCTTGCCGACAATCTATTGCCGAATATGAAATTAAACAGGAAACTCCAATCGAAATTTATTTTATGGGCGAAATAGGTGCTGTTTACAAATCAGATTCCATAAAAAACCTTCTCCCGTTTATGTTTGACAAGCACTTCTTATAAAAAAAACCAAAAATTATCTTTTAAATTTTAATGCTTACTCGGAATGTCTTATTTTTGCAACTTGCAAATTTGGGGTGAGGAAACTATTTTTGCGTGAGTCGGTTATAAATACCAACCACAAAACACTTTAGCAAAAAAATAAAAGATACACATGAAAGAAGTTACAAAAGAAGTTTATTTAAAGTGGTACGAAGACATGCTGCTTTGGAGAAAGTTTGAAGACAAACTTGCTGCACTATACATTCAACAAAAAGTTAGAGGATTTCTACACTTATATAATGGTCAGGAAGCCGTTTTGGCAGGAGCATTACACGCCATGGATTTGAGTAAAGACAAAATGATTACCGCTTATAGAAATCACGTGCAACCAATTGGGATGGGCGTTGATCCAAGACGTGTAATGGCAGAACTTTTAGGGAAAGTTACCGGAACATCAAAAGGAATGGGAGGTTCAATGCACATTTTCTCGAAAGAACACGGATTTTATGGCGGTCACGGAATCGTTGGCGGACAAATTCCGGTTGGTGCAGGAATTGCATTTGGCGACAAATACAATAATACTGGCGGAGTAACATTGACTTATTTTGGCGATGGTGCTTCACGACAAGGTTCATTGCACGAAGCTTTTAATATGGCTATGCTTTGGAATCTTCCGGTAGTTTTTATCGTTGAAAACAATGGTTACGCAATGGGAACTTCTGTAGAAAGAACCGCAAATCACCCTGATATTTGGAAACTCGGTTTAGGATACGAAATGCCTTGCGGACCAGTGGATGGGATGAATCCGGTAAAAGTAGCCGAAGCAATGAGCGAAGCCATAGAAAGAGCCAGAAACGATGGCGGACCAACGTTTCTTGAAATGAAAACATATCGTTACAGAGGACATTCTATGTCAGATGCGCAATTATATCGCTCTAAAGAAGAAGTCGAAGAATACAAAAAAATTGACCCGATTTCTCAGGTTTTAGATGTAATTAAAGATCAAAAATATGCTACCGAAGCAGAAATTGAAGCTATCGACGAAAGAGTAAAAGATTTAATCGAAGAATGTGTGAAATTTGCCGAAGAATCTCCATATCCGGAAATTCAACAATTATACGACGTGGTTTACGCCCAAGAAAACTATCCATTTTTACCTCATAAACTATAATCAATTATGGCAACAATTATAACAATGCCGCGTTTGAGCGATACAATGACGGAAGGAACGGTGGCAACTTGGTTAAAAAAAGTAGGCGACAAAGTCAGTGAAGGCGACATTCTTGCCGAAATTGAAACCGATAAAGCCACAATGGAATTTGAATCCTTCAACGAAGGAACCCTTTTATATATTGGCATTCTAGCCGGAGAAACCGCACCAGTAGATTCTTTATTGGCAATTATAGGAAATGAAGGCGAAGATATAACTTCATTACTTTCCAATAATTCAAATACCAAAACCCAAGAAGAAAAAGTTGTAGTAAAAGAAGAAAAACTTCCTGCTTCTAACTCCCAACTTCCAGCTAATGTAAAAGTAATCACAATGCCTCGTTTGAGCGACACGATGACCGAAGGAACTGTGGCAACTTGGCTGAAAAAAGTGGGCGATAAAGTGGAAGAAGGTGATATTCTTGCCGAAATCGAAACCGATAAAGCCACAATGGAATTCGAATCCTTCGACAAAGGAACTTTATTATATATTGGAATTCAAGAAGGACAAACGGCTCCAATTGATAGTTTATTGGCCATCATTGGCCCAGAAGGAACTGATATTAGCGGCATTGCCGAAAATTATAGCCCCCTAACCCCCGAAGGGGGAATTGTTGAAATCGCAGCTGAAAAGGAGATAAAAATTATCAAACAAGATAGCTCAACGCCCCCTTCTGGAAATGAAGGGCTTCGTGTTTTGGCTTCGCCATTAGCAAAGAAAATCGCCAAAGAAAAAGGAATTCAATTGGCACAAGTAAAAGGTTCCGGCGAAAACGGACGCATTACTAAAAGTGATGTTGAAAATTTTACACCAGTGAGCAGTTCTCAGATTACAGCTAGCAGACCTCAGGAAGTTACTCAACCAACAACTGACAACTCACAACCGACAACTGTTTCAAAACCATACATTCCGGCAGGACAAGTTGCTAGCGAAGAAATCAAAAATTCGCAAATGCGTAAAATCATTGCGAAACGTTTGGCAGAATCCTTGTTTACCGCACCACATTACAACTT
>DZAU01000020.1:14643-31886 GCA_022729635.1 Flavobacterium psychrophilum
CCTACCGAAATGGAAGGAAGTACTTTTACTATTTCCAACCTTGGAATGTTTGGAATTACGGAATTCAACTCCATCATTAACCAACCGAATTCTGCCATCCTTTCTGTAGGAGCGATTGTAGAAAAACCGGTGGTGAAAAATGGACAAATTGTGGTAGGAAATACAATGATGTTATCTCTGGCTTGCGATCACAGAACTATCGACGGCGCAACCGGAGCACAGTTCTTGCAAACTTTGAAACAATATATCGAAAACCCAGTGACGATGTTAGCGTAATTGATTGTCAGTCCGAGCGCAGTCGAGGACAATTTATAAATGAAATCCCGTTTCTTTTTGAAAGAGACGGGATTTTTTTCTAGATAATATCTTCTCTACTGATACTTCCGATTATTACAAATTTTGAATTATTTTTCAATTCATTTTCTATCAAATCTTTATTATAATCAATAAGCAATAATCCTCCATTTATAGTCACTGATTTATTTGATAGATTATTGAAATTTTCATCTTTACATCTAGGTGATAATATCAAAACATTCCCAACAGCCTGATTAAATTCCAAACAATTATTTGCTTTAAATATTAAACATTTATCATTTAAAATTTCTAGAACAATTCCTTTTATAATGTTTTGTCCATCTATACTTTCAAAATTCCAAGGTTCACCAACTGAAATAACATACTTTTCTTTTTCCATAAAAATTACAATAAATTTCTAAACCTTCTTATTCTTCTCCTCTATCCATCGCGACATATATTTCGTGCTGGTCAAGGTGTGATGTTGCAATAGTGTTCCCATAAAATTATACAATCGATGTGGTTTTAAACGAGTTTGTACTTTTAAAATATGCTGTATAAAATCATCTTCGAATAAATATTTCAAATAACATTTTTCTATAATTTCAAAACCATTCTCTTGGGCTTTTAGCCAAAGATTTTTGTCGTCGTATAATTCCACTGCTTTATCAGCAAAAACTTGTGGTTCATCAGCAACAAATCCATTCCAAGGTAAATTGCCACACATTGATTCGGCACCAATAGTTGTCGTTATGCTTGGCGTTCCGCATTGCATAGCTTCTACCAATTTCCCTTTTATTCCTGCACCAAAACGCAAAGGCGCTAATACCCCTCGGGCATTTCGCACTACTTCTTGGGCATCATTGGCTCGACCCATAATATAAAAACCGTGTTTGGGTTGGTGTAATTGCAATACTTTCTGACTTGGATACGCTCCGTAAATTTGCAAAACCGCTTCCGGTAATTGCTTTCTAATCAATGGCCAAATCGTTTCTTTTAGATATTGAACTGCATTCCAATTGGGTTCGTGAAGGAAGTTTCCAATGAAGACAAAGTTATTTCGCTCTTCGAATGAAGGTAGATTTTGAATAGTTGAATCTTCAATAGGTTCCAACAACAAAGGCAAATAATACAACAAATCAGCATCGATTTTGAAAACAGATTGCAGCAATTCCATTTCATATTCAGCAATCATCAAGGAAACATCGCAACGCAAAATACTGGCAATTTCCCTTTTGGCAACGTCTTCAACCAGCAAGTCGTCGGTGGTAAATTGTCGGTTTCCCTTGAATGCTTTTTGGCGTGCCAAACGCAAACAATGCAAATCTTCGGTATCCAACAATCGCAAAGCATCAGGACAATTTTCGGCAACGCGCCAGCCAAATTGCTCTTCCATCATAAAGCGATCAAACAAAACAATTGTCGGATTTAATTCCTTTACAAAAATATCAAAACTGGAACAATTTAATGCGATGGATTTCTTGGTAACGCCCAAAGACTCCAAGTCAATCATATAATCGCTATCCATTGCCAGACTGGCAAAAGTAACATCGAAACCCTGTGCTGTAAAAATGGAAATTAATTGCACCATCCTTCCTCCTGCCGCAGAAGAATTAGGTTCTGGCCAGACAAATCCAAGAATTAAAATGCGCTGATTTGAATTCATAAATAATTATTTTTTCCTTTACTGATACTCATCAAAATGATATTAGTTATTTTTCACTTGAAACCATTAAGAAAATTAAGGTTCATTAAGCTAAAAATTAATTTTCTTAATTTTCTTAATTTTCTTAATTTTCTTAATGGTTTAAAAAATGGAATATTTAACGAACATCTGTATTGTTTTTATGCCACAAAATAAGGGAAATAATCCGGAAATCAATCCGTTTTAGCATAAATAAAAACTGTATTTTTGTAAATAATTTACATACGAAGAAAAAATGTTAGGATTAAAATTAGCCACCGACCCAAGATGGGTGACCATCGTCGAATCGAACATCGAAGAAATCTTGACCGACCACGCTTGGTGCGAGCAAAAAGCGGCAACTAATATCATTACCATCATTACTTATAATTCGGAACACGAGGAATTGGTTACTGATTTGTTGGAAATTGCCAAGGAAGAAATCGAGCATTTTCAGTTGGTTCACAACATCATCAAGGAACGTGGATTAAAATTGGGAAGAGAACGAAAAGACCATTATGTTAACGAACTTTTCAAATTTTTGAAAAAAGATGGTAGCAGAAATGACGCTTTTGTCGATAGATTGCTGTTCTCGGCAATGATTGAGGCTAGAAGTTGCGAGCGTTTCAAAGTATTGTCCCAAAATATTGAAGACAAGGAATTAGCCGAATTTTACAAAAAATTAATGATCAGTGAAGCCGGACATTACACTACATTTCTTCGTTTCGCCAGAAAATATTCCGAGAAAGTGGATGTTGACAAACGTTGGCAAGAATGGATTGACTTTGAAGGAGAACTAATTACAAACTACGGAAAAAAAGAAACCGTTCACGGTTAGAAACACAATTTTTGTCACATCAAAAATAAATTTCCAATATAAAAGGCTCGTAATTTGAAGATTAAATTACGCATTTTTCTGTTTCTTTTTTTACATTTACAAATAGATTTGTACTATTGATTAAATTAAAAATTAACATTTTATAAAAAATGCAAAATCACAACAATTTATCGATTTCACATAAGGAACCCGGGCAGTTTGAAGAAACTAGATTTGAGAAAATTCACAATACGATTTTCAAATCCTCTGAAATTGCGTCAAAAATCGTAGCGCAAGAAATAGCGAGCATAGTTCGTGAAAAACAATCCAAAAATGAAAACTGCATTTTAGGTCTTGCCACCGGATCTTCCCCTATAAAAGTGTATGAAGAATTAATCAGATTGCATCAGGAAGAAGGCTTGAGTTTTTACAACGTGATTACTTTTAACCTTGATGAGTATTATCCGATGGAAAAAAATAATCCCGAAAGTTACCACACTTTTATGCACGAAAACCTATTCAAGCATATAGATATTAAACCCGAAAATATACATATTCCGGACGGAATGGTTCCTCAGGAAAACTTAGACCAATATTGTTTATCGTATGAAGCCGCTATTTTAAAAGCCGGAGGATTAGATTTTCAATTACTAGGAATTGGTCGAACCGGACATATCGGGTTTAATGAACCTGGTTCGCATTCTAATTCTGGAACGAGAAGCATTACACTTAACCACATCACGAGAGTCGATGCTGCTCCCGCTTTTTTAGGAATCAACAATGTTCCCAGAAGAGCCATAACAATGGGTATTGGAACCATAAAAAAAGCAAAAAGAATCGTGCTTTTGGCTTGGGGAGAAAATAAAGCCTCCATAATTAAAGAAACCGTCGAAGGTGAAGTTTCGTCACAAGTTCCGGCCACTTATTTACAAAGTCACAGCAACACTACTTTTGTGATGGATAAGGAAGCCGCTTCAGAACTTACTCGTATAAAAACGCCTTGGTTAGTTTCTTCTTGCATTTGGACAGAAGAGTTAAAAAGTAGCGCCATTGTTTGGCTTTGCGAAAAAGTAAAAAAACCGGTCTTAAAACTAAACGACAAAGATTATAACGACAACGGAATGTCAGGATTACTTGCCGAAGAAGGTTTGGCTTATGATTTAAACATAAAAATGTTTAATAAACTGCAACACACCATTACGGGTTGGCCAGGAGGAAAACCTAATGCAAGTGACGAAAACAGACCGGAAAGAGCCTTGCCAAATAGAAAAAAAGTCATCATATTTAGCCCACATCCGGATGATGATGTGATTTCTATGGGAGGAACATTTGACAGATTAGTTGAACAAGGTCACGAAGTGCACGTTGCCTACCAAACCTCTGGAAACATTGCGGTCTCAGACGAAGAAGCGTTGCGTTATGCCGAAGTTGCACTTGACATTGCCGACGAAAACAATAAAACCATCAAAAATGTAATTCTCGCTTTGCAAACCCATAAAGTCAGCAAAACCGACGAACTGACAATTCGCAAAATAAAAGGACAAATCAGAAGAAAGGAATCCTTGGGAGCAACTCGATTTTTAGGAATTCCTGACAGTCAGGTTCACTTTTTGGATATGCCTTTTTATGAAACGGGAACGGTCAAGAAAAATAATCTAGGCGAAAGAGATATTGAAATCATTAGCAATCTCATCACGAAAATTAAACCACATCAAATTTATGCGGCAGGCGACTTAGCGGATCCTCACGGAACTCATAAAGTGTGTCTGGACGCCATTTTTGCATCAATAGAAAAATTAAAATCTAAACCATTTTTAAGCGACTGCTGGGTTTGGTTGTACCGTGGTGCTTGGCACGAATGGGAGCCACAAGAAATTGAGATGGCGGTTCCAATGAGTGAAGATCAGGTTTTAAAGAAACGAAAAGCCATTTTTTACCATCAGTCACAAAAAGATTCTGTAATGTTTCAAGGAGAAGATTCGAGAGAGTTTTGGGTAAGAGTTGAAGAACGCACAAAAAACACCGCAGATAAATATAATGCTTTAGGCCTTGCAGAATACACTGCAATGGAAGCTTTTAAACGTTATTATTTTTAAAAAGTTTTGGTTAGCTTTTTAGTTTGATTCTCCTTGCAGGTTTTAAAAAAACTTGCAGGGATTTTTTAAAAAAAATACAGTTGAAAGAATAAATAATTTATAAAAAAATGAAAAAAGTATCATATCCAATTATTCTAATGCTGATAATTGCCTTTTCGTTCCAATCTTTTGCAGGAACAAAATCTGCTATTTCAACTAAAATCGTATTAAAAGAAAACTGGAAAGTTCAACAAAACAAGAAAGTTTCTGGCGATGGAGCTTCCATCTCTTCGGCAGGAAATAATTCTGAAAATTGGTATAATGCAAGCATTCCATCAACCGTTATGGGAGTTTTGACTGCCAATGGTTTGTATAAAGACATCTTTGTTGGAGATAATTATACTAAAATAGACAAAACCCAATTTGATGATTCCTGGTGGTACAAAACCGAGTTTGATTTACCAAAACTCAATCCGGAAAACAACATTTCGCTTCATTTTGACGGAATAAATTATTATGCCAATATCTGGCTTAACGGAAAATTAATTGCTTCTCGCGACAAAGTTTTTGGAACTTTCAGACAATTTGCTTTTGACATAACGGCTTTAGCCAAAAAGAAAGGAAACGTTCTTGCGGTTGAAATATTTCGGGCACAACCAGGCGATTTTAATACTGGTTTTGTGGATTGGAATCCAAGACCATTGGATGAAAACATGGGAATCTGGCGTCCGGTTTATGTTGAAATAGAGGGTAAAGTAGGAATGAAAAACACGGCTATCCAATCAAAAGTAAACACGACAACACTCAAAGAAGCTTGGCTTACCGTAAAAACAGGACTCGAAAATCACACTTCTGAAATTGTTTCCGGAACATTAATTGGTAAAATTGGAAAGAATGAATTCTGCTATCCTGTAAAATTAAACCCAAAAGAAACCAAGGAATTAACTTTGACTTCAAAGGAAATTGCTTCTTTATATATTAAAAATCCGAAACTTTGGTGGTGTAATAATCTTGGCGAACCCAATTTACAAAAGCTTTCCCTCCGTTTTGAAATCAATAATAAAACATCAGATTCAGATGAAATTGTTTTTGGAATTCGAGAAATTGAAACTTATTTTACTCCTGAAGGTCACAAAGGTTTTATCCTTAACGGAAAGAAAATATTAATAAAAGGTGCCGGTTGGACAGACGATATTTTCCTTCGAGACACCAAACAAAGTTTAGAAACCCAATTGCAGTATGCAAAACACCTGAATCTAAACACTTTGCGATTCGAAAGTATTTGGGGAACATCGCAGGACGTTTATGATTTGTGCGACAAATACGGAATTTTGGCAATGGTGGGATGGAGTTGTCAATGGGAATGGCCTGAATATTTAGGGAAAGCTTGTGATGCTTTTGGCGGAATTCAAACAGAAGCCGATATGAATCTGGCTGTTCAATCCTTAAGCGACCAGATTCATTGGTTGAGAAACCATCCGAGTATTTTTGTCTGGTTTTTGGCAAGTGATAAACTGCCAAAACCCGAACTGGAAATCAAATATAAAAACCTGATAGCAAAAATTGATAATCGCCCGTATTTGTTGACCGCCGGAACAAGAACCAGTGAAGTGAGCGGACCTGTAGGCGTAAAAATGAATGGTCCTTATGAATATGTTTCGCCCAATTATTGGTTTGAAGACACAAAAAACGGTGGCGCTTTTGGCTTCAACACCGAAACTTCTCCCGGAGCATCAATTCCTCCGCGGGAAAGCATCAAAAAAATGATTCCCGAAGACAAACTTTGGCCACTAAATTCAGATTGGAATTATCATTGCACGCATTCGGCGGTGGCGTTTAGAAACTTGGATGTAAATACTTCGATGATTGATAATCGCTACGGGAAAGTCAAAGATTTAAACGAATATTTATTAAAATCAGATGTTCTTGGATATGAAGCCATGAGTGGAATGTTTGAAGGTTTCAGGTCAAGAATTCCACAATCGACAGGAATTATTCAATGGATGCTGAACTCAGCTTGGCCATCGTTTTACTGGCAATTGTACGATTATTATTTGTTGCCAACATCGAGTTATTATGCCACTCGAAAGGCAAACAATAGCAACCAATTAATTTATGATTATGCCAAAAATGAAATTGTCGCTGTAAATGAATCATTGAATGCGGAGAAAAATCTTAAAGCTCAAATCACAATTTATGATTTTAATTCCAAATTATTAAAGACAGAAATAGTGTCGTTTGACATCAATTCAATTACATCAAAACCCGTTCTTCCATTGGAAAATTATTCTGAAAATGTGTTTTTAGACTTAAAATTATTGGATGAAAAAGGAACTCAAATTGCCTCAAATTTTTATTGGCTGTCCAATAAAAAAGATGTTTTTGACTGGGATAAAACTTTTTGGGGAAACACACCTTTGAAAGAATATGCCGATTTTACCAAATTAAATGATTTGCCAAAATCTGAAATCGCCACAAAATTTATTTTAAAAACTGCTGAAAACAATGCAGAATTGAATGTGACACTTGAAAACACTAATTCAAAACTAGGATTTTTTATTAATTTGAAAGTTGTGGATGATGCTGGAAGAACTATTTTTCCGGTTTTTTGGGATGATAATTTCATCAGTGTTTTACCCGATGGGAAAAAAACTATCAAATGTTCTATTCCAAAGAATTTAATTTCTAAAACCAAGACAAAACTGGTGATTTCTGGATGGAATGTGGAGGAACAAACCCATTCATTGGAACTTAAATAAGAATTATAATTCTGTGAAAATTTAAGTAACTTTGGATTTGAAAATTCCCAAATTAAATGTACAAAATAATCTTACTTATAGATTTCACCGAAGATTACGGTAAAAGTTTATTAAAGGGAATTACAAAATATTCAAAGGAGAATGGTCCTTGGATGTTTTGCAGGATGCCGATGCATTATAGAGAAAACCTCTCGATGGATAACATTATCAATTTTGCAAAAGACTGGAAAGCTGATGGCATTATTGCCCAATTTTACAATCACGCAGATATAAAAAAACTCGTTGAC
Organism: Flavobacterium psychrophilum; assembly: GCA_022729635.1. Classification (GTDB taxonomy): domain Bacteria; phylum Bacteroidota; class Bacteroidia; order Flavobacteriales; family Flavobacteriaceae; genus Flavobacterium; species Flavobacterium psychrophilum_P. The sequence goes on from DZAU01000020.1 coordinate 22,563, forward strand.
ACCAAGATTCCGGTCATTGTTGAGGATTTTAAAGAACGCTTTGAAGAATTTCCTAATATTACCGGTGGTTATTTTGAAGCGGGACAAATGGGAGCAAAATATTTCATCAACAAAGGATATAAAAACTTTGCCTTTTATGGATTTGACAACATTGTTTGGTCTCGAGAAAGAGCTGAAGGATTTGAAGATTCTGTAAAAAAACACGGAGAAAAAGTCCATTTTTTTAATCCCAAAAAAATTGCAACCCGTGAATTATGGTTTTACAAACCTTCGGCCTTAAGTAAATGGCTAACCTCATTACCAAAACCCGTTGCCATTATGGCTTGTGATGATGAGAGAGCGCAAAACATCACAGAATCTTGCAAACATTCTAAAATAAAAATTCCCGAAGAAGTTGCCATACTTGGCGTTGACAATGACGAACTTACCTGTAATTTATCGGATCCACCTTTGTCCAGTATTGGGCTTGGCGTTGAGCAAGGCGGTTTTGAAGCAGCAAAATTGATGCAGTTACTTATAGAAAATCCTGCCCAAAAACCTTATGATATTATTGTAAAACCCACTACAATTATCACAAGACAATCTACAGATATTTGTGCCACAACCGACAAACAAATAGCAAAAGCTCTTAATTATATTCACCAAAACGTTGAAAATAATATCAATGTTGAAGATGTTCTGAAAAAAGTTTCTATTTCAAGAAGAGCACTCGAAAAGAGATTTCTAGAGGTTACGGGTTCGGCAATTTATAAATATATTTGCAAATTAAGAATTCGAAAATTTTCGGATAGGCTTCTTGAATCTGATAAGTCAATTTATGAAATTGCCATTGAATTAGGATATAATGACAATAAAAATCTTTCAAGATTGTTTAAGCAAATAAACGGATGTACCCCATTACAGTATAGAAAAGCTAAATAAACAATCCTCTATTTTGACAAATAACGCTTTTCAATGTCTTGAAAACAAAGCGATGCAGCTCCTAAAATAGCAATCCCCTCTTTATTTGAAGTCTCAATTACTAAATCCTCGATTTGTTTTTGATAAGCAAATGTTTTCAAAGACAATTCCATAGATTCCTTGAAAAGGGAAAAGGATTTGCTTATGGAACCTCCAAGAATTATTGCTTCCGGAGCATACATATACAAAATGTTCTTGATACATTCTCCTAAATGGAATCCAAATTCAGCATAAGCTTGCAATGCCTTTTCATTTCCTTTAGCAGCACTCAAACTTAATTCTTCGGCGCTTTGTCTGTAATTTTTGGTAAAGAAAAAACTACTGGAATAATCTTCCATAGTCCCATCTTTATAATTCAACATACCTACTTCTCCTGCTCCACAAAGAATTCCATTATATAGATAGTTATTGATAATAATTCCCATACCTATTCCGGTTCCAATGGACAACCCAATAAAATTTTCAAAGTCTTTACCTTTGCCAAATATTTTTTCTCCTAAAGCAAAACAATTGGCGTCATTATTCAGGTAAACAGGGAGATTATAACGCTGTTTCACTATATCTTTTAACGCTACTTCTTTCCAAGAAGGAATATTTTGCACATCATAGATAACGCCAGTTATAGGATCGACAACTGCAGGAACACCAATCCCAATGGCAGTAACATCTGAATTAATTACGCTGTCTATTGCTTCAAAAAGAGAAAAAAGAGTTTCTTGTTCCGTAGATTTACTATCGACGATTTTAAACGCTTGTTTTACAATGACATTGTTCTCCACCAAACCAATTTTAAGGGAAGTTCCTCCAATATCGATTCCTAATACTATGTTATTCATCATTATAAATTCAATTTTTCAGCTAATTGTTTTAATTATTTGTACATTTCATCAACTTCAATCACACAGACAATAATACCACAACTTCTAATGTTTTAGTGCCATTTATGCGTATTTTTATATGCAAAAAACGCAAGAATATAATTTAAAGTTAAGTTGCGATTGTATCACTTTCCTTCATTTTCTATTACCGTTAATTTTCCTTTCCTGCCATTACTGGAAAATGCACAAAACTTAATTTTCCCTTTAGTAACAATTGGAGTTTTATATACTTCGCTGTTTATTGTTGGCTCAGAACCATCGGTTGTATAACGAATCGTGAATCCGGGTTGTTGAATATTGGCACTTACTTTTCCGTTTTCGATAATTGCACCAACAGGCGGAATGCGATAACCAAATCCACCTGAATAATAATCCAAACGTGGCATTTCTTTTTTACCCAAAATATTTACAAACACTGACCAATCATTGTTATACAATGTTTCGCTTTTATTTTTATCCAATTCCGTTGCCCAAGACGGATTTTGTGTCCAAGCTCGTTCTGCCAAAGCCAATAATTTTGGATATAACAAGTATTCCAATATTCCGGTATTTCGAACATTTTCGCTGAAAAGCTGCCCTTGAATTCCTAGAATATTTGACTTTCCATAATCGGTCAAACGCTCTTTTCCGTTGAATAAGTCTGAATTGATAGGGTTTCCGTCAGTGTCTTCTTTAGTGTTTTTATAATAATCAAAAGGAATAAAATAGAACGGTTTATCGATATTATTATATCCAGCCCAAGAATATCCGAGTTCATCAGGTGCTTTTTCGTAGGCCAAATCAAAGTACAAATTACTCACGCAGGAAAGCACGACTTTGTATCCTGCATTGGCTAATTTATAAGGTAAATCTTCCGAACCCCAACCAATTCCGTTGTTCCAAACGTAGGCTCGAAATCCTTTATTAGCAAAATCAGGATTGGGAATGTAGATTTTTTTGTTGTCCAAAACTGTTTTCCGCATTGCAATTTCTTCCCAACCAGAAACTGTAAGATTGCGTTTTGCCGTTATTTTTTCTAATTTGTCATAATAATAATACCAAAGATCATCGGTGGAATTGATTTTTTCATCTTCGGCAATTAGTTTGTTGCACAAAGGCGAAAGTGTCCAAGTTCCCGAAGGCACTTCGTCACCGCCAAGATGAATTGTGGAAATTGGTGCATTGGCATCTTTGTACATTGCCAAAATTTCGTCGATTACTTTTTCCATAAAAGTATAGGTTGACGGCAAAGCCACGCACATAATATTGTCTTTCCACAATTGAGCCGAAGTATGAATGGATTTATCATTCAAATCCCGAAGCAAATAGCGTTCGGCTTCCACTTGATCGCCGAGTTTCATAAATTTATTATACCGCGAATCCATCGCTTTTATGGCGGCACGACTATGTCCCGGAGATTCAATTTCCGGAATTACCTGAATGTGTCTTTCAGTAGCATATTTCAATATTTCGATGAAATCCTGTCTCGAGTAATAGCCACTTCCAGGATAAACTCCCGTGTTTGGACCTGATGCATAAGAAGACGGTAAGAATGATTTGCTGTCCGTTGTATGTCCACGATTTCCTCCAACATCAGTCAGTTCAGGAAGAGAAGGAATTTCAATTCGCCAGCCTTCGTCATCGCTAAAATGAAAATGAAAACGGTTCAATTTATACAAAGACATTGCATCGAGCATTTTTAAAATGGTTTCTTTGGTCTGAAAATTTCTAGCCACATCAAACATAAAACCTCTGTATTCAAAGCGTGGTTCGTCTTTCACATAACAATTGGAAACGGCAATTGATGTTGATTTTTTCTTCCAAGTTTCAGCAGGTAAAAGTGATTTCAAGGATTGAATTCCATAGAAAATTCCACTTCCTGACGAAGCCGAAATTTCAATTTTATCAGATTGGATGTCAAGGATATATTCTTCGCTTTTTAAATCTGCTTTTTTTAGAATAATTTGTTTTTCGATAGTAGCTTTTGAATTTACTGCAATACTTCCTTTTAGAACTTTATCCAGTTCATTCGAAAGATAATTGGCTTCGCCTGAAAATTCTGAATCTGATTGAATGTTGACGTTTTTATCCAAGATAAAACTTCCTTCATTGGCCTTAAAATATTTTGGAGAAGGGAAGATTTTTGGTAAATTTTCAATTGTAATATCATCAATAATTTTATTGTTATTAAAAGTAGTTTCGGCGGTGACAAAATTGACGGATGAATCCGAAATTGGTTTTAAAATATAGTTTTTTATGGCATATCCTTTTTCGGGATTTGCGTCCCAAACGATGTACAATCCTGCAGGAGAGTATGTGATATTGAGAATCTTCCCGTTGGAAAAAAAAGAAAAATCAGCACTCTGGTTGGGCTTTAATCCTTTGAAGTTCTTGGTTGGTTTAAGCTGACTTATATCTCCATTTACGTGTGTAATGACAAAATCAGGCGAACTTGAAATTGGAAAAACTTTACGGCTGTAGTTAAAATAAATCGTCCATCCTGAAGCCGGAAAAAAGGTTTTTCCGGTATTTGTAAACTTCAAAGAAGAGAGTGCTTTTTCTTCTTTGTTGTAATTATTGGTCATCAATTCCCAATCGATTTGCAATTTATTTTCGTCGAATAAGGGTTTCTTCTGCGAATAAGCGGAAATTGAATTGACAAAAAGCGCTACTAAAATAATTAGGAACTGTTTCATAATGTTTTTTTTTGTGATTTACAAAGGAGAATAACATCCTCCCAATTCGTTGTTAACGCTGTTAATATAGGGATTATAAAGGTTTAACGACCATTTTTTACCGCTAATTTTATCTGCTAGATACAAATCATACTCTCCTCGCCCACCTGATTTGGTGCTAGAAAGTAATATGGTATGGCTGTCAACCGGATAAGCATCCGAAAAATCAGCACCCGATTCGTTGAAAGGTAGTTTTAATGCTGGGTTTCCATTAAAATAGCCCAAATAAACTTGGTCGCTTGTGGTAGATCGAGAATATAAAAAGCTATTCGCATCAACTACTATTGGGTAATAATCATTATCGGAAGTTCCTGAAAGATAATAATTAGTTTTTTCATCACCTCCGGAAACTCCTAATGCATAGTTTGTAGATACAGCAGTTCTTAGCACTCTATCTTGCCAATTATTATTATACGGATATTTGCTCCAGTCTGTAGTCTGACCCATTTCGGTCATTAAAGCTTTGTATTGAGTTGCATCCAGAACATCTAGTTTTTCAGACACAGTTGCTGATGAAACATAAGTATCTAATGTTACTTTTGTTTTTTGGTTACCACCTCTTTTTGTAGTAATCAAAATTACTCCATTAGAACCATTTGCTCCATAAATTGCCGCCGAAGATGCATCTTTAAGAACGGTCATTGTCTCAATATCTGACGGACTGATTTCACTTATTGAAGTGGTAGGAATTCCATCAAGAATATACAAAGGTTCAGCACCAGCCGTAATCGTTGATGTTCCCCTAACTCTAATGGTATAACCCGCTTGTGGCTGACCAGAAGGTTTTGTAATTTGAACTCCGGCAACTTTTCCTTCAAGTGCGTTACCAATTCCTGTATTGGCTCTTCCCTCAAATTCTTTAGCACTAACGACCGCAATTGCACCCGTTACATCTTTTTTCTTGGTAGTCCCAAAACCAACGACCACTACTTCTTTCAAATCTACATTGTCTGAAACAAGAGTTACATCAATTATTGTTTGACTATTAACAGTAATTATTTGGGTTGTGTAACCAAGATAGCTAATGCTTAAAACAGCATCTTTTGGCAAATTGTTCAAAGTGAACTTACCGTCTAAATCAGTAGTTGTTCCAATTTTTGAATTTTTAACCGCTACATTTACACCTGGTAAAGGCCCTGCAGAATCTGATACCTTTCCGGTAACGGATTGAGCCTGCACCATTCCGCACACTAAAAGAAATGCAGAAATGAACAAGGATTTTTTGAAAAATTTCTTCATAATTAATTTTGTTTAATAAAATTTTTGAGGTTTTGGTAGTTAAAAAATAGTATTTTGCTTCAATACCATAAATATACTTTTCCAAAACTAATTAATAGATGCTTCATTAAAATAGATTTTTACGTATAATAATCCTCGATTCACGTAATTAACAAAAGAGCATTTAAGTGTTAAATACTAAGAGTAATCTCGAACTTTAATATCAAAATACTAAGTAAAAAATTTAAGCCTAAAACTTATTACATTTGTAAATCAAAAAATTAGATTCTGAACTAAGATGAACAAAACCAAACTGAAATTGACTTTCGTTAAGATAATAAAATACACGGGAATAGGCCTTGTCGTAATTCTTGCCCTAATGTTTGCAACTCCTTATGTTTTTTCTGATAAACTTAAAGAGGAAATCAAAAAAACAGCCAACAAAAAATTAGTAGGAGAACTCAATTATTCTGATGTGAATGTTTCCTTTTTCAAACATTTTCCCTCTTTGACATTAACGCTAAGTGACTTTAAGCTCAATGGTTCTGCCCCTTATCAAAACGAAAAATTAGTCACTGCAAAGGAGGTTTCATTTGGAATCAATGTTCCGAGTTTAATTTTTAGCAAATCAATCAATATTGATGAAATTTATCTTTCGAATTCCATAATAAATATCAAGGTAAACAAAGATGGTTTGGCCAATTACAACGTATATATTGAAGAGGAAGAAGTTGAAAAAAAAGAAGATCAAGAATCTGCTGCCATAAAATTAGATCGAATCGAAATCATAAATAGTCAAATGACTTATGATGATCAATCGACCCAAGTTCACTTCGATGCTTTTGGTTTTAACTACCTAGGAAAAGGCGATTTGAGTCAAGATATTTTTGATTTATATTCCAAAGCAAAAATTGAAAAGCTGAATTTAATCTACGAAAACGAACCCTACTTAATGAACAAAAAAGTAGATGCAGATTTAATTACCAAAATAAATGTTAATTCCCTTTCCTTTGTTTTCGAACAAAACGACCTGAAAATTAACCAACTTCCAGTCGATTTTAAAGGAAAATTCGACTTCCTGAAAGACGGTTATAATATGGATTTTGTTATTAAATCTACTAATAGCAATCTTGAAGATTTAATTACGGCTTTCCCTCCAAAATACATCACTTGGCTCAAAAAAACCGAATTGAAAGGCAAAACTGATTTACTGCTGACCTTAAAAGGAAAATACATAGAATCAAAAGCTATCGCTCCAGACTTAAATTTGGATTTAAAAATAAAGGATGGATTTATCAATTATGACAAAAGTCCTTATCCGGTTTCAAACCTGAATTTAGAGGTATCCACAAACTTGCCATCGCTGAATCCGGAGCTTTTAATCGTCAATGCGAGGAATTTATCGCTAACTATGAATCAAGCTTTTATTAAATCTAAATTTTATATAAAAGGGATGAATACTCCCGAAATTGATGCCACTTTCAACTCTAAAATAGATTTGGAAAAACTCAATAAAGCCATAGGACTTGCTGATTTCGAATTAAAAGGAATGCTTGTGGGCGAAGGAACAGCAAAGGGGAAATACGACCAAAAAAATAAAATTTTCCCAATTACAAACGCTACTATTACTTTGAAAAATGGGTATATCAAAACCAAATATTATCCAAATCCAATCACAAATATTAACCTCATTACTAAAATAAACAATCAAAAAGGAACTTTCAGCGACCTCAAAATTTTGATGACGCCAACGGAGTTTAGCTTCGAAGGAAAACCTTTTGTAATTAATGCTGATTTAGACAATTTTGACGATCTTACTTATGACATAAAAGCAAAAGGAATACTCGACATTGGTAAAATTTACAAAGTTTTCTCCCAAAAAGGGTTGGATGTCAAGGGTTTTGTCAAAGCCGATTTAGCCTTAAAAGGAAAACAAAGCGATGCCGAAAAAGGAAATTACAGCAAACTACACAACAAAGGCACTTTAGAAATAAGAAACATCTTGGTAACAACCCAATACCTTCCAAAAAAGTTCCTCATAAAAGAAGGTGTTTTCAAAATTAATCAAGACAAAATGTCCTTCAACAACTTCCTTTCAGCTTACGGTCAATCTGATTTTAAAATGAATGGCTATTTACAAAATGTTTTCAACTTCGTCACTTCAGATAAAGGTATTTTAAGAGGTTCGTTTACGCTGAATTCAAAATACATCAACGTAGATGAATTTATGTCGGCAACAAGCACAAACACGAGTACTGTTTCAAAAACAGCAACTCAATCTACAACCACAAAAGAAGAAACAGGAGTAATACTGATTCCGTCCAATTTTGAATTAAAATTTCAAGCCAATGCCAAAAAAACATCTTTCAACGGACTGACACTCAACGATGTCAAAGGAACGATGACGATGAAAAATGGCAAACTCACGATGCAAAATACCGGCTTCAATTTGATAGGTTGCGCAGTCAATATGAATGCAACTTATCAAGGAATCACTCCCAAAAAAGCACAATTCGAATACGAAATAAAAGCCAGTGATTTTGACATCAAAAGAGCTTACAACGAAATAGAAATCTTCCGCGAAATGGCATCTGCTGCCGAAAAAGCCGAAGGAATTATTTCTTTAGATTACAAACTAAAAGGTCGATTAAATGAAAAAATGGAACCTGTATATCCTTCATTAGTTGGTAATGGAATTGTTTCTGTGAAAGATATAAAAATCCACGGAATGAAAATGTTTAGCGCCGTTGCCGATAAAACGGATAACGAAGGCATAAAAAATCCCGAATTATCGAAAGTAGAAATTAAAAGCTCCATAAAAAATAACATCATTACTCTGGAACGATTCAAATTCAAATTTGCAGGATTCCGACCAAGAATAGAAGGAACCACAAGCCTTGACGGCAGATTAAATCTCAAAATGAGACTAGGATTACCCCCTTTGGGAATCATTGGAATTCCACTAACAATCACAGGCAACAAAGACAATCCAAAAGTAAAAGTAGGTCGAAAATCAGAAGACTTACAAGAAACTGAAGACCAGGAAAATTGAAAAACTATTTTCTTTCTATGCTATTTAGTTTTTTCTTTAATATTTCCTTTTTTTCTTTAATTCGCATATGAACAAAATGATGTTGAATAGTCTTTACAAAACTCAAAATCATGCCAATTCCAACGATTATATAAAAAATAGTAAAAATTTTACCCAAATCCGTTTTCGGAGCAAAGTCGCCATAACCTATTGTAGTTAAAGTAACCACACAAAAATAAAGAGAATCCACCAAACTCCATCCTTCAATATTATAATAAAAGACCGTTCCCCCAAAGAGTATTATTATTGTCGTGAATAAAAGATCTCTATATTCTTCATCTCGTAAAAAAGTGATTATGGTTCTGAGTAAAAACATAGTTTAAGTAAAATTATCTTTCCAAAGATAGTAAATTCAGGAGAAACATTAAAGCCAAACAAAAATTCATTAAATTTTATGAATTTTCGCACAAAACAAAACAAAACAAAAACCTATAAAAAAAGAACCCCAGCCTTTTCAGGCTGG
>DZAU01000076.1 GCA_022729635.1 Flavobacterium psychrophilum
TTTTTCTGAAATGGAAAAAATAAAAATAATTCCATTGTATGCGGTTGGAAATTTGTTGACGAGTTGATGATTTCAAAACCAAACCCTTTCAGCGTTCAAAACTCTGAAAGGGTAATGTCGATTTAAATTAAAAGCTGTTTTGATTTTTCTTTGGCTACACTTATTTGTGGCTGGGATGTCAGGATACTTCTAAGCCGTCACGATTTTATTTTTTTGTTGCAAGTTGTTCATGCTTCGGAGAGCGATGGAACTATAATTATAAAAAGCACAGGGAATTAATGGATTTTTATTAATAAAAATAACTACAATAGGATACAAAACAGTTATACGCAAAATAAATTTAATTTTATCGGTCAATACTAATAAAAAATATTATTTTTGTTTTCCTATTGTTAATTAATGTTTAAGAAAGTAAAAAAAGAAATTCCAGCTCCAACTGAAAAGTTGTGGAATGACTTCATAGCAGGAGACATGAATTCTTTTCTCCATATTTATGAAGGACATTACGACTTGTTATTTGCCTACGGTTTGAAATATTTAGACAAAGAAGAAGTTGAAGACTGTATTCAAAACCTTTTTTTACACATTTTGCAAAACAGAAATGCGCTCTGTAACGTCAATGATATAAAATCCTATTTGTTTATTAGTTTGAGGAATAATATGTTTAAATTATTGAAAAAGAAACATAAAAAAGTGAGTATTTCCGAAAACGAATTCATAATTCTTGACGAAGAAGCGGAAAGCAACGATGGTTTAATTGTTGAAATTATTAATTTTTTCAAAAAATTAAGTCCACGGGAAAGTCAAATCGTTCAAATGAAATATTTGGAAGGGTATAAGAACCTTGAAATTGCAGAATTGTTAGAAATAGACTATCAAACCGTTAGGAATATTTCAGGCAGTGCAATAAAAAAAATGCGAAAAATCCCCTATCATTCGTAGAAAAAGTTGCCAAACTTTGGGAACGTGTTAAATTTTAATAAAATTTATAGAATTTTAATAGTACAAATTGTTTTTTTTAGCTCTTAATAAAAAACAATTAGTCATGTATGGATTCTAATCAAAAAACACCCAGTCAAATCAACCAAAAATATGTTGAGTTATTGGAAAAATCCAATGTTCAATATCACAAAAAAAGGAAATTCTTCCAATTAAGGAATTTTCTTTTGTATTCTGGTTTCCTTGCTATTGCAATTATTTCTGGAATTCTGGCCAGGAATGCTTATTTAGCCAAAAAAGATTTATTTGAAAACGAGCTCACTTCAATTCCATTTTCAAAAGATAAAATACTAATCCAGTCATCAGAGGGTGTTTGCTATGATTTAAACACTGAAAATACAAAAAAATGGCTGTCGCATTCAGGAATATTAGTACAAATAAAACCGCAATCCATTCAATTTATAAGTTCAGGAACTCCAAAACTGAATCGTGAAAACAATTCCTATACATTATATACACCCTCAAATAAAACCTTTGATTTAATTCTGATCGATGGCTCTATTGTAAAATTGAACGAAAAATCAAAAGTTTTTTTCAATCTATTTGCACAAAAAAACGACCTTAATGTTAGCATCAACGGAGAGGCTTATTTTGATATAGCGCACCAAACTAAGCAATCTTTTAAAATAAAATCCAATGAATTTGTTGTTGAAGTTTTTGGTACAGAATTCAATATAAAAAACCGACTTAATTTAATCAATGAGGTGGCTTTAGTAAATGGTTCTGTAAAAGTAATTGGATCAAAGAGTGAAATGTTTATAGTGCCAGGAGAAAAAGCCAACTATAATTATCGGACAAATAAAATAGATAAGAGTACAGCTAATTTTATAGAAATATTAAAGTGGAACTCTAAGTTTTTGCATTTCACGAATGAAAGGCTGGATTTGCTTGCAGCCAAAATTGGTGATTGGTATCAAGTTTCCTTTGAATTTCAAAACAAAAACATTCAAAACCTGAGTTTTACCGGAAAAATAAAACAAGAAGATGGCTTAATACACTTTCTAGAAATGTTGGAATTTACCGATGGAATAAAAAGCAAAATTGAAAAAAATAAAATTTATTTATACAAATAACCCTAACCCAAAATGATAACAAAAAAATTCCCTAATCGCATTTGGAAATCGTTGATGATTGTTTTCCTAATGTTGCTTACATCAAATGTTCGTTCCGCCCAATCAGATTTTAATAAATTAAATACTATTTCTATTTCGAAAGAGATGTCTATAAAAGGGCTTTTAGATTTTTTGATAAACGAAACAGACTATCAAATATTTTATAATGACAATCTGAAAGGCCTTTCTAATAAAGTCAATATTGATGTTCAAAACGCAACAGTTGAAAAAGTATTGAGTGTGGCTTTTAAAAACCAACCTTTTGAATATAAAATTACCGATAAAAGCATTACCGTACGGAATAAAAACTTAGAAACGGCAAAAACAACAACCGAACAAAACAATAGAGTTAATGGGGTAGTTTATGACGAACTTAAGATGCCAATGCCAGGTGTTAATGTACAAATTAAAGGATTAACTGCTGGAGTCAGTACAGATTTTGATGGTAAATTTGTTATTGATGCCGAAAAAGGAAGTGTTTTAGTTTTTTCATACATAGGTTATAAAACAACAGAAATTGTAGTAAAAGATCAAAAATCACTTGAAGTTGTTTTGCAGCCAGAAGCTAACACTTTAGAGGAAGTAATTGTTGCTGGTGTAGCCTCTGGAACAACAAAGAAGAAAATGTCAGTATCGGTTTCTAAATTAAACTCAGATGATATCTCTAAGGTTCCACAATCTTCTGTGGGTAGTGCGCTGCAAGGCAAAATTGCAGGAGTTAATGTAGTTAGTTATAGCGGATCACCAGGATCAGCACCTGTTATTAATTTGAGAGGTGTTACAAATATCAATGGGAATACGGGTGCTTTAGTATTGATTGACGGTGTAATATTACAAGGTTCATTAGCCGATATTAATACAGATGACATCGAATCTATAGAAGTAGTAAAAGGAGCAGCAGCTTCTTCGCTTTATGGTTCCAGAGCTGGTAATGGTGTAATTGTTGTCACTTCTAAAAGAGGAAAAAACAATAAATCCGACAAAACTTCTATAACTTTAAGAAATGAATTTGGATTTCAGGAAGTAAGTAAATATTTGGATTTATCAAATGCGCATCCTTTTGCTTTGGCTTCAGATTATAAAGATTATGACACCTTTACGAAATACAATGGTGTAACCTATCCGAGCGATTATGTTTCTGGATGGAATCCGGCGATTGTAGGAAACAGAGTTATAAAAGCGGGAGCTTATGCGGATCAACCTTATAGGGTTAATAACAATTTGCAAAAAGCGTTTTTTAATAATGGGGAATACAATACCTATTATTTTGGATTAGGTCATAAAGGAGAAAAAACAAACCTGTTCCTTTCTTTCGAGAACAATACAAACGAAGGAATAATTGTAGAAACTGGAGGTTACACACGTAGCAGTATTAGAGCAAATGTGGATCATAAAATATCAAAAAAATTAAATGTTTCCTTGAGCAATAATTTTATCAAAACCAAAAATAATTTTATGGGTGGAGGAACCGGAGCCTTTTTTGATGTTTTGATGATGGAACCTGATGTAGATTTATTTCAAAAAAACACGAACGGTCAGGATTACAATTATTTCCCAAATCATTGGAACACGCAAGTTTCTAACCCGCTGTATGACCTAAAAGCAAAAGAGAGTAACTCCTCTAAAGATAGATTCTTAGGGAACTACGAAGTTAAGTGGACTATTGCAGATTGGGTAAATCTAGAAGGAGGTTATTCGTTAGAAAATCAAAATTATTTAAGTACAGATTATACCCCTTATGGAACTATTGTAGGTTTAGACGGAAGTACAAACACCCTTATTACTTCAAAAGGGAGTCTTTCTCGTTACACCTCACAAATTTTTAATCAAAATTATAAAGCAACGCTAAATTTTAGTAATAAGTGGGAAGATCTTGATTTCAAAGGAAAATTAAGCTACCTCTACGAGGACAATTCTTTTACTAGCTTCAGAGTTTCAGGAGCTAATTTTACTCTTCCCGAACTACCTTCATTAAATTACATCGAAAGCGGAGGTTTTTCAGGCGAAGATTATAATGAACAAATTGAGGCAATCAATTATTTTGCTATCGCTTCTGTGGTCTATAAAAACCGCTATATTTTTGATGCTTTGTATCGATATGATGGCTCTTCATTGTTTGGAGAAAACGAAAGATGGCACGGATATTATAGATTTTCAGGTGCTTATAGAGTTAGCGAAGACATAAAAATCCCTTATATTGAAGAATTAAAATTAAGAGCAGCAATAGGAACATCAGGGCAAAGACCGGGATATAGTTACCAATACGAAACTTACAATTTAACTAACGGAATCTATTCACCTGGAACTTTAGGAAATAATTATTTAAAACCATCGAACTCTAAAGAAACAGAGTATGGAATAGATATGTCTTTCCTAAAAAGATTCACTTTAGAAGCTACTTATTCTGAAACCATTACCACGGATCAGTTTTTATTAGCTCCACTAGCAGCTCCTTATGGAGGGTTTCAATTTCAATGGAAAAATGCAGGAACAGTTGAAAGTCAAGCTATCGAAGTCTTATTGAAATCACAAATTATCAATAAACCTAACGTTAAATTTGATTTTGCCGTAACCTTTGATAAATCAGAATCAAAAATTACTAAATTAGACATTCCTGAATATAGCACAGGACCAAGATCAGCCTTTAAAATTAAAGAAGGAGAAGAATACGGTGTGATGTATGGAGTTGACTTTGTAAGAACACTAGATCAAATGCAATCCCAATTAGCGGCAACAGATGATATTAATAATTACTCTGTAAATAGAGATGGAGTTGTTGTAAAAACAGCCGATATTGGAACTGTAAACGAAAAACCTTTCCATGTTTTAGACGAAAATGGACTTAAGAAAAACAGTAAAATCGGAAACACAAACGCACTTTTTAATTTAGGATTAAACACCTCTTTTACCTACAAAAATTTCTCCATTTACACTTTATGGAAGTGGAAAAACGGGGGAGATTTATATAACGGAACAGCCCAATACTTAGTAAGAGATTTGCGTCATCCAATGATGGATCAAACCAATGTTCCTCAAGCCGAAAAGAAAACAGTCAATTACTATCAAGCACTCTACGATGCTCAAGCTCTAAACGGCTTTTGGGTAGAAGACGCTTCTTATGTAAAACTTAATGAAGCATCCATTTATTATAACTTAAAAGGGGATTCATTGGGTAAAGCAAACACATTTATCGAAAACATAAAAGTAGGAGTTCTGGGTCGTAACCTGTTTACTTTTACTGATTATACCGGATATGATCCTGATGCCGGATACGATGGCTTTTTATTTGATAATTATGGATATCCAAATTTTAGAAACTTTTCTCTTTCAATCGAAATTAAATTTTAAGCATCATGAAAAGAATATTTAAAAATATATTGATTTTAATAGTAGCAACCTCTTTTTCTAACTGTTCTGATTTAGATGTTGAAAACATTAATGAACCTTCAACCGAATATGTTTTAAACAGTCCCGAAGGTATTCGTGCCTTGACCGGAAGTTTATTCAATAACTGGTTTTTTACAGAACAACACAATCTCTATTCTGTTGGTCCTGCACTATGGGGAATGGCAGATTGGGGTACTGTTACCTACGCAAATTACGGTATGTTAGACATGTCTGCTGAACCGAGGATTTATTTAAACAATACTCCTTCTTATGCGTATCATCAAAATTATAGAAATTATTGGCGCAATATGTACGGTGTTCTTACCAGTGCTAACAATGTGGTAAGAGCGGTCAATAACGGAATGCAAATAGGTACTAACGGAAGCGAAACCCAAATGGTAAAAGGTATGGGGTATTTCATGCAAGGATTAGGCAATGGGTACATTGGCTTAGTTTATGACAAAGGATTAGCTTCAGATGAAAACACCGATTATGGTACTTTAAAAGCTTCTTCCTATACTGAATCTATCGCAATGGCGGTACAGCAACTCGAAAAAGCCATAGTTGTTTTTGATAACAACACTTTCGTATTGCCTTCGGAATGGATAAACGGAAATGCTTTCACTAACAAAGACATGTCTAAATTAGCACATTCTTTCATTGCTAGACTGTTAGTATATTCGCCTCGAAATACTGCCGAATCAACGGCTATAAATTGGCAAAAAGTGTTAGACCACGCCAAACTAGGGATTACCCAAGATTTTAATATTCAAGGAGATGGTAATTTAGCAACAAGCAAATGGATGTCATGGTATAAATATTACATGGCTCGTGCTTCTTGGGGTAAAGTTGATATGAGAATTGTACACTTGATGGACAACAATCAACCAGCCCATTTTCCTGATGCAGGAATTACGAGTTTGCCAAACGGAGGCGTAATGATTTCAGCAGATGCCAGAGCAACATCAGACTATCAATTTAACAGCTACAACATTAGACCAGAAAGAGGTTTATACAGATGGTCTTCTTATAGATACAAACGTTTAGATTCCTATATTAATGCTAATTTTTATGCTCCAATCATTATGATGCGCAAAGCCGAAAACGATTTGTTTATCGCCGAAGCCTATTCTAGATTATCACAATTCACATCTGCAAAAAACACAATCAATGCAGGAACAAGAGTAACCAGAGGAAACTTACCAGTTGTTACCGAAGACCCAACTCAAATTAAAAATGCAATTTTCTACGAAAGACAAATCGAGTTGCCTCTAACCGGTATGGGAATAGAATTTTTTGATATGAGACGAAATGGGTTGTTACAAGACGGTTCCTTATTACATTTCCCTATTCCTGCGCAACAATTAGAAATTATGGCTGAACCATTTTATACTTATGGTGGATTAAATCCTCAATTTGGCACCCCAGATAAAGATGTTGCGCTAAACGGTTGGTACAAACCCTAATATTTATTAATTCAAAGTATATGAAAAACTCAATATTCAAAATAACTTTTTTTCTGCTTTTATCTTTGCAAATCGTTGCTCAGGATAAGCAAGAGTTATTGCGCTATGGCGCAGATTTTATGAAGCAGGTCAATGCTAAAAATTGGACTGTAGAATCACTCATTGTTTTAGATGAAAACGCCACAGACAAAACCTATGCTTTGAATTTTAATCCAAAAGGCTACCTTCTTGTTCAGGCTAAAAACAAAAAGTATTTAGTATTGGGTTTTTCTGAAACTGGTACATTCAAAACCGAAAACAATCCTTTATTGGTTGGGAGCAAATCCAAACCACGTTATTTAACTATCGATTCAAATGAGGGAAGTGCTTCTAAAACTACTGCTTCTAATACTAGTAAACTATCGCAAACTGCGATAGATGTTGCTCCTTTTATGACCGATGTTTGGGGAGGTGTAAATTGTGTTGATGCCGGAGGTTTTCCGGTTTATGCAACTAATCTTTACACACCAAGTCACTGCTCGCCAGGTTGTGTAGCTATTTCAACTTCTCAAATTTTACACTATTATCAATGGCCTATAAAAGGAGTAGGAAATAATATTTACTCAGAAAATTATAACTCAGTGCCTACCATTCACGAAGCTTTCTTTGATAATACAACTTATGATTGGGCTAATATGTTAGACATCTATGATGGTGTCAACTCAACCCTTGTTCAACAACAAGCAGTTGGACGATTAATTAAAGATGTTGACGTTGCTTATCAAATGGACTTTGAACCATCGGGTTCAACTTCCAATTTAAATAAAGCACCAGCTGTTCTAACCAACTATTTTAGATTTTCAGGGAATTACCAACTCAAAACTTGGACTTCCTTTTGGACTCAAATGCAAGAACACATGGTTTTGAACAGACCTGTTCCTATTGCAATTACCGCATTAGCTACTGGTGACGGTCATGTAATAGTTGCCAATGGATATAAGGAAATTTCTGGAGTACCTTATTATTACATCAATTGGGGTTGGTGGAATGATAATAATATTAATGGTTGGTATAATTTACAAGGTTGGAATTCTGGTCAAACAGGGTATAACCAAATTGATTTTGCCATTTTTGATATGCTTCCTAACCCGCAAATTACTTCGATAATCCCTAACGGAAACGGAAACGATTTTGTGGTGTCTTGGGAAACCAGCAATAAACTCAATTGGAGCGAATTTACCTTACAACAAAAAGTGGATCAAGGTATTTGGGAAGATGTGGCAACCGGTATTACCACTAAAAATTACACGATTTCAAACCCTAGTGGCAAAACATATCAGTTTAGAGTTCAAGCTAAAGTAGATGGACTATATTATACTAACTACTATTCTGAAATAGAAGTTTATACTATAAACGGCTCTTATAACGGTTATGCGAGTCTTGGTGGAGGACAAAATTGTTTTGCCCGTCAAACATTAAACAATGACCTTCACTTTACCGGTGATTATACTTTCGAAACTTGGATTAGAGTAAATGCTGGCAATCAAGAGGGAGATGTAATTTTAGACCAAAACGGCAGTTATGCTTTAGAAATTCTTGATGTTACAACCTCGGATTATTCTGTGAAATTTAAAAGTCTTACGAATGCTTCCGATGAGCTATTAAGCAGTACCATTGGAACCAAATTAGGAGTAAATCAATGGCATCATATCGCTATTTCTAAAACTGGGAACACCACCCAATTATTTGTTGATGGTGTAGTTAGAGATACCGATGTTACAGGTGTTTTTAATCTTACAGCCTCTAATTCTGCTTTGAATTTTGGCGAAAGATTCCGCACTTCTTATACTAATTTTATTATTGCCGATATAGATCAAATGCGTTTTTCTGACACAGGAAGGTATTCCGGAAATTTTGTCCCGGACAGAGCTACTGATTTTCAGATGGACGCCAATACCAGAGCTTATTTTACCTTTCAAAACGTGCATAAAGTACGACTAAAAGACGAAGCTTATAATTTTAGTGTGATAGCAACAAACTCATCCAATTTTGTAACTTGGAATTTCGAATATACCGCAACTTTAGGAACTGAAACTTTCGAGAATTTCTCTAATTTCATTACCGTATATCCTAATCCAACTACAAGTTATGTAAACA
>DZAU01000077.1 GCA_022729635.1 Flavobacterium psychrophilum
AAAATAAAAGAAGCTTTTGCCGAAAAGGAAATCAGAATTAGAAATACAAATAAAAACTTTTTTGAAACCATTTTAGAAAATTGATATTATCGAAATAATAAGTCAAGGACAAAAATAGTCAAAACAACTCATTTTCAAAGTTCATAATTAATTTAATAAAATCAGTTATGAAAAAAGTTCCCCTTTCAACGAGTATTTTGGATTTTAATAGAAAAAAAGTGTTTTTGTAATTATTTGGATGTTTCTTTGCATTAAGCTTTGAAAGCTTTCAATAAAGCTAATAAATAATTGGAGATATGAATTACTTTAAAGAAAACTATTTGATTATTCAAATTTCTAATTTATCAACTCTAACTCCTGAAAAGAATTTCTATTAATTAATTTAAAACTACTTAACGAATGAAAAAAACTCGACTTTTAACATTAGCTTTATTTATGTTTACAAAGCTACTTTTTGCACAACCCTACATAGGTGAGATTCGGTTATTTGCCGGAAATTTTGCGCCATCTGGTTGGGCATTCTGTGATGGAAGTTTACTTCCTATTAGTGAGAATGAAGTGCTATTCCAATTAATAGGCACAACCTATGGTGGAGATGGACAAGCTACTTTTGCAGTCCCAGATTTAAGAGGAAGAGTTCCTGTTGGACAAGGACAAGGACTAAGTTTAAGCAATCGAATTATAGGTGAAACAGGTGGTCAAGAAACAGTTACTTTAACCACTGCAAATATGCCATCACACTCGCATGATGGAAGACTCGTTGTAAATAATAGCAATGCTACCTCAAGTGTTCCAACAGCTACATCGAGTATTGCAACTTCTGGGAGTTTTTCAGGAAGAACTTTTTTACCTAATTTGAGCTATTCAACATCAACTCAAGACATACTCTTACAGACAGTTACGACTTCATCAGTAGGAACTTCTACCCCAATAGATATGACAAAACCACGTTTAGGAATAAACTATATTATTTCTCTATTTGGAATTTTCCCGCCAACTAACTAAATAATTCACAAATGAAAAAGCAATACATTCTACTACTAGTACTATTTATATTTGAAGCAAATTCAATTTGTGCTCAAGATCAATTTGTTGGGGAAATTAGACTTTTCCCTTATAATTTTGCTCCAAAAGGTTGGGCAAAATGTGAAGGTCAATTAATGCCAATTTCTCAAAATACTGCCCTTTTCTCTCTTTTAGGAATAACTTATGGAGGTGATGGCAAAACAAATTTTGCTTTGCCTGACCTCAGAGACCGAATAGCAATAGGTAGCGGACAAGGACCTGGATTAAGCAATATAGCTTTAGGTCAAAGTGATGGAAATTCGAGTTTGACACTAACCCCTAGCAATTTGCCTGCCCATTCCCATTCAGTTGATATTAAAGTGAGTTCAAGTGTTGGAACTTCAAGTGTGCCATCAGCTACATCTTCACTTGCTGCTCCTGTTCAAATATTTAATAGTTCATCCCGTCCTGTAAATGAGTTTAATGCTACAGCACCAGATGTAACATTACCAAACATTTCAACTTCAACTACAGGAAATTCGACTCCTGTAAATATAGAACAACCTATACAATCATCAATCTATTGTATTGCTATACAAGGCATATTTCCTCCACGGTCCTAAAAAAAATAAGAAAATGAAAAAGATATTCTATACAACATTAATTTTACTATTGTTCTCAAAAACTATTTATGCTCAGGAACAATATTTGGGCGAAATTAGACTAATTGCAAGTAGTTATGCACCAAAATATTGGGCTTTATGTCAAGGTCAATTATTACCAATCAATCAAAACCAGGCGTTATTTTCCCTCTTAGGAACTACTTATGGTGGCGATGGCATCACTAATTTTGCACTACCAGATTACCGAGGACGTGCTGCTGCTAGCGCATATCAAGCTTACCCACAAGGAACAAAAACAGGGTCAGAAAACAGTACTTTATTAATAACGAATTTACCTACACATAGTCATACAGAACCTATTAAAGTAAGCTCGTCTAAAGCTATTGCCAATGTCCCTACAAGCAATTCATCAATTGCATCACCTGTCATAACGGTTAATTCTGCAACACGTGATATGCTAGGATATAACACTGCTACTCCCAACACAGCTCTACTAGGAACAGATTCAAGTAATGCGGGGAACTTGTCGCCAACACCAATTAATTTAATGCAACCCTATACAGTTTTGAATTATATAATTGCTTTACAAGGAATTTTCCCTTCACAAAATTAAAAACATATAAGATGAAAAATAAATACATACACCTTTTAATCGTTTTTCTTTTTGGAGGAACAATTATTGCTCAAACAACAGAGACTTTTGAAACTGAAATAGATAATAGCACCAGTTTTACTGATAACAGCCAAGTTTTTACTATAACATCTATTGCTGGAGGAACATTTGATATTGCCAACTTTCCTGGAACTGGGTGGAATGGTACTTCAACCGACAACAAACATATTGATAATACAAACAGTGCAGATATTGGAATTCCTGTTCAATTTACTATTAAAAGTGATGGGGCGGCCCCTTTTAAATTAAAATCAATTTATTTGTTTTTAAGTCAATCTGACTTGAACCCTGGAACTGGGTCTTGTACAATTACGGGGAAATTAGCTGGCACAACCGTTTTTACAGCAACTTCAAGTACTGGATTTAACTCAAACCCTGCAGTAAATAATGGTTTTACATTAATTGATTTAACAATTTTTGGAGGAGTTGATAATTCAAATAGCACTATCGATGAATATGTTATTACAACAACCGGAACATTTGAATATGTGGCTCTCGATGCGATGACTTGGATAGCAATTCCACTCAAAGTAGATGAATTTGATGCAAATTCTTTTACATTCTATCCAAATCCGATAAAAGACAATTTAAATTTAAGTTATTCTAAAGAAATAACATCTGTGAAAGTGTTTAATATAACAGGACAAACGTTATTGGAAAAATCAATAAAGACCACTTCTGCCCAAATCAACATTTCTGATTTATCATCCGGAATATATTTTGTCGAAGTTAAATCATTAGAAAGTTACAAAACATTTAAAGTAATTAAAAATTAGAGTCTCATAATTGATTGCAAATAAAAAGAGTCCCTCAAAATTGAGGGACTCTTTTTATTTGCAATCAATTATCCTATTTTCTAAAAAGGCATTTCATCATCCTCTTCTTCATTCAAATTACTGCCAAAAGCCTCGTTTGCAGATGGAAGGTTTTTAGTCTGGAAAGGATTGTCATCGTGGTTCATTTTTGAAGGCAAATCACCATAACCTCCGCCATAATCATCAAGATTGTCAAATTTACCCAGATTTCCAATGAACTTCAATCTAATGTTATCCAATCCTCCATTTCTGTGTTTGGCAATGATAAACTCGGCTTGACCTTCTGTTGGTGTATGTTCATCGTCATCCCATTCATCAATTTTATAATATTCAGGACGATAAATAAACGACACAATATCGGCATCTTGCTCAATTGCCCCAGATTCACGAAGGTCAGAAAGCAAAGGTCTTTTGCTCGATCCACGAGTTTCTACGGCACGTGATAATTGGGACAACGCAATTACCGGAATACTTAATTCCTTTGCCAAAGCTTTTAAATTTCTTGAAATCGTAGAAATTTCCTGTTCCCTGTTTCCGCCGCCTTTTCCGTTTCCTCCGGCAGTCATCAATTGCAAATAATCTACAATGATGAGTTTTATTCCGTGTTGTGAAGCCAAACGTCTTGCTTTTGCCCTTAAATCAAAAATAGAAAGTGAAGGTGAATCGTCAATAAACAATGGCGCTTTTTCTAAATTTTTTACTTTTATACTGAGCTGTTCCCATTCATGTTTTTCTAATTTTCCGGTTCGCAGTTTTTCTGAAGACAAACCTGTTTCCGAAGAAATTAATCTTGTAATCAACTGAACCGAAGACATTTCTAAAGAAAACAATGCAACTGGTTGTCCATAATCTATGGCTATATTTCTTGCCATTGAAAGCACGAACGCGGTTTTTCCCATACCTGGTCTTGCCGCAATGATAATTAAATCACTTGGTTGCCAACCTGAGGTAATTTTGTCCAATTTTTCAAATCCAGTGGCGATTCCGCTTAAGCCTTCTTGTTTGGCAATTTCTTCAATTCTTTTTTTGGCTTGCAGCACTAAACTTTGTGCCGTTTCGGAACTACGCTTTATATTTCCTTGAGTAACTTCATAAAGTTTAGATTCGGCTTTGTCTAATAAATCAAAAACATCGGTAGTTTCATCATACGATTCTTCAATAATATCTGATGAAATTCGTATTAAACTGCGTTGAATAAATTTTTGGAGTATGATTCTGGAATGAAATTCGATATGAGCCGAAGATGATATTTTTTGAGTAAGCTGAATGAGATAAAAATCGCCTCCGGCCAAGTCTAATTTTGCATTTTTTCGCAACTGCGCCGAAACTGTTAATAAGTCTATTGGCTGAGTATCTGTGAATAACTGGACGATTGCCTCAAAAATATATTTATGTCCCTCTTTATAAAAAGCATCAGGTTGCAAAATGTCAATTACTTCATCTACACCCTTTTTGTCAATCATCATTGCGCCAAGCACAGCCTCTTCTAAATCTATAACCTGAGGTGGCAACTTTCCTTTTTCGAGGTTAATGATAGTTGTTTTATCTATTCGAATTGGGTTTATATTTTTAACATTTTCCATAGAGCGAAAGTAATGAAAATTAAAAAAATAATTCCATTGAGTTATTAGAAATAAATGTTAATAACCGTTCGTTTTTTGTTTATAAGCAAAAAAAAATCCGAAACTATAAGACTTCGGATTTTTTATTGTTTTGTAAGATTTTACTCTTTGAATTCTCCCATTTTACTGTATTTATCCATTCTTTGGGCGACTAATTCTTGTGTTGATAAGTCTTTTAATTCATTGAATCCTTTCATGATATATTGTTCTACAGTTTTGAAAGCAGTTTCCCTGTCAAAATGAGCTCCGCCTAAGGGTTCCGGAATAATATCATCTACTAATTTTTGTTTTTTCATGTCGGAAGAAGTCAATTTCAAGGCTTCGGCAGCTTGTTCTTTATAATCCCAACTTTTCCATAAAATAGAAGAACAAGATTCTGGAGAAATCACTGAATACCAAGTGTTTTCCATCATATAAACTCTGTCTCCAACACCAATTCCCAATGCTCCACCAGAAGCACCTTCGCCAACAATGACAACAATAATAGGAACTTTTAGACGAATCATTTCGAAAATATTTCTGGCAATTGCTTCCCCCTGTCCGCGTTCTTCAGCTTCAATTCCGGGAAAAGCTCCAGGTGTATCAACAAAAGAAAGCACTGGAATTCCGAATTTTTCGGCCATTTTCATTAATCGTAACGCTTTTCGATAGCCTTCGGGATTTGCCATCCCAAAGTTTCTATATTGACGTGTTTTAGTGTTGAATCCTTTTTGCTGACCAATTATCATAAACGATTGTCCACAAATTTTTCCTAAACCACCTATCATTGCTTTATCGTCTTTAAAACCTCTGTCTCCGTGAAGCTCCAAAAAAGTATCGCCACAAAGAGCTTTTACATGATCTAAAGTATAAGGTCTGTTTGGGTGTCTTGACAATTGTACTCTTTGCCAAGCGGTAAGATGTTTATAAATATGTCGTTTAGTATCTTCGAGTTTTTTGTTGATTTGTTTACAAGTATTTGTAACATCAACATTTGATTCCTGCCCAATAACTAGGCATTTATCCAACTGGTCTTCTAGTTCTTTTATTGGAAGCTCAAAATCTAAATATTCCATGGGGTAAGTATTTTTTTTGTTCTGAATTGCACTGCAAATATAAAATTTAAAATTATCAAAACTGCGAATTTCTTATCTAAATACATATAAATTCACAATAAAAATCCTCGAAAATAATTATTCTTTATCCGTAAAATAATGTTTGATTACCGCGTTTAATATGACTGTAATAACAATTAGCATTGCGCCAATATAAAACTCAAAACTCATTTTTTCTTTTCCGCCAAGTATAAAATAAGCCAAAATAATTCCGTAAACTGGTTCTAAACTGGTAGTTAACATTACAGTATATGGCGATAGTTTTTGCATCACTTTTACCGAAGCCGTAAAGGCATAAGCCGTGCAAACCGAAGACAATATGAATAGCAAAACCCAGTCATTTGTTGTCAGAATAAAAAAATTGACATTGAATTTATGGGTGAATAAAAAGTAAATAGTTATAAAAAATACTCCTGCCAGAAATTCATAAAACGTAATAACCGAAGATTCGTTTTTTTCGATTAATTTTCCATTCATCAGCGTAAATAGAACTCCAATAATTATGGAGGCTAAAGCATACATTATTCCTTCAAAATACTTGATTTCGACCTGCAAAATCAAAGCAAGTCCCGCAATAATTATCAGTCCGAAAAATACTTCGTACCAAAGTACTTTCCTTCCATAAAAAAGAGGTTCAAGCAAAGAGGCGAAAAAAGCTCCCAAGGAAAAAACCGATAATGTAATGGATACATTAGAAATGTGAATGGCTTTGAAAAAAAATATCCAATGTACGGCAATCAATAATCCCACAAAAATCAATTTGAAAAATTCCTTTATCGGGATTAGAAATGATTTTCTTTTTGCCACTACAAAAAGAAATAAAAAAGCACTGGCAAAAAGCATTCGATACCAAACCAAAGCATCGGCTTTTATTGAAATCAGGGCTCCTAAAATGGCAGTAAATCCCCAAATAAAGACAATTAAATGAAGTTTTAAATAGCTGGTTAATTTACCGTTTCGCATTTCGTAATAAAAAAATTGCCAGAATTCCAAAAATCATATTAGGAATCCAAACCGCAATAAATGGAGAAAAACTTGATTTTTCGGCCAAGGTGCCAAAAATTTTATCGAAAAAAACAAACGCAAATGCTAAGGCAATTCCGATGGCTAAACTCAGTCCCATTCCTCCTCTTCTTTTCATTGCAGAAACTGCAACGGCAATAATGGTAAGGATAAATGCCGAAACAGGGATGCTATATTTTTTATATAAAACGACTAAATACACATTAATATTTGACGAACCTCTCTTTTTTTCCTTCGCTATAAATTGATTTAATTTGCCTAGATTTAATGTTTCGGCAATATAAATCACCGGAGTCAAATCTTCTAAATCAAAACTGAATTTTGCCTCTTTTTTATCGGCTTTTTCAATTTTGTCTCCTAAATCACCCACAGTTCTTTTGACGTAATCATACATTGAATAGTTCTTAGTTTTAGGATTCCATTGAATTCTTGAAGCCGTAATTTTATATTCTAATTTGTCCTTTTTGAACTTCTCATAACTAAAGTTATAGGCAGTTTTTGACATTACATCAAAACTATTGACATATATGTATTCGTCGTTGCTTATTTGCCGAAAAACATCCGTATTATCTCCTCTCATCAATTGTTTCCCATGACCACCTCTAAGATAGGTATATCTAAAATTATTGAATTTTTCGCTAGACCCTGGAACGATAAAAAACCCCATCAATAAAATTATAACAGAAACAATGGAAGCCCCAATTATATAAGGTCTTAAAAATCGGGTAAAAGAAATTCCGGAACTTAAAATGGCAATAATCTCTGTGTCATTAGCTAATTTTGAAGTAAACCAAATCACTGACAAAAACAAGAATATGGGGAACAATAAATTGGTAAAATAGATTGTAAAATGAAAATAGTAAATCAATAAATCCACAATTGGAATTTTGTTTTCTATCATTCTATTGATCTTCTCCGAAACATCAATGACTATTCCAATAGGCGCAAATAAAGCCAACATCACCGCAAAAGTGCTTAAATATTTTTTTAGGATGTATTTGTCTATTATCGTTAATTTCATAATATAGAGGTTAAAGGCATGAGGTACGAGGTTTGAGGTACGAGGTTACTTCCTACTTCCCACTTCCTTCTTTTACAATCTTTGACTCATATTTCTCACCATCATTTCTTTCCAAGTTCTAAAATCTCCGGCTAAGATATGCTTTCTGGCTTCACGAACCAACCACATATAAAAACCCAGATTGTGTATTGTGGCAATTTGTTTTCCAAGATATTCATTGGCAGCAAACAAGTGCCGCAAATAAGCTTTGGTATATTCAGTATCTACAAAAGTGTGACCCATTTCGTCTAAAGGCGAAAAATCATCTTCCCATTTTTTGTTTTTAATATTAATGGTTCCGTTTGCCGTAAACAACATCCCATTTCGGGCGTTTCTGGTTGGCATCACACAATCAAACATGTCGATTCCGAGAGCAATATTTTCTAGAATATTTATTGGAGTTCCGACTCCCATCAAATAACGAGGCTTGTCTTCGGGAAGAATTTCGCAAACAATTTCGGTCATTGCATACATTTCTTCGGCTGGCTCACCTACCGAAAGTCCGCCAATGGCGTTTCCTTGCTGACCTGCATTGGCAATATACTCGGCTGATTGTTGACGCAAATCTTTGTAAGTGCTTCCTTGAACAATCGGGAAAAGAGCTTGGTCATGACCATATTTTGCCGGAACTTTTTCTAAATGATTGATACATCTGTCCAACCAACGATGTGTCATTTTCATCGAACGTTGAGCATAGCGATAATCGCAAGGATATGGCGTACATTCGTCGAAAGCCATAATAATATCGGCACCAATGGTTCGTTGAATTTCCATCACATTTTCGGGTGTGAAAAAATGATAGGAACCATCGATATGTGATTTGAATTTTACGCCTTCTTCCTTAATTTTTCTATTTGCCGAAAGCGAATACACTTGGTAACCACCAGAATCGGTCAAAATATTTCTGTCCCAATTCATAAATTTATGCAAACCACCTGCTTTTTCGAGAATTTCAGTTTGCGGACGCAAGTATAAATGATACGTATTTCCTAGAATAATATCGGGATTGATATCGTCTTTTAATTCCCGCTGATGCACTCCTTTTACCGAAGCAACGGTGCCAACTGGCATAAAAATTGGGGTTTCAATAACACCGTGATCAGTAGTAATACTTCCTGCTCTGGCTTTGGTATGTGGATCTTTTTGTAATAAATCAAATTTCAT
>DZAU01000144.1 GCA_022729635.1 Flavobacterium psychrophilum
GATTGAAAGCGATTTCGATAAAGCCATAAAAAAGTTAAAAAAGAAGAATGAGTAAACAACCCGAACAAATATTAGAAGAACAATTGGTTGAGCAACTGCAAAAGCTCAATTACGGCTTGGTGCTTATCAGAGATGAAAAGGAACTTATTGCCAACCTTAAAAGTCAGTTAGAGAAACACAACCAACAAACACTTGAAAAAACCGGAGCAAAAGAATTTTCAACACAAGAATTTGAAAAAGTCCTTAATATTTTAAGTAAAGGTTCGGTTTTCGAGAAAGCCAAAACGTTAAGAGAAAAGCAGCATATTGTAAGAGATAACGGAGATAATTTGTATTTCGAGTTTATCCAAACCGAGCATTGGTGCCAAAATCAGTATCAGGTTACACACCAAGTTACCATTGATGGAAAATACAAAAATCGCTACGATGTTACTTTATTGATAAATGGTTTGCCATTGGTTCAAATAGAACTCAAACGCCGTGGGCTTGAACTCAAAGAGGCATTTAACCAAATAAACCGTTATCAACGTCATTCATTCGGGGCAAATTCAGCCTTGTTTCAATACCTACAAATCTTTGTAATTAGTAACGGTGTAAATACAAAATACTACGCCAACAATAGGTTTCAATCGTTCAAACAAACTTTTTTCTGGACAGACAAGGAAAACAAACGACTTACCAATATTCTCAACGGTTTTACGAGTGAGTTTTTAGAACCTTGCCACATATCGAAAATGATATGCAAATACATTGTGCTAAACGAAACTCAAAAAATATTGATGGTGCTTCGCCCGTATCAGTATTATGCAGTTGAAGCTATTGTTGACAAGGTAATGCACAGCCGAAGCAATGGCTATATTTGGCACACCACAGGTTCGGGAAAAACGCTCACTTCATTTAAAGCAAGTCAAATTCTTACCAATCTGCCGAAAGTCAAAAAAGTTGTTTTCGTAGTTGATAGAAAGGACTTGGATTACCAAACCACCAAAGAATTTAACAGTTTCAGCAAAGGAAGCATCGACGGAACAGACAATACCAAAGCATTGGTAAAACAATTTACCGACGATACCAAACTGATTGTTACCACCATTCAAAAACTCAATACCGCCATAAGTAAACAGCATTATGTAGCAAAAATGGAAAAACTCAAAGACGAACGCATTGTTTTCATTTTTGACGAATGCCACCGCTCACAGTTTGGCGAAACACACGGTCGCATCAACAAGTTTTTCAATAATCCGCAAATGTTCGGGTTTACAGGTACGCCCATATTTGCCGACAATGCCGTTAAAAACGAATTAGGGAAACGAACCACCAAAGAACTGTTTGGCGATTGTTTGCACAAATATGTAATTACCGATGCCATAAAAGACGAGAATGTTTTGAAATTCTCCGTTGAGTATGTTGGTAGATACAAACGTAAAGACACAGCAACAGAAATAGATATTGAAGTTGAAGACATTGACACCAAGGAGTTGATGGAATCGCCTTTGCGTTTAGAGAAAATTGCCGATTACATTTTAGCCAATCACAACCGCAAAACACACAGCAAAGAATTTACAGCAATGTTTTGTGTAAGCAGTATTGAAACACTTATTAAATATTACGATATTTTCCAAAAGAAGAAAGACGAAGGCAAACACAACTTAAAAATAGCAACCATTTTCAGCTACGCTGCAAATGAAGATGATGCCGATGCAAACGGTTTTATTCCCGAAGAACTTTCGGTTGTGGAAGAACCAAAGGCTTTATATGGTTTACAGGCACACAGTCGCGAGAAATTGGACGAGTACATTGAGCATTACAACAAAATGTTCGAAACAAAATTTTCGACAAAAGACAGCGAATCGTTTTACAACTACTACAACGATATTTCAAAGAAAGTAAAAGAACGCAAAATTGATATTCTGCTTGTGGTAAATATGTATTTGACAGGCTTTGACAGCCCGCCTTTAAATACTTTGTATGTTGACAAAAATCTAAGGTATCACGGTCTTATACAAGCATATTCAAGAACTAACCGAATATTAAACGAACAAAAATCACAAGGAAATATTGTAGTATTTCGTAATCTGAAAAATGCTACCGATGAAGCAATAACCTTATTCAGCAACAAAGAAGCGATTGAGGTTATTA
>DZAU01000078.1 GCA_022729635.1 Flavobacterium psychrophilum
CGGTAAAAATTCTTAAAACCTGAAAGGAAAATGCACTAAAGTGCATAGTTTTAACTATTTCAGTGACCAATATACCTAGCTTCAATCGGGTAGAAGACTCCGCCAGTAACTGACGAAATACACCTCTAACACCACTAAGCGTAGGAGTATCAATAGATTAAGATACCAAATCCGACATATTAAATAGTCCAAAAAAATTACCCTAATTTATCATACTATGTTTGCAATAGGATGACAAATTCACAAATTTCTAATTATGGTAAATCCTATACTAAAAAAGTGTTTTTAACAACAAGAACTGCCAGAAGTACAACATCCCTCCCCTTTCTCAGCATAAACTGTTATACTGAAAATAACATTTGGACTAGAAGTATATAAATTGATTTCTTCTTCAGTGAGATAATTTACCAGAATATCTTTAGGAACGATAATTGGTTTTTCTTTCTGCAACACAATGTTTTTAAAACCAAGTTCCTTGATATAACCCAAATATTCGTCTTTGTTTATGGCACTTGCCACACATCCGGCATACATTTCGGCAGCATTTTTTATCTTTTCGGGCAAATCTCCCGTCACGACAATATCGGAAATGCTGAAGTGTCCGCCGTTTTTCAGGATGCGGTGTATTTCGCTGAAGGCTTTTTGTTTGTTTGGAACCAAGTTCAATACACAATTGCTAATCACCACATCGACAGAATTTCCTCCAACAGGCAAGTTTTCAATATCGCCCAATCGAAATTCTACATTATTGTATCCCAATTTATCAGCGTTGATACGTGCTTTTGCAATCATGGCTTCGGTAAAATCGACACCTATTACCTTTCCGGTTTCGCCTGTTTCTGCTCGAGCAATAAAACAATCATTACCAGCTCCGCTTCCCAAATCGACTACCACATTGCCTTTGCTTATTTTGGCAAATTGAGTGGGTAAACCACAACCCAAACCTAAATCGGCATCAGATTCATAGCCTTTTAATTCATTATAATCCTCGGACATAATATTATATACTTCTGTACTGCAACCGCCTGAACCACAACAGGAAGATAAGTTTGATTCTTTATCTTGCAAAGCAATTTCACTGTATTTTTGCTTTACCATTTCTTTAATTTCTTCTGAATTTTTCATTTTTTTATGCTTTAAAATTTAACAACATTTTCCTTTTAATTGTTTTGTGATAGCCAATAAATAACCCTCAATTTTTTGTAATGTTTCGGTGTTCAAACAATAACAAATAGCGGTTCCTTCGATATTACCTTTGATGATTCCAGCGTTTTTAAGTGCTGATAAATGTTGAGAAACTGTGGGTTGTGCCAAGGGCAATTCATTAACAATATCGCCACAAATACAAGTATCAACATCTAACAAATACTCAATAATTGCTATTCTTGCAGGATGAGACAATGCTTTAAACAATGTCGCCAGTTGATTGTGTTCTTCCGAAAAACTTTCTGATTTTGATGCTCCCATAAAAGTAATTGATTTATATATTGCAATATTACGATAAAACAATTAAACAAAAAAGTGTTTTTGAAAAAATTAACTAAATAAATTTTCATACTTTTGAGGCACATTAAAAAAACAAAAATTATGGCTTCAATTACATTAGGTGGAAATCCAATCCACACTTCGGGAGAATTACCAAAAGTTGGCACAAAACTAGCCGATTTCAAATTAGTAAAAAACGATCTTTCTGTAGCTTCTTTGAGTGATTTTGCAGGAAAAAAATTAGTCCTGAATATTTTTCCAAGTATCGATACAGGAACTTGCGCCACATCTGTAAGAACTTTCAACACGAAAGCTGCCCAATTAGAAAACACCTTAGTATTATGTATTTCCAGAGATTTACCTTTTGCACAAAAACGTTTTTGTGGAGCAGAAGGAATCGAAAACGTGGTCAATTTATCTGACTTCAGAAACGGAAGTTTTGGCAAAACAAACGGTTTAGAAATTATTGATGGTGTATTAACAGGTTTACTTTCAAGATCAATCATTGTAGTTGACGAAAAAGGATCGGTTATTTATACCGAACAAGTTCCTGAAATTGCAAGTGAACCCAACTATGAAGCTGCCTTAGCTGTGCTTTAATACAAACGAATGGAATTTCAGAAAGACAATTCTTTCTTTAGCGGAAGACTAAAAAGTGTCTCCTTTGCTGCGAGAGGTGCCGTAAAATTAATTACTACCGAACATAGCATAATGGTGCAGTTTTTCATTGCCATAATAATGACAATTGCAGGATTTTGCCTTAATATCACTGCCAATGAATGGCTTTTTCAAATCTTGTCTATTGGCTTGGTAATGAGTATTGAAGGACTGAATACTGCTGTCGAAAAAATAGCCGATTTTATTCATCCGGATTATCACGAGAGAATTGGATTTATCAAAGACATTTCCGCAGGTGCTGTATTTTTTGCGGCTGTTACGGCAATTGTAATTGGATTAATTATATATGTACCAAAATTTTTATAGAAAATAGTTCGATAAAGAATGGCAAAAACAATAAAAACAGCAACTCCAGACAAGAAAACCAATTCTAAATCTGATGTAAAAAAATCTTGGACATTTTCAAAACAAAACAAAATCGTTTTGGGTTCGCTCTTGGTATTGTTTTCGATTGCCTTGTTGCTTGCCTTTATTTCCTTTTTTATATACGGACAAGTCGATCAAAGTGCCGTAAACCAATTGGCAGACCGAAACGATGCCGTTCAAAACTGGCTGGGAAAATTTGGTGCTTTTCTGGCTGATTTATTGATTTATAAAGGTTTTGGAATAGCTTCTTTTATATTCGTTCGATTATTTTTCCTGTCCGGATTGTTTTTGGTTTTAGATATCTCATTGCGTAAACTGAAAAATATTTGGTTTTGGGATTTATTTGTAATCATCATTTTGTCGATTTTGTTTGGATTTTTTGCCACTTCCCTACCCGAGTTGGGCGGAACCATTGGTTATGAACTGAATTTATTTGCGCAGGATTACATTGGAAAAACCGGAACTTTATTAGTTTTACTATTTGGACTCATCATATATTTGATTTTTAAAATCAAAGTTTCTCCTGAAAAGATAAAATCCTTTTTCGAAAGCACAAAAAAAGAAATTAAATCTGATTTAGGTTCCAATGTTTCGAATATCGATTCAAGTGCCTATAATCTCGAAGAATATGCTGTTGAAGAGGACGATGATGTAACAGAAGGCATTCATTTAAAAACCTCAGGATCTCAATTCGAAATCAACAAAGAAGCACTAAAACCAACAATTAATAATCCTTCGGAAATTAGTTTGAAGACTGCGCCTGTTGAACCGAAACCTTTACATTCGCCAGAAATTATCCAAACTTCCGATGAGCATTTTGTCATCGAAAAAGCTCCTGAAGAAGATATTATCGAAGAAAATCTGGCTTCGAAACTTGTGGCCGACTTTGGATTATTCGATCCTACTTTAGATTTATCTAATTACAAATACCCAACAATTGATTTATTAAAAGAATATTCCTCTGGTGGAATCACCATCAATCAGGAGGAATTAGAAGAAAATAAAAATAGAATTGTAGAAACGCTTCGCAATTATAAAATAGAAATTGCACAGATAAAAGCCACCGTTGGACCATCTGTAACACTATACGAAATCGTGCCTGAAGCAGGAATTCGTATTTCAAAAATCAAAAGTTTAGAGGACGATATTGCCTTATCGCTATCGGCTTTGGGGATTCGTATTATCGCTCCTATTCCCGGAAAAGGAACTATTGGGATTGAAGTTCCCAATAAAAACCCTACTATGGTTTCGATGAAAAGTGTTATTGGATCTGCCAAATTTCAGGAAGCCGAAATGGAATTGCCTATTGCTTTAGGAAAAACTATTTCGAACGAAACCTTTGTGGTCGATTTGGCAAAAATGCCTCACTTATTAATGGCTGGAGCCACAGGACAAGGAAAATCTGTTGGTTTGAATGCCGTAATCACTTCCTTGCTTTACAAAAAACATCCTGCCGAAATCAAGTTTGTTTTGGTCGATCCAAAAAAGGTAGAATTGACACTTTTTAACAAAATCGAAAGACATTATTTAGCCAAACTTCCTGATACTGAAGACGCCATTATCACTGATAATGCCAAAGTAATCAACACGTTAAACTCACTTTGTGTCGAAATGGATAATCGCTATTCATTATTGAAAGATGCGATGGTTCGTAACATTAAGGAGTACAACGAGAAATTCAAATCCCGAAAATTAAATCCAGAAAATGGCCACCGATTTTTACCGTACATAATATTAATTGTGGATGAATTTGCTGATTTAATTATGACTGCAGGAAAAGAAGTAGAAATTCCTATTGCAAGATTAGCCCAACTTGCCAGAGCTATTGGAATACACTTAATTATTGCTACACAAAGACCATCGGTAAATGTAATTACAGGATTAATTAAAGCTAATTTTCCTGCCAGAATTGCCTTTAGAGTGACTTCGAAAATAGATTCCAGAACCATTTTAGACACTCAAGGTGCAGACCAATTAATAGGTCGTGGAGATATGCTTTATCACAACGGAAATGATGTTGTGCGGGTACAATGCGCTTTTATTGACACACCTGAAGTAGAAAAAATAACCGAATTTATTGGCTCACAAAAAGCATACGCAACTGCTTATTTACTTCCAGAATTTATTGGTGAAGAAAGTGGCATTAATCTTGATATGGATATTTCCGAAAGAGACACTTTATTTAGAGAGGCTGCCGAAATAATTGTAATATCGCAACAAGGTTCGGCATCGTTGCTACAAAGAAAACTAAAATTAGGTTACAACAGAGCCGGCAGATTAATTGATCAACTCGAAGCCGCCGGAATTGTGGGTCCGTTTGAAGGAAGTAAAGCACGAAGCGTGAATATTCTAGATATGTCTTCTCTCGACCAATTTTTCAACAATGAACAAAATTAATTACCAAAATGACAAAAATTTTCCAAATTACTTTCCTATTTCTTTTAAGCTTTTTTACACAAGCACAAGATAAAGAAGCTAAAAACCTGCTTAACCAAGTTACCTCAAAAATAAAAAGCTACGATAATATTGTCATTGATTTTAAATATTCTTTAAATAATACCAAAGAAAATATTAATCAGGACAGTAAAGGAAATGTCACTATGAAAGGCAATCAATACATTTTGAATTTTATGGGAGTGACTAAAATTTATGACGGAAAAAAAAGCTACACCATTGTTCCTGAAGACGAAGAAATTACTGTATCAGCTGTCAACGAAAAAAACAACAATGCCATCACTCCAGCAAAGATGTTGACTTTTTTTAATTCGGGTTATAAGTGTACGATGGATATATTGCAAAATATCAAAGGTCGAAAAATTCAATATATCAAACTTGTTCCTATTAATGCTAAAGATCAAAGAAAAGAAATATTATTAGGAATAGACGTTCAAACCAAACACATCTACAATTTAATTGAAACGGGTAAAAAAGGGACAAAAACCACCTTGACTGTTAATTCTTTTAAAACCAACCAACCTTTGTCAAAAAATCAATTTACCTTTGTTGCCAGTAAATATCCCAATTACTACATCAATAAATTAGATTAATTCATAGGTGAAAATTCTCGATAAATACATTCTAAAGACGTTTCTGAGTACATTTACCATGGTATTTGTAATCCTTTTTTTTATATTCATACTTCAGTCGGTTTGGTTATTTATTGCAGAATTAGCGGGTAAAGACCTTGATTTAGGGATGGTTCTAAAGTTTCTACTATTTGCAATGCCCAGAATCGTTCCATTGGTATTGCCATTATCCGTTTTACTTGCTTCGATAATGACTTTTGGCAATTTGGCCGAAAACTATGAATTTGCCGCTATGAAATCGGCGGGAATTTCGCTGCAGCGAGCAATGAAAAGCTTAATCATCTTTATCTCATTATTAAGTATCGTAGCCTTTTTATTTGCCAATAATGTGATTCCTTATGCTGAATATAAGTTTATCAATTTCAGAAGAAACATTGCACAATTAAAACCTGCTTTGGCTATTGCCGAAGGTCAGTTCAGCAATGTAGGCTTATACTCCATCAAGGTCAATAAAAAATCGGGAGTCAACGGAAACACCTTGACCGGGATTACCATTCATAAAAAATCGGCTCTAGGAGAAGGAAATAAAACAGTTATCAAAGCTAAAAATGGCGAATTAATCAGCAGTGAGCAATCAAACACGCTACAAATGGTGCTGAATGATGGATATTATTATGAGGATATTACTCCAAAAAAATATGAAGACAGAAACAAAATGCCTTTTGCCAAAAGTGCTTTCAAGAAATACATATTGAATATTGATTTGTCAAAATTAAACAAGGTTGATGTCAATGATGTTAGTGTTACCAATACCAATACGATGCTTAATGTAGGTGAACTGAACTATACTTTAGATTCCTTACACAAAAACATGAAAACTGATATTTTGTCTTTTTCTGAAAATATTAATCAGCGTATTGGGATTCAAAGGAGTCTTAAAACTGTGCAACCCATTAAAAAAAGCAAGCCCTTACCCAACGATATATTGTCCTTATATTCCAATGATAAAAAACTGGCAGTTTTAAATTTCGCCAGCAGTACTGTTGAAAACACACTGCTTTCTATCAACGGAACTCAAACCGAATTAGAATTTAAACAGAAAAACATTAACGGACACTTGCTGGCGTTTTATGACAAATTTGTCATTGCTTTTGCCTGCTTTTTAATGTTTTTTATAGGAGCTCCACTGGGTGCAATTATTAGAAAAGGAGGACTTGGATTGCCAATAGTTTTTGCCGTATTGATATTTATATCCTTTCATTTTATCAATACATTTGGCAAAAGAATTTCACAGGAAAATGGACTGCATCCCTTTTTAGGAGCCTGGATGTCTTCGTTTATACTTTCGCCACTAGCCATTTTACTGACTTATCGTGCGACAAATGATATTGGTTTAATCAATATGGATATCTTTATGGCTCCGTTCCAAAAGATATTCCAAAAAGTATTTCCTCCATCCGAATAATTAGAATATGGATACAACCAAAATAAAACTCAACACCATTTCCTTTAATAAATTTTTTCTAAAAATTTAAAACTAAATATGGATACAAAAATACAGCTTAATACTACAGAAGAAGCTATCGAAGACATTCGACAAGGAAAAGTTATTATTGTTGTCTATGACTTTCTTTAATAAATTTTTTCTAAAAATTTAAAACTAAATATGGAACCAAAAATTAAACTTAATGCAATAGAGGAAGCCATCGAAGACATTCGACAAGGGAAAGTTATTATTGTTGTCGATGACTTTCTTTAATAAATTTTTTCTAAAAATTTAAAACTAAATATGGATACAAAAATTAAACTTAATGCAATAGAGGAAGCCATCGAAGACATTCGACAAGGGAAAGTTATTATTGTTGTCGATGATGAAGGTCGTGAAAACGAAGGTGATTTTCTTGCTGCCGCCGAAAAAGTAACTCCTGAAATGATCAATTTTATGGCAACTCACGGTCGGGGATTAATTTGTGCTCCACTGACTGAAAATCGTTGCAAAGACTTAGGATTGACCGCAATGGTTCATAATAATACAGACCCGATGGAAACTGCTTTCACCGTATCGGTAGATTTAAGAGGAAATGGGGTTACCACAGGAATTTCAGCGGCTGACAGGGCACGTACCATTTTATCCTTGGTTGATTCCAATACAAAGTCTCACGAACTGGCTAGACCAGGACACATATTTCCGTTGATTGCCAAACAAGGCGGTGTTTTAAGACGTACCGGTCATACCGAAGCTGCAATAGATTTTGCTCGCTTGGCAGGTTTCAAACCAGCGGGTGTAATTGTCGAAATTATGAATGAAGACGGGACAATGGCACGATTACCACAATTAGTTAAAGTAGCCAAGAAATTTGATTTAAAATTAGTTTCCATCGAAGATTTGGTAGCCTACAGAATGCAACATGACAGTCTAATTGTAAAAAAAGAAGATTTTGAGATAGAAACCCGTTTTGGAAGATTTAGATTGAGAGCTTACCTGCAAACCACCAATAATCGCATTCATATTGCATTGACAAAAGGAACTTGGAATAAAGGCGAAGCCGTTTTAACTCGAATTAACGCTTCTTTAATTAATAATGACATTCTAGGTACTCTAACCAATGATGCCAACAAAAAACTATGTGATCTCTTCGAATTAATCAATGCCAACGGTAAAGGTGCGGTTTTATTTATC
Organism: Flavobacterium psychrophilum; assembly: GCA_022729635.1. GTDB lineage: Bacteria > Bacteroidota > Bacteroidia > Flavobacteriales > Flavobacteriaceae > Flavobacterium > Flavobacterium psychrophilum_P. The sequence continues at coordinate 8,236 of DZAU01000078.1, forward strand.
AATCAGGAATCACAATCTGGTAACTTATTAAATCGAATTGTTGAATTGAAAGGTTTACAAACCAATGGTGTTTTTAAAGCTCCACAAATTATAATGGACAATCGTGATTTTGGAATTGGTGCCCAGATTTTGCACGATATCGATATTTCGAAAATCAGGTTGCTCTCAAATACAGCGCAGACTAAGCGTGTGGGGATGATAGGATATGGACTTGAAATCAAAGAATACGTGCCTTATTAGTCCTATTTACAATCATTAAGACCTCTTTTACTGTATCTAAAGGTAAGGAAATGAAACAATTAAAAAACCGTTGCAAAAAGGATTTTATTTTTGTATAATAGTTTTTGTAAAACAAAAAAAGGTTCTTATATTTGCAACCGCATTCAGAAAATGGATGTGATTTATTGGAGAAATGGCAGAGTGGTCGATTGCGGCAGTCTTGAAAACTGTTGACTGTAACAGGTCCGGGGGTTCGAATCCCTCTTTCTCCGCAGAATTAAAACCTTAACGATTGATAATCAATTAGTTAG
>DZAU01000145.1 GCA_022729635.1 Flavobacterium psychrophilum
ACCAAGTTGACTCGTTCTTCTTTGGTTTGAATGATTTTTGGAGTAAATTCGGCTTCGGAAGCAATCCAAGAGATGTTACCTTCGTAATATTTTAATCCGTTTTGGGTGTCAATACCCACTTGCACTTTTTGTCCGATTTTGATGCTCGACAACTGTTTTTCGCTGATGTAACCTTTAAACTGCATCACGCTAAGGTTGGCGATTTTGTACAATGGTTTTCCCATTGCGGTCATTTCACCCGGTTCGGCATATTTTACTAAAACCGTTCCTGCACTCGGATTGTAAATTTTGCACAAGGCAATTTGATGGTTGAGCTCCGCAATTTGAGCATCAAGGGTTTGGGTTTCTTCTAAAACTCCTGAATTTTGCGTTTGAATACTTTGCATTTGTTTATCGAATGCACTGATTTGTCCGTTGACGTCGTCCAATTGTTTTTGACTTGCCAATTTATCAGCCAACAAATCTTGAATGCGTTTTTTGTTGAGTTGTGCCGTTTCTTTTTGTGCTTTGATGACATTGATTTGAGACAAAACCCCTTTTGATTTGCTGAAAATAACTTTTTTAGCCGCCATTAGATTGTTTCGTTTCAATATCAACGAAGTAGAATCAATTTCTGCTATCAAAATTCCTTTTTCCAATTTTTGACCTTCTTGCAAATTGAAGGTTAGAATTTTTCCGTTGGTTTCAGCTGAAACTGTAATTTCTGTGGCTTCAAAATTGCCGTAGGCATCGGCTTTGTCGTTGGTCTTTTTGCAGGAGTTTAGTGTAAATAAAATGACAATCACATAAAAAAGTAACCCTTTTTTTTGGAATGAAACCTTTGCGTCTTTGCGTCTCAATACTAATCGGGATTGCGAGAATTTATCATTAATCATAAAGTGTGTTTTTAAAGTTTGCTTGGGCTAATGCCATCTGAATTTCGTGTGTTTTTTGGTTGATTTGAGCTTCTAAAAGTTTGTTTACTTCTGCCGTATAATCGCTGGTAGTAATAAGATCGTGTTTGAGTTGTTTTTCGGCTGTTTCTACTATTTTTTTTCGATAATTGATAATTTCTTGATCTGTTTTGAGCAAGGTTTGATATTTTACAATTTCCATTTTAAAGTTTTCGGCGGTGTTGTTTTGATTCCATTCAAAAACTGTTTTTTGGTTATCAATCAAATCTTGTTGCAACAACAGTACTTGACGTTGTTTTTTATTAGCCCCGAAATCAAATACATTCCATTGGGCTTTAACGCCAATGATATAAAAATCGTCAAATTCGTTAGACAGTGCGTTGAGTCCTGGTTTACCGTAACCTGCGGTTCCAAAGGCGGAAACTTTGGGTAAGGTTTGTTTTTTTAAAAATTCGGTTTGCGTAGTAACACTGTTTTTTTGCAACTCAAAAAGTGCCAATTCCGAACGTTGATTTTCATTAAAATCAAATGAAATAGGTAGCGTTAAAAAGGTGTTAGTGTCCAATTTTTGACCGATGATTAAACCCAATTGGTCGTAAAATTGCACTTTTTGCGCTTGTAGTTCTACTACATTTTGCGATAATTCCAATATTTTGACTTCCACCGGTTCTGTGGCACTTTCGTAGGTGCTTCCGGTGGCAATCATTTTTTGAATTTCAGCTTTTTTACTTTGCAATTGACTGATGCTGATTTGGAGTAACTCCATCTTTTGCTGAATGAGTAATATATTGAAATACAACTGATTAATTTGCATTTTCAAAGTGTGTAGCTGTACTTCTACCTCTTTTTGTTGCGTTTCAGATTGAATTTTTTTCAACTCTTTTTGAGCATCAATTAAACCTGCGTTGTAGATGATTTGGATGGCAGTAAGCGTGGCTTTGTATTGGTCTTTGTCGGGCGATTCTATGTGAAAATTGGGCAAAGTAATCGGCAAAACCATCACATCAGATTGGTAAGTGGCTTGTGCTTCGGCATCGATACGCGGGTATTTTTGGGCTTGTAAGGCTTTTAATTCCAACGTATTTTGCTGCTGTAAAATTTCGGTTTTTCCCGTCAACGGATGGTTTTGATACGCCAAAGTATAACATTGTTCAAGGGTTAATTTTTCTTGTGAATAGAAAAGCAAACTATTGAAAAA
>DZAU01000079.1:0-4960 GCA_022729635.1 Flavobacterium psychrophilum
AAAATAAGTTTCATTTTATAGTCTTCAACCAGCCATTCACGGTAGTTTTTACTGCATTGACTTAAACATTTTGAATAGCGTTTTAGTCGGCATTCGATATCTGGCTCCAATTCTTTGGCTAATGTTTTTGCCTGTTGCAATTCTTCGCAATTGTCCACACACATTGAGGCGTGTTGTTCTAAAGATTTGTCCAAAACTACTTTCGAACGTAAATTTTGAGCAATGGCTAGCTTGTGTTCCGCATCGACATCAAAAGTAATTATTTCTGTTTTGGCAAATTTGGCACGCAATTCTGGAGGCATTGTATATTTAAAATACAATTCAATTTCGGTATCATCACGTAAATTTTCGATGTAGAATTCGGGTGATTTAAAAATGTGTTGCCAATTTACGGGTTCATCCCACAACCCAAAACGCGCTGCATTATTCCCTAAATCTATCACATTAAAAGTGTCTTTATTAGATAATTTTCTGGAACCACGACCTATCATTTGAAAGTACAAAGTCAATGATTTTGTGGCTCTATTTAAAATAATGGTTTCCACTGTGGGTTCATCAAAACCTGTGGTAAGAATCCCAACGGAGGTTAAAATGGCATCTGGAGTTTTCTTAAACCAATGTAAAATTTCTCTTCTTTCTTCGTTGCTGCTGGTATTATCAAGATGACGAATCACAAATCCTGCTTCTCTGAAAGTTTCATAAACATATAAAGAGGTGTTGATTCCGTTATTGAAAATCAACGTTTTTTTGCCCAATGATTTTTCAGTATAAGCGTGCAATAATTTTTCCTGCATTGCCATATTGGTATATAAATCATCGGATGATTTTACAGTGTAATCACCATTTATTCCCACTTTTAACGAAGTTAAACCCACATCGTAGCTATACGTAATTGCTTTTGCCAGAAAACCTTTTTCAATCAGTGAACTTATATTGTCTCCTACGATAAGTTCATCGTAATTTTCGTGCATTGGCAATTTAATATTGGAACTCAAAGGCGTTGCTGTAACTCCCAGAATAAAGGCATTTTTGAAAGAACTCAACAATTTTCGAAACGAATTGTAATGAGCTTCATCAATAATTACCAATCCAATATTGTCGAGATGCAACTTTTCATCATTGATTCTATTCTTCAAAGTTTCGACCATTGCCACAAAACAGGAATAATCATTTTGATCCGGAAGTTCTTTTACCTTGCTGTTGATGATTTTGTTTTTTACTCCAAAGTCCTTCAACATTTTTGAAGTTTGTTTGCAAAGCTCAATTCGGTGTGTCAAAACCACCACTTTTTTGTTGTGTTTTGATAAATATTGTCTAACAATTTCCGAAAATATTACTGTTTTCCCACCGCCAGTAGGCAATTGATATAACAAATGATAATTGCTCGGAGCATTATCAAGGCGTTCAAAAATGGTTTCAATATCTCCTTTCTGATAGGAATAAAGTTCTTTTTTATCTTCTATTTTGGTTTCTAAAGTGTTTTGAGACATTGTTTTTTGATGAATTTTTGCAAAAATACACCTAAAAAAGAGTTAAACCACTAATTTATTCCGCAAAAAAAGAAAGCAGATGAAATAAAAACAATTTTGTTTGTTTTTTTACCAATCAAAACGTTCCGTAATTGTAGAAAATTCCTCACTATTAAACCAGTTTTGCTGAATAGCTTCCTTATTTATTGCAAGAATTCTAGGCTTGAATTCATCCAGTATTCCATTGGAAATCATAAAATTCACAGCCAGTTCAAAGGAATTGAACATGCTTTTGTAAAACGATTCTTGTTTTACAATTTTTTCCGACGAAAAGGTTTGTGCGATTTCAATAGTATAAAGCATAACATCGCCAATAATAAAAGAATCAACTCCTAAAAGAATAAAATGTTTAATGTATTTTTGAGCAACCGAACGTCGCATTTTTGGTTTTCTGGCTTTTCCGGAAGTTCTTTGAGGAAAATATTCGTTAGAAATTTTGAGTTTACATTCTTTCAGAAGATTTTCTTCTTTTGGATTAAAAACAAAATCATAATACGTTTTTACTGCGCTGAACTTATCGTATAACTCAATAATTTGGGCTTCGAGCTGACTTTTTTTGAGTTCAGAAAGGTATTTTTTTAAATCGCGTTTGCTCATTTTTCAAAGTTTGTTGTTGCAAAAGTAAATTCCTTTTGGAAAGAATACTCTAAAAATCAATGATAATCCTTAATTTTGCCGGAATAATTTTTAAAATAACATTATTTAATGCTCAAATCGTTCAAAATCATTGCAATCCTGGAAGGAATATCCTATTTGGTTTTATTTGTAAATATGCTTTTAATTAAACCTTCAAATATTGAACTTTATAAAAGTTTGTTGTATCCAATAGGAATGACACATGGTTTACTATTTATTGGATATGTATTGATGACAATTTTTTTAAAAAAATCTCAAGGATGGGGTTTAAAAACATCGGTTATTGTTCTTGGCGCTTCCCTTCTACCCTTTGCTACTTTTTATGTTGAAAAAAAATATTTAAGAAATGAATAATTTTCTGGAAAAAATATTCGGCTGGTGTTATCCTTTATTACGAAAATTGAGTTTTGAATACACTCTGGCATCGTATTTAAGTTTACTGATAAATATTGCCATAATGCTTTTACTGGCGTATGTTTTTTTTATTTCATTTCGTTTTATCTTGGATAAAAGCATCAGAGCAATTGTTAAAAGGACAAAAAATAAATTTGATGATTTTGTAATAGACAACATTACAGGTCAATATCTATTTTATTTGATTCCGCTACTACTGGCTTATAAATCTGTTCCAATTATTTTAGAAAAATATGATTATTGGGAATTTGTTTTTGGAAAAATTGTAGCAATTTGGATAGTCGTTCTAATTATTATGATTATTAGAACTGCTTTGAATATTTTAAGATTTTATTTGAAACTAAATGCAAGATACAGCGATAAACCTATTGATAGTTTTATCCAGGTTTTTAATATTATTCTTTGGCTTTTTGGGACAACCGTAATAATTTCAAAGATATTTGATATAAATCAAAAAGATCTTCTTACCGTTTTAGGAGCTGTTTCGGCAGTAATAATATTAATTTTTAGAGATACTATTTTAGGATTTGTAGCCAGTGTGCAAGTAGCCATAAACGATATGGTTCGCATTGGAGACTGGGTTACCATGGAAAAATTTGGTGTCGATGGTGATGTAATCGAAATTAATCTTGCTACAGTTAAAGTTCAGAATTTTGACAATACAATTACCACAATTCCTACGTATAGTTTAATTTCAGATTCTTTTCAAAATTGGCGCGGAATGGTTGATTCTGACGGACGAAGAATAAAAAAACATGTCCTGATAAAAGCCAGTAGCATACGATTTTTAGAAGATTCTGAACTAGATGATTATAAAAAAATTCAACTTTTAAGCAACTATATTGATAAACGTAAAATTGATATTGACAAATATAATTTAACGAATAAGATTGATAAATCGATTGCTATCAATGGAAGGAATATGACAAATTTAGGTTTATTCCGAAAATATATTATACAATATCTTCATAATCATCCAGGATTAAATAAGAATTTGGTTATGATTTGTCGCCAATTGCAATCGACTCCATACGGTGTTCCGCTAGAAATTTATGCTTTTACGAGTGACAAAAAATTTATAAATCACGAATACATTACCTCAGATATATTTGATCATGTTATTGCTTCCATTCCTTACTTTGATTTAGAAATTTCTGAAATCACAACAGAAAAAGGAGTTTCAAAATAAGAATAATACAGTCTTATAAACGATCTTTTACATATTCGATTTTCGTTTTGCCATGTCCTTTTGGCGTTCCATCATTACCCAAATTTACCATAGTAATGCTATCGATCGTAATAATGGTTTCGCGAGTCATCATGTTTCTCACTTCACATTTTAGCGTAAGCGAAGTATTGCCGAATTTTACCACATCAATACCTATTTCTATGATATCGCCTTGCCTGGCTGAACTTCTAAAATTTATTTCGGACATGTGCTTAGTCACGATTCTGGAATTTTCCAATTGAATAATGGTATATAATGCCAATTCTTCGTCAATCCAAGCCAATAATTTACCGCCAAATAATGTTCCGTTTGGGTTTAAATCTTCGGGTTTTACCCATTTTCGAGTATGAAATCTCATAAATCAGTTATTTATTTACAAAATTAAACTATTATGTTATTTACAATGTTTTTTTTATTAAACTTGTTTAAAATTATCAGCATGAAAGAAGAATATTTCAAATGGTACTCGCCAAATTTAAGTCGAGAGATTGAAATGCTCGTTTTTGGTCACGCTGGTTATCCGGTAATCCTTTTCCCAACCTCAATGGGAAGTTACCACGAGAATAAAGATATGGGCTTGATTGACTCGGCAAAATGGTTTATCGAGCAAGGATTAATTCAAATATTTTGCCCGGCAAGCATAGACAAAGACAGCTTTTATAATAAAAACATTCCTCCTATCCACCGTATCGAAAATCATACTTGGTATGACAAAATGATTTGCCACGAAATCGTCGAAAAAGTAAAAAACAATACTCCTTCAGGAAAAGTTGTCGTTGCCGGTTGTAGTTTTGGGGGTTATCACGCTGCCAATTTTGCCTTTCGTCATCCCGGTTATGTAAGCCATTTTTTTTCTATGGGTGGTGCTTTTAGCATCAAAAGTTTTATGGATGGTTTTCACAACAATGCTGTTTTTTATAACAGTCCCGAAGATTATTTGCACGGATTAAATGATCACGAATTGTGGAATATGGATATTTGTTTGGGCACATCTAACTGGGATATTTGCTATGATGCAAATCTCAAATTAAGTAGCGTTTTAAACGAAAGAAATATTCATCATTGGCTCGATGTACGCCAAGACAGAGAACACGACTGGCCAGTTTGGAAAGAAATGTTTCCTCATTATTTATCAAGAATTAAGTTTTTTTAA
>DZAU01000079.1:5060-7059 GCA_022729635.1 Flavobacterium psychrophilum
AAGATGAAAAAAATTGGAATATTATTCGGAATGGAAGACACTTTTCCGCAAGCATTTATAGACAGAGTAAACTCAAAAAACGAAAAAGGGATCATTGCCGAAGCCGTTTCTATTGACAAAGTGGTTCAAAATAAAGATGGCGAATATACCGTAATCATTGACCGGATTTCGCAAGATGTACCGTTTTATAGAGCATACTTAAAAAACGCTGCTTTGACGGGAACAAATGTCATCAACAACCCATTTTGGTGGAGCGCTGACGATAAGTTTTTCAATAATGCATTGGCCGATACTTTAGGCGTTCCGTTGCCAAATACTGTGATACTTCCATCGGCGGAACATCCTACGGATACAACCGGAAAATCTTTTCGCAACCTAAAATATCCAATGGATTGGCAAGGAATTTTCGATTACATCGGTTTTCCTGCTTATATGAAACCTTATGCTGGTGGCGGATGGAAAAACGTGTACCGATTGGAAAATAAGGATGAATTTTGGGAAAAACATCAGGAAACAGGACAATTAGTGATGATGTTGCAGGAAGAAATTGTTTTTACAGAATATTTCCGTGTGTATTGTTTGGGTTGCAAAGACGTTCACATTATGCAATACGAACCTAGAAATCCGCATCATCTTCGTTATGTAATTGATGGTCCACCGGTTGATAAGAAATTATTGGCTACTGTAAAAGACTATACTTTAAGACTTTGCAAAGGTTTGGGTTATGATTTTAACACTGTTGAATTTGCCGTTCGAGATGGAATTCCTTATGCGATTGATTTTGGAAATCCAGCACCCGATGCCGAGTTGACATCTGTGGGCGCAGAAAATTTCGAGTGGGTTGTGGAACACGCTGCAAAAATGGCAATTGCTGCTGCCAAAAAGCAGAAACCTGGGAAAATGAATTTGACTTGGGGAACTTTTATTAAAGATGCTGTTATTCAAATCTAAAAAAGCAAAACGAAGGAAATATCAAAAACAAGCTAAATTTTTATATCATTTCGATTTTTTAGATTTTTTAATTTTTTTAGATTATTAAAATTATGTCAAAGAAACTACCCGTATTTACACTTGGTGTTGAAGAAGAATATCAAATTATTGATCCTGTCACCAGAGATTTGCGCTCGCATTTGTCCAAAATTGTGGATGGTGCCAAAATAATTTTGAACGAACAAGTCAAAGCCGAAATGCACCAATCGGTGGTTGAAGTAGGAACAAATATTTGCCAAAATGTGAAAGAAGCTCAAGAAGAAATTAAATCATTGAGAGGACATATCGTTGATTTAGCCGATAAACAAGGATTAATCGTTGGCGGTGCAGGAACTCATCCTTTTTCGAAATGGCAAGACCAACCCATTACCGATGATCCTCGATATCATAATATTATTAACGAAATGCAAGATGCAGCCCGTTCTAATTTAATTTTCGGAATGCATTGCCACGTTGGAATCGAAAATCGTGAAATCGGACTGCAATTAATGAATCAGGCTGCTTATTTTTTACCTCACATTTTTGCACTTTCTACCAATTCTCCTTTTTGGGAAGGAAGAAACACAGGCTATAAATCCTTTAGAACCAAGGTTTTTGATAAATTTCCAAGAACTGGGTTACCAGAATATTTTGATTCGGTGGCTTCTTATGATAATTTTTTAGACACTTTGGTAAAAACCAATTGTATCGATAATCCAAAGAAAATTTGGTGGGATTTACGTTTGCATCCGTTTTATGATACCATTGAATTTCGCATTTGCGATATGTGTTTAACTGTTGATGAAACGATGTGTATTGTGGCAATTATTCAGGCAATTGTAGCTAAATTATACAAATTGTCTTTGCACAATATGAGTTTCAACATATACCGATTAGCGTTGATAAAAGAAAATAAATTCCGTGCCGCACGTTATGGAATTGATGGAAATATGATTGATTTTGGACTTCAAAAAGAAGTAGAAACCAAAATGCTTATCGTCGAACTGCTTGAATTTGTTGATGATGTAGT
>DZAU01000079.1:7159-8652 GCA_022729635.1 Flavobacterium psychrophilum
CTTTTTGAAGGACTTGCTGATCCATTTTACGCCATCGATTCCAGAGATTATCAGGTTGTTCAGCCCAAATTGAGTGTTTTTTCGAAAAAAGGTGCGAAGATTATTTCATTGGAAAAAATTCGTGATCACGTTCAATATGAAAGAGCGATTATGGCGGTGCGATTTTCCGATTATTTCGTGGGAACACAATTTCATCCGGAAGCAGATCCAATCAGTTTTATTTCTAATTTGAGAAATAAAGATTCCAAGGAAAAAATCAAAAAAATGAAGGGCAATACCAAATTCAGGAATATGCTCGAAGATTTATTGGACGATGATAAAATTTACAGAACCAATGAAACCTTGATTCCCAATTTCCTCAGAATTGCCATCAATGATTTGATGAAAACAAAGAAAATGCTGTCGAATTAACAAATCAAATCCCTGATGATTCCAAAATATCGTGACTTATTCAATTCCCAATTTACTGACAAAAAATATCAGGAATTTAAAGACGATATTACTTCTGATTTTGATTATGAACCCACTTTTCGAATAGCAGAAACTCCTTTTTTTATTTCCAATGAACTAAAAGCTCAAATGCTGGAAGGTTGTTCCGACATCATAAAATTGATTCAACAGAAAGACTTTAAAAAACTTACAGAGAAGTCATTAGAATTAAATCATAAAGTTCCAAACGAAGACGAACATACTACTTTTTTGGCCATCGATTTTGGGATTTGCGAAGAAAACAGAGCCGTTGTTCCAAAATTAATCGAAGTACAAGGATTCCCTTCTTTGTACAATTACCAAATCAATTTATACGAAAAATTCAAGAAACATTATCCGTTTCTGAAGGATTTGACACCATTCATCAATGACATCACACCACAGGAATATCTCCAAACGTTGGAAGAGGTAATCTGCAACAATCATCCAAAAGAAAATGTTATTCTATTGGAAATTGAACCCGAAAAACAAAACACGAAAATCGATTTTTATTATTGCCGAAGAGACCTTGGCATCCCGATAGTTTGCGTAACCGAATTGATTAAAAAAGGCAAGCAATTATACTACAAAAACGAAAATGGTGAAGAAATTCTTGTCAAACGCATCTACAATCGCGTCATTTTTGACGAATTGGATTTGCGAACGGATTTGAAACTGAATTTCCATTTCTCGGACGATCTTGATGTAGAATGGGCTGGACATCCTAATTGGTTTTTCAGAATCAGCAAGTTTATTTTGCCGTTTTTGAAAGGAAAGTATTTCATAGAAACTACTTTATTAAGTGATTTGACCGAAATCCCAGAAGATTTGGAAAATTATGTGTTAAAACCTTTATTCTCGTTCTCAGGCTCGGGCGTGATTTTTCACGTAAAAAAAGAAGACATCGAAGCCGTGGTCGAAAAAGAACTTTACATTCTCCAGAAAAAAGTAAATTACATTCCCATCCTGCAATCTCCAGACGGAAAAGTAAAAGCCGAAGTTCGTGTGCTTTGTGTTTGGAAAAA
>DZAU01000080.1:0-5194 GCA_022729635.1 Flavobacterium psychrophilum
AGGGAATCTGGAACTATATTTTGTCCGTTTGCCGAGTTTGTAATAAATAGTACGAAAGCAACATTTGCTAATAAAATAAATGATGTAATTTTTTTCATAATAAATAGAGTTTAGATTATTGTTTTAAAACTTTGAAAGTTGTTATTTTATTTTTTTAAATAATTACCATCGCAAGCTACTCATACATAATTATTTAATTATCAGGGTATTTATTGATTTTTGAAACTAAGGGTTTTCCCTGATAAAAACGATACCCTGTTGTGGCTAATTCTATTTTGTGTAACTTTGATATTATTTCACAAAAAATGAAAATCGCACTAATCCAATCTTCCCTATTTTGGGAAAACCCAATCGCCAACCGAAACCATTTCGAAGAAAAAATCAATGCTATTACTGAAAAAATCGATTTGATTGTACTCCCAGAAATGTTCACGACAGGTTTCTCGATGAATCCAAAATGTCTTGCCGAAACGATGCAAGGTAAAACGGTTTTGTGGCTACAATCTTTGGCGAAAGCCAAGAATTGTGCGATTACAGGAAGTTTGATTATCGAAGAAAACAAGAATTTCTACAATAGATTAGTATTTGTTTTTCCGTCAGGCGAAATACAATTTTACGATAAAAGGCATCTGTTTACCTTGGCTGGAGAAGACAAAGTTTACACTGCTGGAGAAGAAAAATTGATTGTAGAATATAAAGGTTTTAAAATTTGTCCGCTCATTTGTTATGATTTGCGTTTTCCGGTTTTTGCTCGAAATATAGAAGATTATGATGTGTTACTTTATGTTGCCAATTGGCCAAAACCACGCATCAATGCTTGGGATATTTTGCTCAAAGCACGCGCTGTCGAGAATATGAGCTATACTATTGGCGTGAACAGAATTGGGTTTGACAAACCTGTTCGCCACGGCGAAAACAATCTCGAATATGTTGGGCACTCGCAAGCGGTTGATTTTCTTGGGAATTATATTCTCGAACCACAAGAAACAGAAGGTGTTTTTATAGTGGAATTAAACAAGGAAAAACTACTCGAAACCAGAAAAAAACTAGGATTTCTTAACGATAGAGATTCTTTTGAACTAAAGTCCAATTGATGATTTAGATTTTTTCTTTTTATCCACTTTCTTTTTCGGTTCCGGAGTATAAGAAAGACTGACGTCAAAAACCTGTTCCACATCCCAATTGGCACGAACATCTATTTCGGAAGAAAAATAAATTACTTCCTCGGCCTGACGCCTTTCTAAAAAATTGCCCGAATCCCATTCTTTATTTTTGTTTTCGTCATAAATAATACGAAGCGTAAACACAGCAGGTTCGACCAGATTAAATTCAATTTTTGTGTTGTTTTCGGAATATTCGGTTGCTACTACAGCTCCTTTTTCATTGGTTAACTCGACAATTACAGGAAAATGTTTTACATTTTGTAAATTCACAGTAAGGTTTCCGTAATCTGAATAACTTCGTGTAGTCGCTTTAAAAATCAAGGTGTCGTTTGATTGTCCCAAATAATCGGTAAAAGCACCAGGCATAATCTTGAAAGTGTATTTTTCTGAAGGGTCTCTCTTAAAATCAAAAAATAATTGCTGGTTAAAATCATCATACTCCGTTTTAAAATCTACCGAAACGGAATCTTTATTGATGAGTTTTATTTTAGAATCGTCAAATTTGGTCAGAGGTGTGGCACTTTCTAAAGTAAATCGTTCCCTAAAGTTTAATATACCTGTTTGAACGGCACTTATTTTCAAACTGTCTTTTTTTTGATCCTTTACTTTAATAGAAAAATCTCCTTTGTATTTGTTTTGGGCAACGGCTAATGATAATGAATCTGCTTTTAAGGGTTTATACCAAATTTGTAGTGAATCTTTTTTTGGAAATTTAGTAATAATTGTTGGTAGTATTTCGGTTGCATTTTTAAGTGTGATTTTTATATCCTTTGTTTTTCCTTCATAAGGCAAAATTAGTCTGTTTCCTGATGACTGAGCAGGTTTAAACGCTTTGAAAGGAAGCACTTCCTTAAACAATTTCAATTCATAAACGGTGTCATTCGGAATAGTGATAAGCTGCTTGTTGTATCCAATTTTATCCTTTTTATTATTGAATTTATTGTTGGAATTATAATCTTTCATCGCCACTAAAAGATATTTCCCTGCTTTTAGATTTTCGAGCTTAAAAGTTTTCAAACTGTCTAAAGTATTGGTAATATATCTCGGATTTCCGTTATAAATTACTGAATCCTTGAATTTATCAGTCACATCATACAGCATTATCGAAACATAAGATGCTGCTTCTTTCTCGAATGCGTCAGTTACTTTTCCGTTAAGCGTCAGAGAATCGATGGATGTGCCGGTCGAGAAAATATATTTAAATTGGTTAAGTGCATTTCCTTCGTTATTGTCTTGAATACTTTGTCCAAAATTGAAACTGTAAGTCGTGTTAGGCTGTAGCGTGTCGTTTATCTTTATGGTAATGTATTTACTTACCGAAGTCGGTGTTATCAAGGGTTCATTTTTCATTGGTGGCGAAATAATCAACTGTTTATTTAGGTCTTTGAGTTTAATATATTCGTCAAAAGTCAATTTTATTTCATTTCCTTTAAAATTTGTACTGAAGTTTTTAGGGAAACTCATTTTCAAAACTGGCGCAAGAGTGTCTTTTTCGCCACCGGTAATAGTTCCTCTTTTGGCACAACTTGCCATTGCCAAAACAAGAAGGAACAGAATATATTTAGAGTTGTTTTTCAACATAATCGATCAAAATTTAGAAGCTACAAAATAACAATTATATTCGTTGTAATTGAAATTTTTATGAAATTATTAGCCTTTTTAGCCCTGTCAGGGTTTTAAACCCTGACAGGGCTGTGTTTTTAAAAACCTAACTATGTGCCATCGCCATACAAACAATACTGATTTTTGCTCCTGGAATTTTCATCAATGCGTGCGAACACGCTTCCAAAGTAGAGCCAGTTGTTATAACATCATCAATCAAGAGGAAATGTTTGTTGTGATCTTTCTCGGAAAACGAAACATCAAAAATGGTGTCAATTCCGTCACTTCGATTCAGTAAGGTTTTCTTAGACTGTGTTTTAGAATAAATATTCCGAACCAATATATTTGGATTGTACGAAATATTCAACCCATTTGAAAGTGCATTTCCAAAATTAGTCACCTGATTGTAGCCTCTTTCCCGAAGTTTCCTTTTATGCAAAGGCACAGGAATTATTTCATCGACCGATTGAATAATCGGAGAGTTTTTCAAATCTTCGGCAAACCACGCACCTAAAACAGAGCCGATTTCTTCTTGACCCTTATATTTAAGGTTATGGATGAGTTCCTGAACAATCCCTTTTTTGTGAAAATACAATAATGCTGAAACATATTCGACAGGAATCCTTCCATAAAACTTTTTGAAAGCTTCATTATCCGGATTCAAATGATGATTCGTTAGCGGAATATTGTGTCTGCATATCGTGCAAATCACGTTTTCATTCGACAATAAAAACGAATGACAGCCAGCACAAACAGGAGGAAAAAACAGATTGATAATGCTTTTGAACATAAAAACGCCAATTTATTTATAAAAATAGGAAAATCAAGGCTTCAAACTTCAACTAATTCCTTTTTTTTAAGTTCACTTTTTATATTTTTGCATCATTATGGCAAAACAAGAAGATTTATTTAAAAATGTGGTTTCGCACGCAAAAGAATACGGATTTATTTTTCCATCAAGCGAAATATACGATGGGTTGAGTGCAGTTTATGATTATGCACAAAATGGTGTCGAATTAAAAAAGAATATCCGCGAATATTGGTGGAAAGCGATGGTTCAAATGAATGACAACATCGTTGGACTCGACGCTGCAATATTGATGCATCCAACCACTTGGAAAGCTTCAGGTCACGTTGATGCTTTTAACGACCCGTTAATAGACAACAAAGATTCTAAAAAAAGGTATCGTGCCGATGTTTTAATTGAGGATTATGCCGAGAAATTAAATTTGAAAGCAAAAAAAGAAATCGAAAAAGCACGGGAACGCTTTGGAGACTCTTTTGATGAAGAACAATACAAAACTACCAATCCTCGTGTGATGGAATATCTTTCGAAAGAAAGGGAAATTCTCGAAAGAATGGGTCGTTCTTTAGGAAACGGCGATTTAGAAGATGTAAAAGCATTAATCGAAGAACTTGAAATTGCCGATCCAGAAACTGGCTCCAGAAACTGGACAGATGTGAAGCAATTTAATTTGATGTTTGGTACCAAATTAGGTGCTTCAGCAGATACAGCAATGGATTTATACCTTCGTCCGGAAACGGCTCAAGGAATTTTTGTAAATTTCTTAAACGTGCAAAAATCAGGGCGAATGAAAATTCCTTTTGGAATTGCACAAACCGGAAAAGCGTTCAGAAACGAAATCGTGGCAAGACAATTTATTTTTCGTATGCGTGAATTTGAACAAATGGAAATGCAATTTTTTGTAAAACCAGGCGAAGAAATGAAATGGTATGAGCATTGGAAAACAGCCCGTTTGAACTGGCATTTATCTTTAGGTCTTGGAAAAGAAAATTATCGTTTTCACGATCACGAAAAATTAGCGCATTATGCTAATGCAGCAGCCGATATTGAGTTTAATTTCCCATTCGGATTCAAGGAATTAGAAGGAATTCATTCGAGAACCGATTTCGATTTAAAAGCTCACGAGCAATATTCTGGCAGAAAATTGCAATATTTCGATACCGAAACGAATACAAATTATACGCCTTATGTTGTAGAAACTTCGGTGGGATTAGACAGAATGTTCTTGGCAGTTTTTGCTACTTCCTTAAAAGAAGAAACATTAGAAGACGGTTCTACAAGAACAGTTTTAAGTTTGCCAGCAATTCTTGCGCCAACAAAAGCAGCAGTTTTGCCATTGGTAAAAAAAGATGGATTACCAGAAATAGCGCATAAAATAATTGAAGATTTAAGATGGGATTTTAATGTAGCTTATGACGAAAAAGATGCAGTTGGCCGTCGTTACAGAAGACAAGATGCACTTGGAACACCTTTTTGTATCACAGTTGATCATCAAACTATCGAAGACCAAACGGTTACGATTCGTCACAGAGATTCAATGAAACAAGACCGTGTGAAAATTACAGATTTGAAATCGATTATCGAAAATGAAGTTTCGATGAAAAATTGGTTAATGAAGATGTAA
>DZAU01000080.1:5294-8649 GCA_022729635.1 Flavobacterium psychrophilum
ACCTTTGAGGTCTATATGTTTAGACTAAAAAACTTCCCAATCGAGAAGTTTTTTTGTTTAATTAAATCGGTATCCGAGCGTTATTCCACCTCGACCTACGAATTCATGATCAGTATCACTACTATTAAATAAATTTCTACCAACACCACTATTTATCTCAAATACAAAACCTCTTTTGGTTACCCATTTGCCTCCTAAACCAAACCCGAGAGCAAAATCTGTAATGTCTTTTTCTGGCCCAACATAAGTAGAAAATAAATCACCATCAGAAGCTTGTTGAGTATAAGAATCTATCATCCCAAAACCTTCTGCAAAGAATCCAGCGGCTGGTTTTTTCCCGAAGTAAAAACGATAATATGGAGAAAGGCTAAAATTTGTTTCAATGTCATTATCATAGGCAACAAAAAGTGAAACTCCAAGCCCAGATTCCTCATTAAGCAATCGCTCATAAGTAACTTCAAGGGCGCCAGTTACTAACATTAAAGCATTCCCTTTGATTTCGTTTTTTGGGAAGCTGGATTGGTCTTGGCTAAAGCCAAAAGCAAAAAAGGTCAAACACAGAATTAGAAAAATGTTTTTCATGAATTTCGGATTTTTATTTCCTCAAATTTATGTAAAATTATTCTGAAATAAAACCAAGTTTAAATGTTTTTTATAAACTCTTTAGAAAATTCTTTGATTTGGTCACGGACTCTTCGAAATTCGGAAATTAATTCTTTGGCAGTTCCTGAAGATTTGGATGGATCTTCAAAACTATGGTGAATGGTTTTTGTTTTTGTTGGAAAAAAGGGACAGGCTTCCTTGGCATTATCACAAACCGTAATTACATAATCAAAAGTTATGTCTGTGTATTCGTCAACGTGGTTTGAGGTGTGGTTAGAGATGTCAATCCCATCTTCGGCCATTATTCCTACAGCAAAAGGATTGAGTCCGTGTATTTCTACTCCGGCACTATATACTTGTACTTTGTCTTTTCCAAAATGTTTCAAATAGCCGTGAGCCATTTGACTTCTGCACGAATTTCCGGTACAGAGAACTAGGATTTTTTTCATTTTTTAGTGTTTATATCAAGTGTTATTTTAGTATGATTCTTTGCGTGAGGGATTGTAGCGGAAATCCTTTTTCTTTTTAAAAAAAAGAAAAAGATTGCAGCGAAAAGCCCGACCCGTAGTTTTTACGAAGGGTCACGCCCAAATTATTTATAATATTTTTTCTTGAGCCAAAAGGCTACTTTAACCAATAAAATCAAAGCGGGCACTTCTACCAATGGGCCAACGACTCCTGTGAAAGCCTGTCCAGAGTTTAGTCCAAAAACAGAAATTGCCACTGCAATCGCCAATTCGAAGTTGTTTCCTGCTGCGGTAAAAGCAACAGCTGCGTTTTTATCATAGCTTGTGCCAACGGCTTTGGTCACAAAAAATCCAATTAAAAACATAATAACGAAATAAATAAGCATTGGGATAGCAATAATAATTATGTCTTGCGGAATTTGCACAATAAGTTCTCCTTTTAAACTGAACATCACGATTATTGTGGCTAATAAAGCAATTAAAGTGATGGGAGAAATTGTAGGGATGAATGTTTTTGTGTACCACTCTTCTCCTTTTAGTTTCACCAAAATTACTCGGCTGAAAAACCCCAAGACAAAAGGAATTCCTAAATAAATGGCAACACTTTTAGCTATTGTAACGATTGAAATGTCAACAATGGTGCCTTCAAATCCAAAATAAGGAGGCAATATGGTGATAAATATCCAAGCATAAAAACTGTAGAAAAACACTTGAAATATACTGTTCAATGCCACTAATCCAGCACCATATTCCGGACTTCCTTCAGCCAAATCATTCCAAACTAAAACCATTGCAATACATCTGGCTAATCCAATTAAGATTAAACCAATCATATATTCCGGATAATCTCTTAAAAAAGTAATTGCTAGAAAAAACATTAAAAATGGTCCGATTATCCAATTTAGGATTAAGGAAATTGATAGAATTTTGGTGTTTTTGAAAACCGTTGGCAACAATTTATAGTTGACTTTGGCAAGTGGCGGATACATCATTAATATGAGTCCAATTGCAATTGGAACGTTAGTTGTCCCAGAGCTCAAGGCATTAATATTGTTAGAAACAGACGGCACAAAATATCCTAATGCAACGCCAAGAAGCATCGCCAGAAATATCCAAAGCGTTAAATAATTGTCTAAGAAGGAAAGTTTTTTCATAGAATATTTATAAGATTGAGTTTTATTATTAAAGGAGAATTAGGATTTTTTAGCAACAAGTCGAATCTGTTTTGCAGGAGGTTTGTACTAAATCTATAAATATTTGAACTTTTTGAAAGATTTTCTCATCCAAACAATAACAAATATTGTTTCCAGTAACAGTTCCTTTTATGATTCCTGCGTTTTTCAATTCGGATAAATGTTTAGAAACGGTGGATTGCGCCAGCGGTAAAACTTCCACGATGTCACCACAAATGCAAGTGGAGGATTGCATCAAAATTTTTACAATTTCTAACCGTGCCGGATGTCCTAAAGCTTTAAGGATTTCGGCCATTTCATTTGTTTCTATAGAGAAACCTGTTGTTTTTGTTATTCCCATATCGCAATATTACGATATGTTTTTTATTCACCAAAATATTTAAATAAATATTTTTAAGAATCGAATAAAATTAATATTCCGATGTGTTTTATCGGATTTATTTGCAGTTTATTTTAATGTATTAACATTTGTTTACAAAATATTAACAACTTATATGAAAAATGAAGTAAATGTTTATTTTTAGCTTGTTAAAGAAGAGTTTTTATTAAAAAAGACCGCTTTTCATTTAATTAGTTTCCCAAAACTACCTAAAATGCTTAATGCTTTAAAGTGATTTTACTTTAAAAATCTAATGTTATGCCTAACAAAATAGGACAAAACATTGATGAATTATCCGTACATCATTATTGACGACAATCAAGAAAGTGTTTTAAAGACTAAAGCAATTGCTGATGGTTTTTCGGAGCTTGTCTTTGTAGCTTCGGCTAATAACTACTCTGACGGTTTAAATCTAATTCTAGAACACGCTCCAAAATTAATTTTTCTCGAAATTGACCCAGATGATAAAACGAGTAATTTATCATTGGCACTTATCAATGAGTTGTATCGATATTTGAAAGCTATTCCGAAAATCATTGTCACTACTACCAATAAAGATTTTGCTTTTGAAGCCATTCAATATGAAGTGGCCGATTATATATTGAAACCCGTAAAACGAATCGATTTTATTAAATCAATTTTAAAAATAAAAAAATCGATTGGCGATGATGATACTTTTTCAATTCAAAAGCCTGGGTTTAATGAATCCTCAA
>DZAU01000146.1 GCA_022729635.1 Flavobacterium psychrophilum
ATAATCGCTTTGCCCTCCAGTATTGTAATTTTGAGACAAGGCATTTTCGAGTTGAACATCGTTTGGCGCTTTTCCGTGCCAAGCGTGACTGTACATCATAAAATCAACTCCGTTACCCATTTCGGTATGCAATAAAACACAAACAGGTTTTCCTTTTCCGGTTCTTGATTTAGCATCATTCATTCCTGCAATAATCGCCTCGATGTCGTTTCCTTTTGCGATTTCGAGAACATCCCAGTCAAATGCTTCGAATTTGGCTTTCAAACTTCCCATTGCCAAAACTTCGTCAGTTGTTCCGTCAATTTGTTTTCCGTTTACATCGACTGTTGCAATCAGATTATCCACTTTTTTAGCGGAAGCATACATTATGGCTTCCCAGTTTTGACCTTCCTGCAATTCGCCGTCACCGTGTAAAGTATAAACTAAATGGTTGTCATTGTTCAACTTTTTGGCTTGAGCCGCACCAATTGCCACGGATAATCCTTGTCCGAGTGAACCCGAAGCAATTCTCACGCCAGGTAACCCTTCGTGTGTTGTTGGATGTCCTTGTAATCTGGTGTTTAGCAATCTAAAAGTAGCTAATTCCGAAACCGGAAAATAACCGCTTCTTGCCAATACGCTGTAGAAAAGCGGAGAGATATGACCGTTTGAAAGGAAAAATAAATCTTCTCCAATTCCATCCATATCAAAACCTGGTTTTCTGTCCATTATGTTTTGGTACAAGGTAACCATAAATTCGGTGCAGCCAAGAGAACCTCCGGGATGACCTGAACTGACAGCGTGAACCATACGAAGAATATCTCTTCTGACTTGGGTCGTTAATTCGTTTAATTGTTGTGTATTAGGCTTCATTAATATATGTAAAAGTTAAACTGCTGCAAATGTAATTTTTATTTTGCCGTAAGACAAATGATTTTTAGAATAGTTAGAGCAGGGTTTTCAATAAAAAAAGCCCGCAAAAATGCGGGACTTTTCCAACGGTAATCAGGACATTTAAAAACTATCTTTTTGCCTTTTTTGAAGGCAGTGTATTTTTTATTTAATTTCTTCGTATTCTACTTCTTCAACTGTATCGGTTTTGCTTTTCTTTGTTGGAACTGCACAACCGTTAGATCCACAACAGCCTGTATTTGTAATTGCCTGAAACAAAAAAAATGCAGCTATAACTCCTGATAATAAGCTTAGGGTTTCAACGGCTTGGACGGCGATGTATATTCCTAATCCCAAGCGCAGAATTCGCATGAAATTCCAATCTGTTAATAAGGTTTCTTTGTTCATTATATTTTGCTTTGAAGGCTGTACCAACCTCCGCCATTATGAACCTGTGTGTAGCCATTTGCTTTCAAAATACTTTTTGCAGAAGCACTTCGCATTCCTGAAGCACAGCAAGTGATTATGGGTTTGTTTTTATCTTTTAGTTTTCCTAAGTTTCCACTTAAAGTATCGACCGAAATATTGATTGAACCTTTTATGTGTCCTCCGGCGAATTCAGCTTTGGAACGAACGTCTAATATTGTGGCTCCACTTTTTACTAATTCGGCATAGTTTACACTTGGTCCAATACCGAATAATTTTTTTAATGTGTTTATCATTTTTTGATTAGTTGCTTATTTTGATTTATAATAATTTACACTTAACCAAGAACCGCCATTATAGCATTCGATGCCAAATTGTGATAGAAAATGTTGTGCTTGACCACTTCTTGCGCCTGATGCACAACATAGTATTAATGGAGCTTTCATAGCCTTTAATTCCTCGATTCTTTCAGGGATTTCATTAAGCGGGATATTTATAGAATCGACAACGTTGCCACCCATAAATTCTCCATAAGTTCGCACATCAACGATTGTACCTAGATTTTCTTTTATTAATTTTTCCATATTCATTTTGTTCTTTCAATGATTTTTCACTTTGTGAAGTGTGTATTGAATTTTTATAGTGCAAAATTATGGCAACGACAAAGCTTTGACAGTAACTTTAGTTACATAAATTGAAATTTGTTTAAAAAATGCTTCTCGATATAATTTTA
>DZAU01000021.1 GCA_022729635.1 Flavobacterium psychrophilum
TTCCAAAATGGTTATGTTTTTTGCTCTCGATTGTGGGCACAGTTTGCAAAACTGCGCTATCGTTTATGAGTGGATTTATCTAAATCAGGGTCATTATTTCCTTTTATTCTATTAAAAAGGCGAAAGCCATTTGCTATTAAACCACCTATCAATAAAAAATAGGAAGTCTTTTTTATCAATGTCTTTCCAAAACTTTCATTAAAACCATCATAAAAAATCCATAAGATTAAAATTATGTTTCCAGCAAATATTAATAATTTCAGGTATGATTTCAATGTTTTCATTTTGACTTAAAATATCATTAATTCCCTCAAATATACTCAATCCATTCCTGCAAAAACAAAAAACCACCAAAAATCAAATTTCAGGTGGTTTCTTTAAAAATGGTTTATAAAATTTATGCTGCTATCGCTTTTCTTCTATCTCGCAACCAGTATTTAGTTCTTTTTACCAAATAAAACATTACTGGAACCATTACCAAGGTTAAAACCGTGGCATAAGTAAGTCCGAAGATAATTGTCCAAGCCAGTGGTCCCCAGAAAATTACGTTATCACCACCTATAAAAAAGTGTGGATTGAAATCGGTAATCAAGGTAAAGAAGTCAAAGTTCAATCCAATTGCCAACGGAATCAATCCCAAAACTGCAGTTAAAGCCGTTAATAATACCGGACGTAAACGCGATTTTCCAGATTCGATAATGACTTCTTTAATTTCGTCCAGCGACAAATCGTTGTGGCTTTCGAGTTGTTTTTCGGCAACTTTTTTGTCTAATAACAAGACAAAGAAATCCATCAATACAATACCATTTTTCACCACAATTCCCGCTAGCGAAATGATTCCCATCATCGTCATCAGGATTACAAAATCCATTCCTGCAATCACATAACCATAGAAAACACCACTGAAACTTAAGATTACTGTGAACAAAATTACTACGGTTTTCGATACTGAATTAAATTGCAATACAATAATTAGCGTGATTCCCGCTAGTGCTAAGAAAAGTGCATACATCAAGAAACTTTGATTCTTGCCTTGTTCTTCTTGTACTCCAGAGAAGGAATAAGTCACGTTACTTGGTAATTCATAATTTTTTAATTCGGTTTGTATTTGTTTGGTAATTTCATCTCCATTAAAACCAGTCAAGACATTCGAATAAATGGTCATTATTCGTTTGTGATTCTTTCTCTTTATCTGATTGTAAGTCATTGTTTTTTCGGTTTGTGAAATAGCCGAAATTGGAATTTGTACGATTTGACCGTTATTCTGGTTTCTAAACGTCAACGATTGATTGAAAAGCACATCCACATTCTTGCGTTGATCGTCTTGCATACGCATTACAATATTGTAATCGTCATCGCCTTCTTTATAAGTCGAAATTTCTTGCCCATAAACCGACCGGCGCAAAGCAAAGCCCAATTGTCCTGTAGAAACGCCCATACTTCCGGCGTTTACTCTATCTACTTTTACCTCAAGTTCCGGACTATCTCTGTTGATATCCACACTCAATTTTTCGATACCTGGAATGTTTTTCGAATTGATAAAGGCAATCATTTTATCGGCTTCTTTCAACATCAAATCATAATCTGTTCCTTTTAATTCGACACTAATCGGGTAACCTGATGGCGGTCCATTGGCATCTTTTTCGACGGTAATAGTTGCTCCGGCAATGCTTTTTACTTTAGCCCGAATTTCATCTAGAATGTCAGAAGTATTAATACCTTTTCTAAACTTGAATTCCGAAAAAGTAACCGTTACTTTTCCTTTGAATGGAGTTTCCGAAGCGGAACCCGCATCAACATTTGGATTTCCCGCACCGATTCCCACTTGCGAAACGATACTTTCTGCCAAGAAGTTTTTATTGGTTTTTGAATCTACATATTTTTGTAAAATTCCAATGATTTGATTTTCGACAAACAAAGTCGCTTTGTTCGTTTTTTCTATCGAAGTTCCTTGTGGATATTCGATGTAAGCAATAACCTGATTCGGGATATTGTCTGGGAAAAACAATACTTTTCTTGGAAAAACACCCAGTAAAACAAAAGAGAAAAACAACATTCCAATAATAGATACTAAGGCAATCCAAGAATTTCTTTTATTTAGAATTTTGGCTAAAAACACTTTGTATTTTTCTTCCATTCTCGGGAAAAAGTTATGCTGAAAATCCTGTGTCCATTGGTATAACTTTAAATGGTAAAGCCACATTAATCCAACGGAGATTAACAGTAAATGTCCAATTCCTCTAATTAATTTGCTGTCGTAAGTATATTTTGAACCAATAAAAGCAAAGAAAATTCCAAACGCCAAAAACAGAATAGTATAAAATTTAATGCTTTTTTTACTGATATTTTTATCTTCAATATCCATTGAACCTCCAGTCATTGCTGCATTTACAACCATTGCTACAAATAAAGAGGCGCTAAGTGTTACGGTCAAAGTCATTGGGAAATATTTCATAAATTTCCCCATAGTTCCAGGCCACAAAGCAAAAGGTAAAAACGCCATCAATGTCGTGGCTGTCGATGAAATTACAGGCCAAGCGATTTCGCCAATACCCACTTTTGAAGCCGTTACTCGATCCATTCCTTTTTTCATATTGGCAAAAACGTTGTCCACGACCACAATTCCGTCATCGACGAGCATTCCTAATCCCATAACCAATCCGAACAACACCATCGTGTTTAAGGTTAAACCTAAAGCAGAAAGTATGGCAAAAGCAATCATCATCGATAATGGAATAGCTGCTCCTACAAACAAGGAATTTCGCAATCCCATTGTAAACATCAACACAATCATTACTAGAATAATCCCGAAAATAATGTGATTCGACAATTCATCCACCTGATGTTCTACACGAGAAGATTGGTCGTTTGTCATTTCGATTTTTAGGTTTTTAGGTAAATAGGAAGCTTGTGCTTCTTCTATTCTTTCTTTCACCTGTTCTATGGCCGAAATCATATTTTGACCCGAACGTTTTTTCACGCTAAGCATCACGACTTCTTTGCCTTTTTCGCGAGCGTAAGTCGTTTTTTCTTTCTCTTTGAAACTAACTACCGCAATATCTTTTAGGTAAACTGTTCCTCCATAAGATTTTACGATGATATTCTCCAACTCTTTCGGGTCTTTGATTTCACCCACGATTCTGATGTTATTTCTTGAACCTTGTGAAACTAAATTTCCTCCAGAAAGCGTCATATTTTCATATTTTACCGCATTCTGAATTTCGTCGAAAGTCACTTGGGCAGCCGTCATTTTGAAAATATCTACCGCAATTTCTACTTCTTTGTCATCTACACCTAGAATATCTACTTTTTTTACTTCAGAGATTTCTTCTAGATCGTCTTGAATCAATTCTCCGTATTTTTTAAGTTGTTGGGTGGTGTAATTTCCTTGTAGATTAATGTTCAAAATAGGCACTTCTTCTGAAATGTTCAATTCAAAAACATTCGGTTCTACCTTGCTTCCGTTGTCAAGGTTAGGCCAATCGGTTTGTGCTTTGGCATTATCAACCTTGTCTTTGATTTTTACTTTGGCGGCATCAATCGAAACATCATCGTCAAATTCTGCGATAATCATTCCGTAATCTTGGAACGAGCTCGAAGTTACTTTGTTAACTCCACTGATGTTTTTGATTTCTTTCTCCAATGGTTTGATGACCAATTTCTCTACATCTTCGGCTGAATTTCCCGGAAAAACTGACGAGATATACACTTTATTTTCGATGACTTCTGGGAAATCTTCTCGTGGCATCGTGATATAGGCGTAAACTCCCGTAATTACAATTAAAGCCGTTAAGATATAAACTGTAACGCGGTTTTCTACAGCCCAGTTTGAAATGCCGAATTGTTTGTGATTGTGTTCCATATAAGCCCCCTAACCCCCGAAGGGGAACTCCTATTAGGGGTAAATAGGTGTTTAATTGTTTAAAAATAATCCAAAAACATGTTGCGTTTTATAACTTATTTCAAAGCTGCTAATTCCCCCTTCGGGGGTTAGAGGGCTAAAAATTAAGTTTCATTCCTTCGGAAATTGTATTTGCTCCTTCGGTGACAATGATATCTTCGGCTGATAATCCGCCTAAAATTTCGGCAACATTTCCTGAAGATTGTCCTAGTTTTACGATTGCTTTTTTAGCAATTCCAGTTTTTCCGTTTGAATTAGAAACTACATAAACATATTTGTTTTTCGAACCGTCTTCTTGAATCACATTGGCAGGAACAACTACTGCATTTTTACTCACATAATCAATGATTTTAAGATTTGCCACTTGGTTGGGACGCAATAGGTTTTCTGGATTTAGAACACTTACTTCAATTCCAAAACTACGGTTGCTAGGATTTACAAAATTCCCAATTTGACGCACTTTTCCTTTATAGGTTTTACCTAAAGATGTCAAGAAAACATCTACTTCTGTGCCAACTTTTAGTTTGCCAATGTAAGTTTCAGGAACCGATGTCGAAACGTACATGTTCGATAAATTCACGATTCGCATTAAGCCTTGCTGGCTTGGAGCTACAACCTGTCCTTTTTCTACAAAAACTTCGTCAATAGTTCCAGAAAACGGGGCTTTTATTATGGTTTTTGCTAATTGTGCTTTGATTTGAGCAACGCCTCTTTGAGCTGAAACCATTTGAGTTTGTGCCTGCAAATACTGAATTTCTGAACCAATTTTTTGATCCCAAAGATTTTTTTGACGCTCATAAGTGGTTTTTGCCAAAGCATATTGATTTTCCATACTTGCCACTTGCTGGCTTAATCCGGCATCGTCAATTCTACCAAGAATTTGTCCTTTTGAAACTCTCTGTCCGGCTTTTACATTTAGTGAAACTAAAGTCCCTTGAAATTCTGGTTGAACCAAGATATTTTCTTTTGTGTTTACACTTCCTTGAATTTCAAGATAATGACTAAAAACGGTGTCTTTTAGAGTAAGAACCGAAACCAAAGCCTCTTCTTTTTTCACGTCTAATGTCGCCAATGCTTCGTCAATTTTTGCTAAATCAGCCTGAATTAAGGATTTTTTGGCTTGAAGTGCTGTAACATTTTTTGCTTCGATAAGTTTATCGATAGATTGAGTATCTTCTTTTTTCCCGCAAGAAAAAATCAGCAAAGAAAGGGTTGAAAGGAGGATTATTTTTTTCATATTTAAAAAGGAATTTAATTTATTTTTTCTTTGTTTTTGTTCCGTAGGAACTTTATGTTGGTAGAAATTTGTATTGACGAATGGATTTTGTCCCGTAGGGGCTATACTTTTTAAATTAACTCTTTAAAAATATATTTTTCGTCATATTCTATTTCAAATTTTTCTAGTATTTCTTTATATTCTTCTATAAAAGTTTTTGTTTTATGATGTTCTTCCTGATTTTGAATATATCTAATAACATTATTAATCTGGGACTTGCTATACGAAAAAGCACCATATCCTTCCTGCCATTCAAAGTGGGCTTTTGTAAATTTATTTTCATTTATCCATTTTGATGAACTTTGCTTAATATCTTTCATCAAATCCGAGATAGATTGAGAAGGTCTTATGCCAATCAATATATGTATATGATCGGACATTCCATTTATTACCAATAATTTATGATTATTGTTTTGTGAAATTCCTGTTATGTATTTGTACAATTCCTCTTCCCATTCAGATTGAATCATTCCAAGTCTGTATTTTACTGCAAATACAAAATGTACGTGAATTTGTGTGAATGTGTTTGCCATATTTGTATAGTCCCTACGGGACAATTTTTATCATCATTAATTAATTTTCTACCAACATTTAATCCCTACGGGATTTAGTTAAAAGTGTCAGATTTGTCTGTTGCTATTTTACAACTTTCTACTTATTGATTACTTTTTCCAGGGCTGCTTTTTTGTTGATTACGTCCACCATTGATTGCAAATATTTTTGTTGTGCAGCATATAATTGTCGTTGAGCATCATTTAAATCAAAACTTGAGGAAAGTCCTTCGGTAAATTTGATGTGTTGTTTTTTTTCGATTCTTTCGGCAAGGCTCAGGTTCGATTTTGCTGTGGCATATTCTTCGATGCTAAATTCATACTGACTTTTGGCGGCAGCATATTGCAGTTTCAATTTTTGCTCTGTTTCTGTCAGTTGGGTTTTGGCTTGGTCTAAGGCAATTTTAGCTTGTTGTGTTCTGGAACTTCTGGCTAAACTGCTAAAAATAGGCACATTTAAACTTACTCCAATATTTGAATAATTGAACCAATTTTGGTTTTGAGTAAAAAACTGAAACTCGTCTTTATAAGCAGTGTATCCGTAATTTACATTGGCTGCCAATGATGGCAGAGCCTTGCTTTTTTGTAATTTTAATTCCAGTTCTCGTTGTTCTTCAAAAGTCAAAGCCATTTGATAATTTATATTATCAGCAACGGCAAATTCGCTTTTTGAAAAAGCCAAATCCAGATTCGAAACCGTTAAATTGTCTAATTTGTCTGTTAGTTTTAAATCATCATTAATATCAAGCCCTAAGGTTATTTTTAGCATTTTATAGGCTATTTCCGCTAGTCTTTTGTTGTAGTTTAAAGTGGAGTTTATTGATGTAAGAGTGATTTGTAGCTGTTCTACACTTTCTTCTTCGATTAAGCCGTTCTTGAAAGTGGCTTTCATATCGGACAACGTTTTTTCTAAAGAAGTCTTGTTTTTTTCGAGAATGGCAATACTTTCTTCTGCTAACAACACATTTCCATAAGAATTGATGACCGCTTCTTTGATTTCTACATCGGTTTTTTGTTTGGCATTTTCATAGAATTTCAAATAGGTTTTTGAGGCTTGAAGTGCGACAATATAGGAACCATCAAAAATCAATTGGCTCAAAGTGGCGTGAGCAATCATGTTGTGTTTGGTTCCAAAAGCAACTTCGGCATATTCGCCAGGAGTTCCTCCAAAAAATTCTGCAGGAATAACCGATTTTTGCAATACAAAGTTGTTTGTATAATCTACTCCTGCATTAATTTGTGGCAAACCTGCTGCGGTGGTTTCCCATTTTTTTTCTTTTGAAGCATCAATATCTCTTGTTGCATTTATCGCAGAATAATTATTGGTAAGTGCATGAACGATAGCTTGTTCGAGGCTAAAATTATAATTTTGCTTGAGTTCTTGCGATTTTGCCGTAATCACAAAAACTAAAAGGGGAATTAAAAATAGTTTCTTCATTGATTAATTTTATAGATGATAGTTATGTAATTGTTTTTCTAGTTCGGCGATTCCTTCCGGTGTTGCCATTGCTCTAGTGTGGTATTCTAACGCTTCTAATTCTAGTTCATTTGCTATTTTTTCAGAACTGATGTTTCCATTAATGCTGAAAATCAGGGTGTAATAAAAATTTACGTAGGTGTCAATTGGCGTGTTTTTTCGATACAATCCTTGCAGAATTCCTTTTTCAATATTTTGTTTAAAAACGGAATTGCATTCGTTTAATTCTCTTGACATCACCGTGTCGTAAATTTCTGGATAATGCTTTTTTAATTGATAAACCGGAGAAGTGTCGCCGGCTTTAAACATTTCTTTGAACATTTTTCGAATTTCGAAATTTTCTTCGATTGCATTGTGATTATTGGCTACAATACTGTCAATAATTTGATGTACTTCTTTATGAACCATTGATGTCGATTCCTCGATTAGAAGTTCTTTGTTGCAAAAATATTTGTAAATCGTTTTTTTAGAAATGCACATTTCACCAGCAATATCATCCATAGTTACGCTCTTAAACCCTAGTTTTAAGAACAGTTCAGTGGCTTTGGATATAATTTTGTCTTTCATTTTTGTAATAAAAATTTTAAAAATTTGAGCACAAATATAGAGTGGAAACTTTAAATACCAAAATAGTTTCCATAGTATTTACGATTATTTAACATTTAAAAAAATTCCGGTTTAAAGTTTCGGGTTTTTTAGTTTCCTTTGTGATATAAAATAAAGAATTATTTATGCTTTCCATAACCGAATACCAAGACCTCTTTTTAAATAATTTAGAAAAACAAAAAATAGTAAAAGAGCCGAAAAATCTTTATCTGCCCATAGATTATATTTTGTCATTGGGTGGCAAAAGAATGCGTCCTGTCTTGACCTTAATAACCGCAGAAATTTTTGATACCGATTGCAAAAAGGCATTGGCGGCAGCAACAGCTATTGAGATTTTTCATAATTTTTCGCTCATTCACGATGATATTATGGACGATGCGCCTTTGCGAAGGGGTAAAATTACCGTTCACGAAAAGTGGAATGTAAATACCGGAATTCTCTCCGGCGATGCGATGCTGATTTTGGCTTACCAATATTTTGAGCAATACGAACCTGTAATTTTTCAGGCTTTGGCCAAATTGTTTAGCAAAACGGCTCTCGAAGTTTGCGAAGGGCAACAATATGATGTAGATTTTGAAAGCCGAAACGATGTCACGATTCCCGAATATTTAAAAATGATTGAATATAAAACGGCCGTTCTCGTTGCTGCAGCAATGAAAATGGGGGCAATTGTAGCAGAAACTTCGGAGGAAAATGCGAATTTAATTTATGATTTTGGTCTCCATTTAGGATTGGCTTTCCAGTTACAAGATGATTATCTCGATGCTTTTGGAAATCAGGAAACCTTCGGAAAACAAGTAGGTGGCGACATTATCGAAAACAAAAAAACCTATTTGTATCTTAAAGCATCAGAATTTTGTTTGGCAGAAGAAAAAGTAGAATTAGAACAATTATTTTCAATACGACTGAAAGATAATTCAAAGAAAATTGAAAGAGTAAAAGCAATTTTTAACACTTCTGGAGCAACTGCTATAACCCAAACGGCAATAGAATTCTATACTCAAAAAGCCTTTCAAACTTTAAATAAACTTGAAATAAGCGAAGACAAAAAGCGAATTCTGAAAGAGTTTGGCGAAAATTTAATGAACAGAAAAGTTTAATTTCTTACACAACCCTTTCAGGGTTCGAAACCCTGAAAGGGTTAAACAACGAAATATGAATTTAATTACACCAAAAAATATCGATTCTCTCCTAAACGAAGCCAAAAAGGAAGCTTTGTACCTCAAACTGATTGAGCAAATCAACAAAGATTTTAATTTAGCAAATGAAGGAATCGATTTTCCAATGAGCATTTCTCCCGAAGAATTAAAAATCCAACTGCACGAAAAAATCTACCGATTAATTCAATACAAATTCGCCGAATATTTGAATTTGCTTTACATCATTGACGTTTCAGAAGAGCAAATCAAGAAACTCGATGGTTCTGATTTAGTGGCATTGTCCGAAAATGTAGCCTTTTTGATTTTGAAAAGAGAATGGCAAAAAGTGTGGTTTAGAAATATATATCACTCATAAAAAAAAGAAAAAACACACACTACTTTAGTATAATACTATTAACCCAAAAAGTCCCAAAAAATGAAAACAAAAAAAATTACCATTATCCTCTTTTTATCACTGCTTACAGTTTCTTGTAATGAGATAGATAAATTATTAACCTTCACTATTTCAGACCATACTACATTTACAATAGACAGTGTTTTTCCCGTTAATTTACCAACTGAGGTAATCACTCCAGATGTTGTCACTAATTCCAGTACTGAATTTGAAAATAACAACACAAATGTTAATTTAGTAAAAGATATAAAGCTAAAAGAATTGAATTTAACAATAACCGATCCAACAAATAAAACATTCAGTTTTCTTAAATCGATACATTTGTATATCTCGACAAATAATGATGATGAAATAGAATTGGCATATCAAGATAATATTAACGCCTCTTCGAATTCAATTTCTCTTGTTTGCACTTCACAAAAACTTGATAAATACGTCAAAGCATCTAGCTATAAAATAAGAACTAAAGTCACTACGAAAGAAACGTTGACTCAAGACATCACCATAAATTCAGACATGAAGTTCAATGTAACAGCTAATCCCTTTTAGTCTAAAAATAAAAATAGTTTATGAAGTTATCTGTATCAAAAAACAACTTATTAACTAACACAATAATTTTTTTTTTAATATTCACCCTCTTATTCGCTTGTGATTTAAAGAAAACGAAAAATAGTTACACTTACTACCGAGCTGTAAACGGAAAAGACACTGCCTATTTAAAATTGGGAAAAGACCAAAATCGTTTCTGGGGAAATTACGAAATACGTTACGGGAAAACGGGAAAAGATTCAGGCGATGTTAGAGGTGAATTTCTTGGTGACACCTTGCGAGGTACTTTCAGCTATTTGTCTTTTGGTGGCAATTGGAAAAAAACTCCAATTGCTTTATTAAAGAAAAACAACACCTTAATATTGGGCAAAGGTGTCGCAGCAATTTTAATGGACATGCCTATTTACTTGCCCGAAATCCCAATAGATTACAGCAATCCTGAGTTTATTTTCGAAGAAATAAAACCTAAAAAAATGGATAAAGAATCGAAAAAATAATTATTCTAATTCCTTTTTCGAAATTATTTTATTCCACAATTCTTTTCCTTCTTTATTATACAGGGTCAATTTCATTTGCCGGTTATCTTTGTCTCCTGAAAAAGAAATAATTCCAAAATTATTCTCAGCAAACAAACTTCCTGCTACTTGATTTGTGTTTTTGTCCTCTTTATAGGAAGTTGCTATCCCAGAAGTTAATGGCGAAACTGTCCAGTCATAAAGCGGATAGGTTCCTTTTCTGTCTAATTTTGATAATTCGGTAAAATGTCTATCGCCAGACAAAAACAACACGCCTTTTATTTTATTAGTTTCTATTTCTTTAAGAAGTTTTTCCTTTTCTTCGGGATAGGTGGCATAATTTTCGAAGCGGGCAGCAGTTGTTATGACTTGACCACCAATATAAATAATTTTAAAAGTAGCTTTTGAATAGGACAAAGCATCGATAAGCCATTCAAATTGTTTGTCACCAAGAAGAGTTTTTGTTCCCGTTTCTCGGTCATTTGGAGATTTAAAAAAGCGATTGTCTAAGAGGAAAAATTGAACATCTCCCCAATTGAAAGTCGAATAATTTCCTTCGTTTTGTTCTGGATTCATTCCATAACTTTTGTTTGCCCAGAAATATTTGAATGCTTCTAAAGTTAAATTTTTATTGTAAAAACTCCTGTCGCTGTCATTAGGTCCAAAATCGTGGTCGTCCCAAATGGCAAAATTTTGGGTTTTTGCTAATAATGGCTGTATTTCCTTTATGGAGCGGGAATGTGTGTAGCGATGCAAAATCCCTGTTTTACTATCCCAATCGACTTCACGTAAATATAGATTATCACCACCCCAAATCATAATATCAGGGTTCTTTGAATTTATTGATTCAAAGATAGAATACCCACTTCCGTATCCTTTTCCCGGTCGGTCAACTTCAGGTTCGTTGATATAAGTACAACTGCCCAAAGCAACCGTAAAATCTGGAGCATCTTCTCGCCATTGCCACAATTTCTTGGATGAAAAAGAAGTTTCGTAAGGCAAAACAACCATTTTATTATTGATAAAAACGTTGTATTTGTATTTTTTTCCGGGTTGCAATTTATCTAAAACTATATGATAAGTAAAACCAACCTCTTTCGAAGAAGAATAATTTTCAGAAACGAATACGTTTACCGGATTGTCTATTGCAAAATACTCGATTTTTACCGAAGCATTTTCTTTGGTTTGCAGCCAAATAACCGCTTCTTTCATCTCGCAGTAACCCACCATTGGACCCGATTGTAAAAGGTTGTTTTGAGAAAATCCATAACTCAAAAACAAAATAAAAAACAGTTGTATAAACTTTTTCATAGCTAAAATTTTAAAAATATGCTCTAACAAAAGGCACAAAAGGTTCGGTATCATAACGATCGTTTTGCAAGAGGTTATAACCAATACCTATTGTCACATTACCAGTTCTATAACCCGCACCAAGAATAAGACTCGTGTCCCAATAATCTTCAGAATAATTACTGAAACCCTCTTCTTGATAATTTACCCGAGATTGATTTAATCCAACAGAAAATTGAATCTGAGGGATTGGATTAACCAATACAATGGTGCTTATGCCATAGACAAAAGAAGAAAAATAATTTTTTGAAGAGACATAATTTAAATTAAGCCCAGCTCCAACGGCAACGACTGGATTAAAATTGTAAATAGCACTTGGAGCCAAAAAAATATCAGTATAACCACTGGAAAAACCCAACCCAATTCCGCCTCCAAATTGTACTTTTTTCCAAAAATCACTTGGTGGTTTTGGTACATTTACTTGCCCTTGAGCAAGTAACCCATTTGAAATCAATAAGATAATTATTGCTAAAATTAATTTTGAGGCAAATTCTAAACGGCACTTTTTCATAACTATTTAAATTTTTAACAAAACAGCGTATAAATGTATTTAAAAAAATTTATACAACTGATGTTTTATTGTACTTTTGCCGAACATTTTTAACAAAATAGCAGATTTAAAACAATTATGGATAGGTTTTCATTTTTAAACGCCGCACACACCGAGTTTTTCGCACAATTATATAATCAATATATAGAAAATCCAGATAGTGTGGAACCAAGTTGGAGAAGTTTTTTTCAAGGCTTCGATTTTGGAATGGCAACTTATTCAGGGGAAAGTTCATTGTCTAAAACAGAAAAGGGTTCCTCAGGCGGTTTTGAAAGTAATGCTGCTTCAGATAAACTTCAAAAAGAGTTCAATGTTATAAAATTAATTGACGCTTATAGAACTCGAGGACATTTGTTTACCAGAACCAATCCTGTTCATAGAAGAAGAACATACACTCCTACATTAGATATTGAAAATTTTGGACTCTCGAAGGCCGATTTATCTACTGTTTTTGACGCAGCAAAAATCATCAAAATTGCACCTTGTAGTTTGGCTGATATTTTAGGACATTTAGATAGAATATATTGTCAATCTATCGGTGTAGAATATATGTATATTCGAAAACCTGAAGATATTCAATGGATTCAGAATAAAATTGGACAAAACGATAATCATCCCAGTTTTTCTCCTGACCAAAAAAAGGCAATTCTCAACAAATTAAATCAAGCGGTTTCTTTCGAGAATTTCTTACACACTAAATACGTTGGTCAAAAACGTTTTTCACTCGAAGGAGGCGAATCGATTATCCCTGCCATCGACGCTTTAATTGAAATGGCAGCCGAAAAAGGAATAGAACAATTTGTGATGGGAATGGCGCATCGTGGTCGTTTAAATGTTTTGGCAAATATTTTTGGTAAATCCACTCAAGATATTTTCGGCGAATTTGAAGGTAAAGACTACGACCAAGACAATTTTGATGGCGATGTAAAATACCATTTAGGGCTTACTTCCCAAAAAACTACCAGCTCAGGAAAAACCATCAATATCAATCTTGCTCCAAACCCTTCGCACCTCGAAACCGTTGGCGCTGTAATAGAAGGAATCACCAGAGCCAAACAAGACAAATATTTTCCAGACGATTTTTCAAAAGTTTTACCCATTGCCGTTCACGGTGATGCTGCAATTGCCGGTCAAGGACTTTTATATGAATTGGTTCAAATGTCGCAACTCGAGGGTTACACAACTGGAGGAACAATTCATATTGTGATAAATAACCAAGTAGGTTTTACTACTTATTATCTTGATGGGCGTTCTTCCACTTATTGTACCGATGTTGCCAAAGTAACGCTTTCTCCCGTTTTACACGTCAATGCCGATGATGCCGAAGCAGTAGTTCACGTAATGTCATTTGCTTTAGAGTTTAGAATGAAATTTGGTCGGGACGTTTTTGTAGATTTACTTGGATACAGAAAATACGGTCATAACGAAGGCGACGAACCTCGTTTTACCCAACCTATTTTGTATAAAATTATAGCGAAACATAAAAATCCTAGAGATATTTATACCGAGAAATTAATTACAGAAGGAATTATTGATGCCGATTATGTAAAAGGCTTGGAAATAGAATACAAGTCGAAATTAGAAGTAAATCTCGAAGAATCCCGTAAAAAGGAATTAACAATAATTACCCCTTTTATGCAAAACGAATGGCAAGGTTTTGCAAAAGCGGGATTAAAACAAATGTTTAAAAAAGTAGATACTTCTTATTCTAAAGAAGGACTTACGGCTGTCGCCAATGCGATTTGTAATTTGCCAAAAGACAAAAAATTCATCAGCAAAATCCAAAAATTAATCAACGACAGAAAAACAATGTTTTTCGAAACCAATAAGTTAGATTGGGCAATGGCCGAACATTTAGCTTATGGTTCCCTTTTAAGAGAAGGTTTTGATGTTCGGATTTCGGGACAAGACGTAAAACGAGGTACTTTTTCGCATCGTCACGCTGTTGTAAAAGTCGAAGAATCAGAGGAAGAAGTGGTTTTAATCAATAATTTAGAAGGCAAAAAAGGAAAATTCAGTATTTATAATTCGCTATTGTCTGAATATGGCGTTTTAGGATTTGATTACGGATATGCTTTGGCAAACCCAAACTCATTAACCATTTGGGAAGCACAATTTGGAGATTTCAGCAACGGAGCCCAAATTATGATTGACCAATATATTTCTTGTGGAGAAGACAAATGGAACAATCAAAACGGAATCGTTTTATTGTTGCCTCACGGTTACGAAGGTCAAGGAGCAGAGCATTCTTCAGGACGGATGGAACGCTATTTGCAACTTTGTGCCAGACAAAACATGTTTGTTGCGGATTGTTCGACTCCGGCAAATTTCTTTCACTTGTTAAGAAAACAAATGAAAACAAATTTCCGTAAACCGCTTATCGTGTTTACACCAAAGAGTTTGCTTCGTGATCCAAGAGTCGTTTCCGGCATAGAAGACTTTACAACAGGTACTTTTCAGGAAACCATTGATGACGATGTAGTAAATAAAAACGAAGTAAAAACCTTGGTTTTCTGTACAGGAAAATTTTATTATGACATTACCGCCGAAAGAGAAATTAACGGTCGTAAAGATGTAGCAGTCGTAAGAATCGAACAATTATTTCCGTTACCAACAGAGCAATTGGCAGCAATTATTGCGAGTTATCCAAATGCCGATGATTATGTTTGGGCACAGGAAGAACCAAGAAATATGGGAGCTTACAGTTATATGTTGATGAATATAACTACTGTAAAATTTAGATTGGCATCGCTAAGAGCATCTGCAGCATCCGCATCAGGAAGTTACACACGGTCAAAAAAACGTCATGCAAATGCAATTAAAATGGTTTTTAATAAGAATTTAATGGGATAATATGCCAACAATATTTTATATAGACGGAGTTCGATTTTTCTTTTATAGCAATGAACATTTGCCAAAGCATATTCACATTGAAAAAGGAGAAAAAACAGCAAAGTTCAATATTGAATTTGTAGAATTAATAAAATCGTCAAGATTTAACGCATCAGAATTGAAACTAATTCGTAATTTAGTCGAAGAAAACCAACAACTTTTAATACAAAAATGGGATGAATTCTTTAGCAATAAGTAAATCAAAAAAAGCGATAGATGTAGCATTTTCAGATTCTAAAATGATTGTTTTTTTAGAGGATGGCAGAGAATTATCAATTCCTCTAGAATGGTTCCCAAGATTAAGAAAAGCTACGGCTAAACAATTAAAAAAATGGCGTTTCATAGGCAATGGAGAAGGAATACATTGGGAGGAAATAGACGAAGATGTTTCTGTAGAAAATTTATTAGAATAATATAACAATAGATATAAAATGATTTTAGAAATGAAAGTCCCATCACCGGGGGAATCAATCAAAGAAGTTGAAATCGCAACTTGGTTAGTAAAAGATGGTGATTATGTAGAAAAAGATCAAGCTATTGCTGAGGTTGATTCAGACAAAGCAACTCTGGAATTACCGGCAGAAGCCAGCGGAATCATTACACTAAAAGCCGACGAAGGCGATGCAGTTGCCGTAGGTTCTATTGTTTGTTTAATTGATACTGAAGGTAAAAAAACATCCGCAACATCCGCAGAAACAGAAAAAAAGGAAGCAAAACCTGTTGAAGTAAAAGTTGAAGATAAGAAAGAAGAAGTTAAAGCAGCGGCAGTTGCTCCAACTTCTTATGCTTCTGGAACTCCATCTCCAGCAGCTAAAAAAATATTGGAAGAAAAAAACATCCAACCATCGGATATTGTAGGAACCGGAAAAGACGGGAGAATTACTAAAGAAGATGCTGTAAATGCAGTTCCTGCAATGGGAACTCCAACAGGTGGAAGTCGCGGAACTGAACGTACTAAACTGTCGATGTTGCGTCGAAAAGTTGCTGAAAGATTAGTTGCCGCCAAAAACGAAACCGCCATGTTAACTACTTTTAACGAAGTAAATATGACGCCGATAAATACCATTCGAAACGAATACAAAGACGCTTTCAAAGCAAAACACGGCGGACTTGGTTTAGGATATATGTCGTTTTTTACAAAAGCAGTAACCAGAGCCTTACAAATGTATCCTGACGTAAACTCAATGATGGATGGCGATTATAAAGTGGGTTATGATTTTTGCGATATTTCAATTGCCGTTTCCGGTCCAAAAGGATTAATGGTTCCCGTAGTTCGCAATGCCGAAAACCTTACCTTTAGAGGTGTTGAAGCCGAGATAAAAAGATTAGCTCTTCGTGCTCGTGACGGACAAATTACCGTTGACGATATGACTGGAGGAACATTTACAATAACGAACGGAGGTGTTTTTGGAAGTATGTTATCAACGCCAATTATCAATCCTCCACAGTCAGGAATTCTGGGAATGCACAATATTATCGAGCGTCCAATTGCTGTAAATGGTAAAGTAGAAATCCACCCAATGATGTACGTGGCACTTTCTTATGACCATAGAATTATTGATGGTCGTGAGTCTGTTGGTTTTTTGGTAGCAGTAAAAGAAGCTTTGGAAAAACCATTAGAATTATTAATGGATGGCAATGCCAAAAAAGCTTTGGAGTTGTAGATTTTAATAAGTTCTCAATACAAAAATCCCAAAATCCAATTATTACAGGAGTTTGGGATTTTTTCTTTCTGTTTTGGAATTTGGAGTTTTCTTATTGGAATTTTTTATCAAATACACGCAATGATTGTAATAATCAATAATTCCTTTGCCTTTCATAAGAATATCGGCACCAATAATGCCGTGAACAGGTTTTGCTTTGTGCTGCAGTAAAGCCTCATTTACGTGAGACAAATCAAAAATCACGAGTTCAAAATCAGAAATTTTCCAACTGCCCAATTGAAGCTGATTACCGGTTGCAATTTGGGTACGCATTCCGGTTGCACCAGCACCAGAAGCCTGTGTTTTAGATTTTTTGGCTTCCAATTGAAACAATTCAATGCTTTCGAAACCCACACAACTGGAACTTGCGCCGGTGTCAAGAATAAAATTGCCTTTCACACCGTTTATACTCGCTTTGAGGAGCAAATGTTGGGTCTTGGAAACCTTGAAATTTATTTTTTTGTACTTTTCTCTTTTAAGAATATCGGGAAGGGTTTTCATAAACGGTGATTATATTTCAAAAGTAATCTAATATTTTATAATTCGATGTTTCAAAAAACTAACTTTGTACTTTAAAATGTTTTCAATGACAATTACCGATACGCACACACACCTTTATTCTAAAGAATTTGACGAAGACCGAAACGAAATGATTCAACGCGCCATTGATGCCGGCGTTTCGCGTTTTTTTATACCTGCCATCGACTCTGATTTTACACAAGCAATGTACGATTTAGAAAAAGATTTTCCCCAAAATATATTTTTGATGATGGGTTTGCATCCCACTCACGTAAAAGACAATTATCTCGAAGAATTGCAACACGTTGAGGAAGAATTAGCCAAAAGGAAATTTGTTGCCGTGGGCGAAATTGGCATTGATTTGTATTGGGATAAAACGCATTTAGAAGAGCAAAAAGCAGCTTTCAGAAAACAAATTCAATTGGCAAAACAATATAAATTGCCCATCGTCATTCATTGTCGGGAAGCGTTCGATGAAATTTTCGAAATATTGGAAGAAGAAAAATCTGCTGATTTATTTGGGATTTTTCATTGCTTTTCGGGAAATTATGAGCAAGCGTTACAAGCCATTTCTTATAATATGAAATTGGGAATTGGTGGCGTTGTGACTTTCAAAAATGGAAAAATCGACCAATTTCTTAACCAAATCGATTTGAAACATATCGTTCTCGAAACCGATTCTCCTTATCTAGCGCCAGCACCTTTTCGGGGCAAACGTAACGAAAGCAGTTATTTAGTAAATGTAGTCATTAAATTGTCAGAAATTTATAATTTATCCCAAGAAGAAATTGCAAGAATTACTACCGAAAATTCAAAGACAGTATTTGGGATTTAACATTGAAAACAGTAATTTTAGATAAAAATTTTGTTCATTTGTTCTTATAAAAAATATGCTATATGTCAAAATTTGACGCTATTCGTCCGTTTTATGATACTGAAGTAAATGATGCAATTCAAAATGTAGTTCATCACCCGATGATGAAAGCATTGATGAACTTTACTTTTCCGGATCTTCCTGATGAAATATGGAAAGAACAGCTTTTAAGAACTCATTCTACTCGAGACTTTCAGTGTAATTTTATTTACAAATCACTTCAGAAAGTGTTAGAAACAAAATCAGAAGGTTTGACAACTTCGGGTTTTGAAAAGTTAGAAAAAAACACTGCTTATCTGTTTATTTCGAATCATCGCGATATTCTTTTAGATACTTCGTTGTTAAATGCTTGTTTATTCGAGCATAAATTAGTGATGACAGCTTCGGCAATTGGAGATAATTTGGTAAAAAAATCATTTTTGAGAACACTGGCGAGATTAAACCGAAATTTTTTGGTTCAAAGAGGATTGTCGCCCAGAGAAATGCTACAAAGTTCAAAATTATTATCAGAATATATTAGTAAAATATTGCAACACGAAAACCGTTCGGTTTGGATAGCACAACGAGAAGGAAGAACAAAAGACGGCAATGACGCCACAAATCCAGGAGTGTTGAAAATGCTCTCTATGGCTTCTGATGAGCAAAATCTGATGGATTATTTTAAGAAAATCAAGATTGTTCCCGTTTCGATTTCTTATGAATATGACCCGACAGATGCGCTGAAAATGCCTCAACTTTTGGCCGAAGCCAAACAAGAAATTTACATCAAGGAAAAAAACGAGGATTTCATCAACCTGATGAGTGGTGTTATGGGACAAAAAAAACGCATTCATCTTCACGTTGGAGACGTTCTTGACCACGAATTAGATCTTATTAAGTCGCTATTTGATAATTCCAATAAACAAATTCAAGCTTTGGCGCAAATCATTGACGAATCTATTTTGAGTAACTATAAACTTTGGCCTACTAATTACATTGCTTACGATATATTGCATAAAACTACTACCTATCAACATTTCTATACTGAAAGCGAAAAATCGCTTTTTGAGCGCAGACTAGAAATGCGAATTGATCATAATGATTTATTGACGTTGCAAAGCTTTTTAGCAATGTATGCCAATCCTGTTGTTAATAAAATGAAATATGAAAATGCTGTCTAAAGCCAAAATCCTTTTGATTTATACCGGTGGAACCATCGGTATGATGAAAAATTTTGAAACTGGAGCGCTCAAGGCTTTCAATTTCAGTAAGCTACTTCAAAAAATCCCGGAATTAAAACAATTGGATTGTGATATTGAGACGATTTCTTTCGAAAATCCTATCGATTCCTCGAATATGAATCCGGAAAATTGGTCTAAAATTGCCACAATTATAGAAGATAATTATGTTCTTTTTAGTGGATTTGTAGTTTTACACGGCTCAGACACGATGTCTTATTCGACATCGGCATTGAGTTTTATGCTCGAAAATTTATCGAAACCAGTAATCTTCACAGGATCTCAACTGCCTATAGGCGATTTAAGAACCGATGCCAAAGAAAATTTGATAACCGCCATCCAAATTGCTTCATTAAGACACGACAACAAACCGGTAATTAGTGAAGTTTGCCTTTATTTTGAATACAAATTATACCGAGGAAACCGAACCACAAAGATAAATGCAGAAAATTTTAACGCATTTATTTCTCCCAATTATCCCACTTTGATTGAATCTGGAGTTCATTTGAAAACATTTCCCGAATTATTTTTAACCCAAACAAGAATAAAAAAACTCCAAATCCATAAACATTTAGACAATAATGTGGCAATTATAAAAATGTTTCCAGGAATTAGCAAAGCTGTTTTAGAAGCCATTTTTAACATTCCGCATCTAAAAGGAATTGTCCTCGAAACTTATGGCTCTGGAAATGCCCCTAACGAAGAATGGTTTTTGTCCATACTGAAAAAGGCCATAAAAAATGGTCTGCAAATTGTTAATGTTACCCAGTGTTCTGGCGGAAGTGTGACAATGGGGCAATATGAAACCAGTACTTCGATGAAAGAAATTGGAGTAATTTCAGGCGAAGACATCACCACCGAAGCTGCAATTACTAAATTAATGTACTTACTAGGGCAAAATGTTAAAACGAATGTTTTCAAAACCATTTTCGAAACCTCATTACGAGGAGAAATGTCATAAAAAACGGTATTTAATTTTCTAAAATCGTTTTTTTTCGTGTTCTTTGCAATCGCAAATAAAAAGAGGGGTGTCCGAGTGGTTGAAGGAGCAAGCCTGGAAAGTTTGTATATGGGTAACTGTATCGTGGGTTCGAATCCCATCTCCTCTGCTGAAACACTCTTCAAAATAATTCAAAACCTCGAAAACCTTATTTTTTCGGGGTTTTTTCTTTTAACAACCTTTCAAAATATTCATTCTTTATTATAAACCTGAACTCGATTGTTTTTAAAAAGTTTCAACCATACTTCGGCTACGTTCAGTACAGGCTCGAATAATTTTTGATTTTTGATAGAAAGTCGCTTTACTTATCATAGTTTTCATAACTATGAGTAAATATAAAGCCTATGAAAATCTTTGTAGATGTACGCCTTCTCGAATGCGCTTATCGAAAGCTTCAAAATCCCGGAATTAAAACAACGAATTACCAAGATTATTGCGATGAAATTAGGCGTGAAATTGGGATTTGATTTGTAATCTCCTTAGTCATTTAATAACTTTATGAACGAAATATCTATAAAAAACCCTTTCAGCTTTTTATACCCTGAAAGGGTTTTTGGTATTAAGTATCTAAATAGGCTTCCCGAATAATCGAAATAGCCGCCAAATTAGTAATTACATATTGTAAACATAATTGAAGGTATGCGCAAATTCTTCAATGGTAGTTAGTGTCGTACT
Source organism: Flavobacterium psychrophilum (assembly GCA_022729635.1). Taxonomy (GTDB): domain Bacteria; phylum Bacteroidota; class Bacteroidia; order Flavobacteriales; family Flavobacteriaceae; genus Flavobacterium; species Flavobacterium psychrophilum_P. The sequence continues at coordinate 21,210 of DZAU01000021.1, forward strand.
TTCCGAATCTCTTTTGGCAAGAGCCAAAACTTTTCCTTCATTTAATGCCCCTATAAATTCATTAAATGTATCAGCCACATTTTCCGAAGTCCCCATTTGTTGCCTCATGGCATTTTTAAAATCTTCGGCAGAAAATTCTACATACTGCAAATCATTTATACCAATTGCTTGCCCATACACTTTTGCTATTTCAGGATAAGTAACTTCCCTTGCTCCCAAAAGATTTTGAACGGTATGTCCATTAAAATCAAGAGCCAATAATCTTTTTGCTGCATAATTTGCAATATCTTTTGTTGCAATTACAGGTAAAGAAAGATCTGCTTTTATTGGTGAACCCATAATTCCGGCTTGTTTAACGAGTCCAATCATTCCAAGTGTGTTTTCCATAAAATAACTTGGTCGCAAATAAAGCGTATTCAACCCTTCTACTTTGTTGAAAATATTTTCCATTTTGTGCAATCCAAGAACAACTCCAGAACCACTTTCTAAATGTGCTCCTTGACTGCTCAAAGCCACGACATGTTTTACTTTGCTTACACTCAATGCTTCGGCAATGGCATTGGCGTGTTTCACTTGATGTTCGGTATAGTTTGAGGTTTGCCAATCAATAGGAATCATAGCATACACAGCTGTCGCTCCATCAAATGCCTTTTTCAACAATTCAGCGTCCGAAGAATCTCCTATAAAAAGTTCCGCTCCTTTATCGGTCAATTCTTTTGCTTTTTCGGCATCACGGCTGATGATTCTTACTTTTTTTCCTGCTTCCAATAAGGTAGAAGCGATTATTTTCCCTGTGTTTCCGGTAGCTCCAGTGATTACGTACATGATTATATTTTTAGATTATACTAATTGATTTATAGTTTTAATAGTTTAAACGCGTGAGTCCATTCGTTTTTATTAAATCCAGGAATACACCAAAGCATGCATAGAGGCTCAATAGCTCTTGCTGATTCCATCATCCCAAAATCGGCAGTTTCCCAACCGAATTGATCAATAATTACTGACACTTCCTTTTTGGCATTTTCATTGTTCCCGCAAATGAACATTGTGGGTTTGTTTTCAAATGATGGATTCACCATAAAAGGACTTCCCACACTGTTGAAGGCTTTAACAAAATTTGCCGAAGGAATTGTTTCCTGTAATTCTTCCATCAACGATTTGTCAAGGTTGGTAAAGAATTTCAAAACGCCGTTAGTTGGCGCAGCATCGGCAATTGGGTTAGTGGCGTCAATTATTGTTTTGTTTACCAGATTTTCATTTCCTATAAGTTCAAGTACATTTTTGGCAATCGTTCCCTTGACGGCCAAAACTACAATATCTCCAAAATTTGCTGCATCCGCAAATGATCCAACTTGAGCCTTTGTCCCTTCGCCGCTCAGCCATTCGGCAAGTTTTGAATTGTCTCTTGTGCCAAGCATTACTTGATATCCATGTTTTAAAAAACCTACACCCAGTGTTTTGGCCACAGCTCCCGATCCTAGAATTCCAATTTTTTTCATTTTATTTTTATTTAAAATTTAATAATTTGTTTGTACACACAATAATTTGATGCTAAAAAATTACCCCAATTTATTAACTGCTTCATAGGTTTTTGTCGTCAGTTTCTTTGCTTCCTCTTCGCCAATAAGATCAGCGTACCTTCGGTATAAATTTTTCCAAGCTTCCTTGATTTTGGAATCTAACTCCAAACTTTTTTCTGTTGGATATACCTCCGTAGCCCTTCCTATAGATTTCCTTTCCACTAATTGTTTTTGTTCCATTTTTTCAATCAATCGAGTAATCGTGGATGGAGTGAGCAGAATTTCTTCGCTAATTTGTTTTGGTTGAATTCCCGGATTATTATTAACCGTCATCAACAAAAAAGCATATGAAGAAGAAATTCCTACGATAGCAAATTCTTCATCTGCCATTTTCGTCATCAATCTAGACAACGCATTTGCCGAATAGTAAAGACAGCCGCAATATTTTGAATTATTTTTTTCCATATCTTTTGCAAAAGTAAAATAAATATTTGTATGTGCAAACATTTATTTAAAAAATTTAAATTTTTTCTGATACAAGTAATTTTTTTTGAGTTTGAAAGTTTAAGAAATAGGGTTCAAATAATGAATCATAAAGATTAATGCCTTGAATTTGGGAGTGAAACTGGGGTTTGATTTGTGATAAATCTTAGGTGACGTTTTCATAACAACCCTGTCAGAGTTTAAAACTCTGACAGGGTTTTATATAATTATTTCTTCAAACTCCCCACAATTCCACTCAACAACCCATTAAAATCAAACTCAGGGTCTTCTTTCAAACCCATTCGCACAATTACTAAATCGTGGCTTGGGAAAATGGCAACCATTTGCCCTTGATAACCACTGCAATAATACATTTCTTTTGGTACATCGGGAAAATGTCCGCCGGCGTTGAGCCAAAAGTGTGCGCCATATTCTCCATTGGAACCGTTGGTTGGAGTTGCAACATATTTTGCCCAATTTTCGTCAAAAAGTTGTTCGCCGTTCCAATTACCTTTGTGCAAATACAGTAAACCAAATTTTGCCCAATCTCTCGTAGTTGCCCAGCCGTATGAAGAACCCACAAAATTCCCCGCCATATCGGTTTCGACAAGCATCGAATTCATCCCAATTTTGTCAATCAAAGCCGAATACCAAAAATCTAAATATTCCTGATGCGTTTTGAATTGTTTTCGTAAAATTCCTGATAATAAATTAGTCGTTCCTGAAGAATAGTTCCAAGTTTTGTTTGGTTTTCCAACAAGGGGTTTATTAATTTGCGATTTGGTCATATCTTCTTCAATAAAAAGCATTTTTGTCACATCCGAAATTTCATTATAATTTTCATCCCATTCTAAACCTGAATTCATGTGCAGTAAATCATTGATAGTGATGGTTGCACGCTCGTCAGTTGCCCACTCAGCAATTGGCGCAGGTTTCAAAATGTCGATTTTTCCTTGTTTTTGTAAGATTCCAAACATCGTGGCAGTGATGCTTTTGGTCATTGACCAGCCCAATATTTTAGAATTTTTATTGAAACTCGTATCGTATTTTTCGGCGATGATTTTGTCTTTATAAATCACAATGACCGAACGTGTTCGCTTATTTTTTTGGTCTTTTGCATCGAACGCATTGGCGACAGCCTTTTCTAATTTGGCATAATCAATATTGGCAAAAACGGTGTCCATGCCATTCGGCAGGCAGGCCCTTGGCTCATTATTTCCGTAAGGAAAAGGTAAATTATTGTTAATTTTTGTTCTTTTTGGAACTTGGTATGGTTTTGAAACATCAAAATCATCGTTGATTAATGTCGCTCCCAAACCTTCTCTGTAAATAGCTTTTCGTTTTTTTAAACCATAAACCGAAGTGGTTACAGACTTGCCATTTTCGTCAATATGATTTGTCGCCAAATCCATCAATTCGATATCGTTGTCGCCTTTTTCAATCATTTCAAGCGAACGATTATCAATGAAATGTCCTGAAGCCACACTTTTCGATGAAAATCCGGAAATTATATCCAGTTTGGGATAAGTCGTGAAACCAAAATAAACTAAAAACACTAAAAGGGCGAAACCAAGAATTTTGAAGATTTTTTTCATTTGAAGAAATTTTGAAGCAATTTAGCAAAAAAATTAAACTTTTCTTAACCCATTAAAACAATTTAAGTTTTAGCATTTTTTCTTAATGAAACTTAATTTCTTAATGGTTTAATTTCATTACTTTTGTATTTAGAATTTTTCTAAATAATAACAATGTTAGATATAAATAAAATTAGAGCCGATTTTCCAATACTTTCCAGAACTGTAAACGGAAAACCATTGGTTTATTTTGATAATGGTGCAACCAATCAAAAACCACAAATCGTGATTGATTCGCTTGCCAAATATTATCAGGAAATCAATGCTAATATCCATCGTGGTGTGCATACTTTGAGCCAATTAGCAACCGATGCTTATGAAGTTTCGCGTGGCAAAATTCAAAATCATATTAATGCAAAATTCGCCCACGAAGTGATTTTTACTTCTGGAACAACGCACGGAATTAACGCTGTTGCGAATGGTTTTGCCTCGCTATTAAAATCAGGCGACGAAGTTCTGGTTTCGGCAATGGAACATCACAGCAATATTGTGCCTTGGCAAATGTTGTGCGAACGAACAGGAGCTGTTTTGAAAGTGATTCCGATGAATGAAAACGGCGAATTAATTATGGCTGAATTCGATAAATTATTGTCGGATAAAACCAAAATCGTAACGGTAAATCACATTTCGAATGCGTTGGGAACTATCAATCCCATCAAATATATGATTGACAAAGCACACGAATTTGGTGCAGCGATTTTGATTGACGGAGCACAAGCCGTGCCACATCTCAAACCCGATGTTCAGGCTTTGGATTGTGATTTTTATGTTTTTTCAGGCCATAAAATGTGTGGCCCGACAGGAATTGGAATTTTATACGGAAAGGAAGCTTGGCTCAACAAATTACCGCCTTATCAAGGTGGAGGTGAAATGATAAAAGAAGTGACTTTCGAGAAGACAACTTATGCTGATTTGCCCCATAAATTTGAAGCCGGAACACCAAACATTGCTGACGGAATTGTGCTTGGAACCGCAATTGATTATCTAAATTCCGTTGGGTTTGACAATATTCAACAACAGGAAAAAGAATTGGTAGAATACGGAACACAACGATTATTGGAAATTGAAGGATTAAAAATTTTTGGCACAGCCAAAGAAAAAACATCGGTGATTTCGTTTAATGTTGGTGAAATTCATCCGTATGATATTGGTACGATAATTGACAAACTAGGAATAGCGGTTCGAACCGGTCATCATTGCACCCAACCCATAATGGATTTTTTCAAAATTCCGGGAACCGTTCGAGCTTCGTTTTCGTTTTACAATACCAAGGAAGAAATTGACGTTTTAGTGGAAGCAGTAAAAAAAGCAAAACAAATGTTATCCTAAAAACAAATACAATGAAATGAGCATACCTGATAATTGATTGCAAACACCAATAAATATATGCGAATTACATTTGACCAATAAAAAACAATAAAAAGCTACAAATGAAACTATTTTTAATGATTTTTTTGAGCGTTTTCCCTAGCAAAAGCTGTTCAAGCCAGACAAAAAACGACCTGAATGCAGCAATTGTTGAATACACTGCCAACACGCGAGGTTTTTATCAAAAGATAACTATCGAAAACCAAATGGTAACTGTTTCGAAAGACAGAAACGGGAACGAAAAACCGGTTGCCACAAAAATTTCGGATAAAGATTGGAAAGAATTAGTTGGTTATTTTGAAAACATCGAATTAGACAGCTTGTCCAGATTAAAAGCACCGACCGAAAAACGTTTCCACGATGGCGCCGCTATTGCTAATTTGAAAGTTACCTATAAAGACAAAACTTATGAAACCACTGCTTTCGACCACGGTTTTCCGCCAGCAGAAATTAAAAAATTAGTTGCTAAAATAAACACATTTGCTAAAAAAGAATAATGACAATACAAGAAATACAAGAAGAAATAATTGACGAGTTTTCGATGTTTGACGATTGGATGCAACGCTACGAGTACATTATAGAATTGGGTAAAAATCTGCCGTTAATTAAGGAAGAATTCAAAACCGATGAAAATCTCATCAAAGGATGCCAGTCGAAAGTTTGGCTGAAAGGCGAAAAAAAAGACGATAAAATCCTTTTCACTGCCGATAGTGATGCCGTTTTGACCAAAGGAATTATCGCCATACTGATTCGGGTTTTTTCGAACCAAAAAGCTTCGGATATTCTGGCTGCCGATACTGATTTTATTGATAAAATTGGACTCAAAGAACATTTGTCACCCACACGAGCCAACGGATTGGTTTCGATGATAAAAAATATAAAGATGTACGCATTGGCATTCGATGCAAAAAAATAATTTAACATATAAGTCATATAAGTTTTTTATTAAAAAAGCTAAGAAAAAAAGAAGTGATATAAGTAATTCTTTAAAATATGGTTATAACAAGAAGTATTCTTAAAGATTTGGTTTATCAAGTAAATGGAGCGGCAATTGAAGTTCATAAAAGTATCGGAGCTGGACTTTTAGAAAATGTATATCATCAATGTCTTAAAAAAGAATTAGAATTAAGAAAAATAAATTTTTCCTCTGAACTTCAAATCCCATTAATTTATAAAGGATATGAGCTAGAATCAAAATTGAGATGTGACTTATTGATAGAAAATTGTCTTGTGGTTGAATTAAAATCGGTAGCCGAAATAAATCCTGTTTTTGAAGCTCAATTGCTTACTTATATGAACTTGTTAAAAGTTCCAATTGGTTTATTGATTAATTTTAATGTGAAAAACATTTATTATGAAGGTCAAAAAACTATGGTTAATGAATATTATCGAATGTTAGAAGATTAATTACTAAACATATAAATCATTTTATAAAAAACTTAAATGACTTATATGTTTTAATAAAAGTAAAAAAATTATGGAAGAAAAAATAGACACCAATAAACTTGGAATTGAAATAGTTGAAAAACTAAAATCAATCTACGACCCCGAAATTCCTGTTGATATTTACGAATTAGGACTTATTTATGACGTTTTGGTAAGTACCGATTATGAAGTAAAAATCCTGATGACACTTACTTCGCCCAACTGTCCCGTTGCCGAAAGTTTGCCAAGAGAAGTGGAAGAAAGAGTTAGATCAATTTATCATGTGAAAAATGCCGAAGTAGAAATCACTTTCGATCCGCCTTGGAGCAAGGATTTGATGAGCGAAGAAGCAAAATTAGAACTGGGAATGCTTTAAAAAAGTGGGCAGTGGTCAGTTTTTAGTGTTCAGTTTAAATCTGATTACTAAAAAACCGACCACTGATCCCTAAATAAAAAAATGGAAGAAATTGTAAATAAAGTTGCCAACAGTGCCTTGGAAGTTTTCGATCTTGAAGATTACTATCTAAAGGGAATTCGGGTGCAAATTGATATTTCGCAATGGCTTCTTGAAGGGTTTTTGTTGAAAGAAAAAGACTTTAGAGAGCATCTAAAAAACCACGATTGGTCACAATATCAAGACCAATTTGTTGCCATCAACTGCAGTACTGACGCTATATTTCCAGCTTGGGCTACGATTTTGGTTGCGGTACAATTGGCTCCTTTTGCCAAGAAAATCGTTAACGGAACAGTAGAAGATTTAGATGCCGCCTTGTATGAGGAAATCCTTCGCAAGATTGACTATTCGGTGTATGAAAACAAGTCCGTGATAATAAAAGGCTGTTCGAAAAAACTGGTGCCGATGCGTGCTTATATTTTGGCTGCACACAATCTACAAGCCTTCGCCCGAAGCATTATGTATGGCGAAGCCTGTTCGGCAGTGCCACTTTTTAAGAAAAAATAAATTCTAATGAAGTCGTTTTGAGAGATTTATGAGTTTTATTATATTTGCCCTACAAACTCAAATACTCAAAAATGAAAAATCTTCTATTTTATGCTGCTTTCTTGACTTCAAGCTTAATCATACAAGCACAATCTTCTGAAAAAGAGTTAATAAAAAGCGCTGAAAAAACAGTACAATCTATTGCGGATACTACCGGAAATGGCTGGACGAAAAAAGGAAATATTTCTTTTTTGTTTAACCAAGCCAACTTTAACAACTGGGTTGCCGGAGGCGAAAGTAGCTTTTCCGGAACTTTAGGGATTAATTATGAATTTCATTATAAAAACGAAAAAACCACTTGGGACAACCGAATTCTTGCCAATTATGGTCTCTTGCAAACTAAAAATGCCGATTTCGAAAAGAAAACAGACGACCGTTTCGAATTCAACTCTATTTACGGGAAAAAAGCTTTCGGCGAATGGTACTACTCTTTGATTTTAAACTTTAAAACTCAATTTACAACAGGCTATATTTATGGCGAAGACACAAATGGTGTAGAAATTAGAACAGAAAACACTGGGTTTTTCTCTCCTGCTTACCTCACTTTTGGACCAGGATTTTATTGGAAGAAAAGCGATAATCTAAAAGTGAATTTTGCTCCATTAACTTCAAAATTTACTTTTGTAAATAGCGATTATACTTCTGGTATTGGTTATATTGATGGAAGTTATTTTGGTGTGGATGCCAACAAAAGTATGCGTTATGAACTTGGTTTTTATGCTTCCGGATATTACAAATTTACTTTAATGAAAAACGTATCTGCAGAAAATTTCTTAAGTTTATATTCTAATTATTTAGACAAACCGCAAAACATTGACATCGATTATCAACTCAATATTGTGATGACCATTAATAAAACCTTGTCGGCAAATTTTACCTATCAGACCA
>DZAU01000147.1 GCA_022729635.1 Flavobacterium psychrophilum
GTGTGTTTGTTTAAGAGAACCATCAAAAACTCAATATTTATGTTTTACTATTTGCTAATTGGCTTTTGTTCGTGTAGTTTTGTCCCATGAATTTATTATCCATAGAAAACGTTGGAAAATCTTTTGGCGAAAGGGTTATTTTGCACGACCTCTCTTTTGGGATCAACAAAGACCAAAAAATAGCTTTTGTAGCCAAAAATGGGACGGGTAAAACCACTTTGCTTAACATAATTGCGGGAAAAGAAAGTGCCGATGAAGGTCAAATTGTTTTTAGAAAAGGCTTGAAGATGGCTTATTTATCACAAAAAATGGATTTTGATCCCAACATGAGTGTGGAACAAAGTATTTTCAATACCGACAATCCTATTTTAAAAATTATAGAAAACTATGAACATGCTATAGAAAATATGGAAGACACCGAAGCCTATCAAAAGGCTTTTGATGCGATGGAACACCATCATGCTTGGGATTTTGAAACCCAATACAAGCAGATTTTACACAAATTAAAATTAGAAAATCTACATCAAAAAGTAGGGGAACTGTCGGGTGGACAACAGAAAAGATTGGGATTGGCTACGTGTTTGCTTATGAATCCCGATTTATTAATCTTGGACGAGCCCACAAATCATTTAGATTTAGAAATGATTGAATGGTTAGAAAACTATTTGGATAAAACCAAACTAACCTTGTTTATGGTTACCCATGACCGCTATTTTTTAGAACGCGTGTGCAATGAAATTGTGGAACTCGACGAGGGTTTGATTTATAGATATACGGGTAATTATTCCTATTATTTAGAGAAAAAAGAAGCCCGATTGGCTATTGAGCAAGCTACGGTGGACAAAGCCAAAAACCTTTATGTAAAAGAGTTGGATTGGATGCGAAGAATGCCACAAGCCAGAACAACCAAATCCAAATCGAGAATAGATTCTTTTTATAAAACAGAAGAAATTGCTAAAAGTAGAAGAAAAGAACATCAGGTTCAATTGGAAATCAACATGGAGCGTTTGGGAAGTAAAATTATAGAGCTTCATAAAGTAGGTAAATCTTATGGTGATTTAACGATTTTGAAAGGATTTGAATATATCTTTCAACGAGAAGATCGAATAGGAATCATAGGAAATAACGGAACCGGCAAAAGTACCTTACTCAACTTAATAACCGGAAAAATAAAACCCGATCATGGAAAAATAGTTATAGGCGATACGGTCAAAATAGGTTATTACACACAAGAAGGCATCGTCATAAAGGCTGGTCAAAAGGTAATAGACGTTATAAGAGAATATGGAGATTACATACCTTTGACCAAGGGCAGAACCTTGAGTGCCGGAAGTTTATTGGAAAAATTCTTATTTGACAGAAAACAACAATATGACTACGTAGAAAAATTGAGTGGCGGCGAATTAAAACGACTTTTTCTTTGCACCGTTCTCATTCAAAACCCTAATTTTTTAATTTTAGACGAACCAACTAATGATTTGGATATCATTACCTTAAATGTGTTGGAAGATTTTTTATTGGATTATCCCGGCACCTTGGTTGTTGTCTCTCACGATCGTTATTTTATGGATAAAATAGTGGATCATCTCTTTGTTTTGGAAAATGGAGAGATTAAAGATTTTCCGGGAAATTACAGCGATTATAGAGATTTTGAAATGTTACTTGAAGAACAAAAAAGAGAAGAAAAGTCAGAGGTAGTTTCAAAGGTTACTTCTTTAGAAGAAGATTCCTTTGAAAAATCAAGAAAAACAAAACTAAACTACCGTGAAAAGATAGAATATGAGCAAATAGAAAAAGATATTGCTCAATTGAACCTCGAAAAAACCAAAATAGAAACAGATTTTGTAGAAGCAAAAATTCCCGAATCGCAAATATATGCCATGGGCGAAAAATTGACCCAATTGATCGTGAGTATTGAAAAAAAAGAGGAACGATGGTTGGAATTGAGTTTGAAAATAGAATAATTAGCTAATTAGCAGATTAG
>DZAU01000022.1:0-22535 GCA_022729635.1 Flavobacterium psychrophilum
AAAAATTACAACGACATCGAGGAAAGAGATATTATTGAGGCTTACCACGAAGTAGAGATCAAAAAGAAATTGAAATAGAGTTTCGATATATTTATAGGAAATCCCTCGTCGCGGCGAGGGATTTTTTGTTTTAGATTGTGGCTAATTGTTTTCAGAAATTATTTAGGTTTTTAGTAGATTTGTTTGAGCATATTGGATTTGGTTCCCGATAGCTCGGATTTAACAAAATTATCTCGTAAACGCTAGCGCAGAATTGCATTCTGTGCCCACAAACACAAGATAACAAAAACATCAACAAACAAAAAAAGCAACCCAATTTGAGTTGCTTTTTTGTTTAAAGTCTAAAAAAAACTATCTACTCGGCTTAATCAAAAGCACATTTTTGTATCTATCTTTTATATCTGCCAAAGTTCTTTCGGCTTCAATGCGGGTTCTGAAATTGCCAACCCAAACTTTATAATTAGGAGTATTAAAAACAATTGTGGCATCAATGGCTGCGAACTCTTGTTTGAACTCGTTCAAGGTTTTTTTTGCGTTTTCACTGCCACCATTATAAATTTGAATTTTATAAGAATCGTTTACGGTAAGTGAGGCATTTATTTTCCTTTTTTCGTTCAATAATTGCTCGAATTTCGGGTCTTGAGTTACAGTAACGTTTTGGTCTTGTGCGTTTAAATAACAAGTCGAAAGACCCATTAATATGAAGGAGAAAACCATTTTTCTGGCAACTATAATTCTCATAACAAAATTATTTTTCTACAAAAATAGTGTTTAATGAATAAAACTAAAGCACTATTATTATTTAGAATCAATATAAATTATATTTAAGACTATTTTAAGGTTTTGAGAATAGGTCATAAAGTGTATTTTTGTCGAATATTTTAAGGAAAAGTGATTTTTATCATATTTTAAATTTGGTAAAAATCATATAAACATTGTAGATAATCATTATTATATGAAAAAGGTGGGTAACCATAATTCGATTTCAAGGAAATTATATTTAAGTCTAGCCTTGATGCTAAGCTTATCATTAACTTCTTATGCTCAAGATGCAGCACCAGCGGCTCCAGTAGCAACAACAGCAACTCCCGCTGCAACTTCAGGTGGCGATTCGGTAAAAGGAAAAGAGCTATTTAACACTAATTGTGCTGCTTGTCATAAACTCGATGCAAAAGCAACCGGACCAGCGCTTAGAGGTGTTGGTGCCAAATATGACAAAGCATGGCTATACAAATGGATTAAAAACAGTGGTGATTTAATTAAATCTGGTGATGCTGTTGCCGTAAAAGTATTCGAGGAAAACAGTAAAATACCAATGACTCCTTTTCCACAATTGTCGGATGCAGATATAGACAATATCATTGCTTATACGATGGAAAAAAAGGAAGCTGCTCCGGCAGCCCTTCCGGGAGCAAAACCTAAAGGAGAAGATACAGGAATTTCAAACAACTTAATTCTCGGTGCGTTATCTTTAATAATGGCAATACTTATTGTAATGCTGTTAATAGTAAACAATGTTTTAAGAAAAGTAGCTGCGGCAAATGGAATAAACGTGTCTCCAAAACAACCAACGATTTCTATCTGGAAGGCATTTGCAAAAAATCAGTTTTTAGTCTTGGTTTCTTCCATATTCTTATTGTTGGCTAGTGCTTTTTTTGTATATGGTTATTTAATGCAAGTTGGTGTTGACCAAGAATATGCACCAGTGCAACCAATACATTTCTCACACAGAATTCACGCAGGCAGCAACGGAGTAGATTGTAATTACTGCCACTCAGCGGCACGTGTTGGTAAAACAGCAGGAATTCCTTCTTTGAATGTGTGTATGAACTGTCACAAAAACATTTCGGAAGTTTCAGATACAACTGCAACGGCTGAACATTCTAAAGATTTCTACGATAAAGAAATTGCCAAATTATATAAAGCTGTTGGTTGGGACGCAGCCAATCAAAAATATACCGGAAAAACAGAACCTGTAAAATGGGTTCGTATTCATAACTTGCAAAGTTTTGTTTATTTCAATCACTCGCAGCACGTTACCGTTGCAGGTGTTGAATGTCAAACTTGTCACGGACCAGTTCAAACCTTCGAAGTTCAAAAACAATTTGCCAAAATGACTATGGGTTGGTGTGTTGATTGTCATAGAAAAACCGAAGTTAAAATGGAAGGCAACGACTATTACAAAAAAATTCACGAACAACTTTCAAAAAAATACGGTGTTGACAAGTTGACTGCAGCACAGATGGGTGGATTGGAATGTGGTAAATGCCATTATTAAAAAGTTAAATAAAGTTATGATTATGGTTTGAAGTTTTAAGCCATAAACCATAAACAACAAACAATAAACAATATTTATAGAATATGTCATCAAACAAAAAATACTGGAAAAGTGTTGAAGAACTAAACGGAAATAGTTCTATTGTTGAGGCGCTTAAAAATAACGAATTCGTTGAAGAAATTCCTACCGATGAATTTTTAGGAAATGAGGGTGCTTTATCCTCTTCAACCACAACACGTCGTGATTTTTTAAAGTACGTTGGATTTACAACTGCGGCCGCCACACTTGCAGCCTGCGAAGGTCCTGTTCACAAAACGATTCCTTATGTTGTGCAACCGGAACAAATTATCCCTGGAATTGCCGATTATTATGCCACATCAGTTTTTGACGGATATGATTTTGCTAACCTTTTAGTAAAAACACGTGAAGGACGACCTATCAAAATTGATAATAATACAATGACAGGCACAAAATTTGCTGCCAATGCCAGAATCCACGCTTCTATTTTGTCATTATACGACAGTATGCGTTTGAAAGAACCAAAAATTGCTGGTAAAAATGCTACTTGGGTTGATGTTGATTCTAAAATAAAAGCAAGTTTGGCTGAAGCCAAAACAAAAGGAGGACAGGTTGTTCTTTTGACCAATACCTTGGCAAGTCCGTCAACTGAAAAGTTGATAGCCGAATTTCTTGCTAAAAACCCAAATGCAAAACACGTAATATATGATGCCGTTTCTGAATCAGCAACATTAGATGCTTTCGAAATGGTTTATGGGGAAAGAGCTTTGGTTGATTATGATTTCTCTAAAGCATCAGTAATTGTTTCTGTTGGTGCAGATTTACTTGGAGATTGGCAAGGTGGAAGTTATGACAAAGGTTATGCTCAAGGCAGAATTCCTAAAAACGGAAAAATGTCTAAACATTTTCAGTTAGAAGCTAATATGACTTTGTCTGGTGCTGCTGCCGATAAACGTTTGGCAATGTCAACTGCCAATCAAAAACAAGCATTGGTACAAATTTATAATACGGTTGTTGGAGCTTCGGTTCCGGTAACTTTGGATGCAAAATTTAAAGCCGAAGTTGCAAAAACCGCTCAAGAATTAGTTAAAGCAGGAAGTAAAGGTGTTTTGGTTTCTGGCATTCAAGATAAAAATGCACAGTTATTGGTTTTAGCCATTAATCAAAAATTAGCTAGTGAATCTTTTTCAACCTTTGGAACAAGACAAATCAGAAAAGGATCTAACGAAAAAGTAGCGCAATTGGTTGCTGATATGAAAGCAGGAAGCGTTCATACTTTGATTATGAGCGGAGTGAATCCTGTTTATTCATTACCAAATTCGAAAGATTTTGTTGAAGGATTGAAAAAAGTAAGTCTTTCGGCTTCATTCTCTTTGAGAGAAGACGAAACCGCTTCAATAACTACTATTGCTGCTGCAGCACCTCATTATTTAGAATCTTGGGGAGATGTAAGCATCACAAAAGGAACATACGGTTTGACTCAACCTACAATTCGTCCTTTGTTTAACACCAAACAATTTCAGGACGTTTTATTGTCATTGAATGGAATTGCCGGAACGTATTACGATTATTTAAAAGCAAGTTCAGCATCAATAATTGCAGGTTCTACTTGGAATCAAGTATTGCACGACGGAATTTTTGTTGGAACTATACCTTCAGTTTCTGCTGGTTCAGCTGATTATACTGCTGCTGCAAATGCTTTGGCACAATCAAAAGCAGCCCCAAGTTTAGAATTAAATTTATATACAAAAACCGGTTTAGGAGATGGTCAACAAGCCAACAATCCTTGGTTGCAAGAGTTTCCAGATCCAATCACAAGAGTTTCTTGGGATAACTATGTTACTGTTTCGAATGCCGATGCCAAGCTTTTAGGATTAACAAACGAAATTGTTGCTAACGGAGGTTTAAACGGAAGCACTGCTACTATTAAAACTGCCGATGGAATCGTTTTAGAAAACGTTCCGGTAATCGTTCAGCCAGGACAAGCCATTGGAACCGTTGGTTTGGCTTTGGGTTATGGTAAAAAAGCGGCATTAAAAGAAGAAATGCAAGTAGGTGTAAATGCCTATTCTTTATATAAAGGTTTCAATACTATACAATCGGTTACACTGACAAAAGTTGGTGATGATTATGAGTTTGCTTGTGTTCAAGGTCAAAAAACTTTGATGGGAAGAGGCGATATTATTAAAGAAACTACTTTAGAAATATTCAATACCAAAGATGCTGAGTTTTGGAATGAACAACCAATGGTTTCATTGGATCACAAAGAAGTAAAAGCAACTTCGGTAGATTTATGGGCATCATTTGATCGTTCTGTAGGACATCATTTTAATCTTTCAATCGATTTGAATGCCTGTACAGGTTGTGGTTCTTGCGTTATTGCTTGCCACGCCGAAAATAACGTTCCTGTTGTAGGAAAGGCTGAAGTGAGAAGAAGTCGTGATATGCACTGGTTGCGCATCGATAGATATTATTCCTCTGAAGAAACTTTTGCTGGAGATAATGAAAGAAAAGAAAATATTGCAGGTTTATCAAGTTCACTTTCTACATTCAATGAAATGGAACACGCCTCGGATAATCCACAAGTAGCTTTCCAACCTGTGATGTGTCAACACTGTAACCACGCACCTTGCGAAACAGTTTGTCCTGTTGCGGCAACATCTCACAGCCGTCAAGGGCAAAACAATATGGCGTATAACCGTTGTGTAGGTACACGTTATTGCGCTAACAACTGTCCTTATAAAGTGCGTCGTTTTAACTGGTTCTTATACAGTCAAAACAGCGAATTTGATTTCCACATGAATGATGATTTAGGTCGTATGGTATTGAATCCAGATGTAAGTGTACGTTCTCGTGGAGTTATGGAAAAATGCTCTTTGTGTATTCAACAAACGCAAGCGACAATTCTTGCAGCTAAAAATGAGGGTAGAGTTATTGTTGACGGAGAATTCCAAACCGCTTGTTCTAGTGCTTGTACTTCGGGAGCAATGATTTTTGGAGATGTTAACGATACCGAAAGTCAGGTTGCTAAATTAGCAGAAGACGAAAGAATGTATCATTTGTTAGAACACGTAGGAACAAAACCAAATGTGTTTTATCATGTTAAAGTTAGAAATACATAATCAATTGCGACGACAATTGTCAATAGCAATAACCAATAAATAATTGTAAAATATAGATAAAGAATCGGTTTTTTAAAATCTAAAATCTAAAATAAAATTATGTCTCATATATACGACGCACCCATTAGAAAACCTTTAATCATAGGTGATAAATCATATCACGATGTAACAGTAGATGTTGCTGCACCTGTTGAAGGAAAAGCCAACAAACAATGGTGGATTGTGTTTTCAATCGCATTAACAGCTTTCCTTTGGGGATTGGGCTGTATCGTTTACACCATTTCTACCGGTATTGGAACATGGGGATTAAATAAAACAGTAGGTTGGGCTTGGGATATTACTAACTTCGTTTGGTGGGTTGGTATTGGTCACGCAGGAACCTTGATTTCGGCAGTACTTTTATTATTCCGTCAACGATGGAGAATGGCCATTAACCGTTCTGCGGAAGCAATGACCATTTTCTCGGTAATTCAAGCGGGTTTATTTCCAATTATCCACATGGGTCGTCCTTGGCTGGCTTATTGGGTTGTGCCAATTCCGAATCAGTTTGGGTCATTATGGGTTAACTTTAACTCTCCATTACTTTGGGATGTATTCGCAATCTCCACTTACCTTTCTGTATCATTGGTTTTCTGGTGGACAGGCTTGTTGCCTGATTTTGCAATGCTTAGAGACAGAGCAATTACTCCTTTTAATAAAAAAATCTATTCTATTTTGAGTTTTGGATGGAGCGGAAGAGCAAAAGACTGGCAACGTTTTGAGGAAGTTTCCTTAGTTCTTGCAGGTTTGGCAACGCCACTTGTGCTTTCGGTTCACACCATTGTATCGATGGACTTTGCTACTTCGGTAATTCCGGGATGGCATACTACCATTTTTCCTCCATACTTTGTGGCTGGAGCCGTTTTCTCAGGATTTGCTATGGTAAATACTTTGCTTATCATTATGAGAAAAGTTTCTCATCTTGAAGATTATATCACGATTCAACATATCGAATTGATGAATATTGTAATCATGATTACAGGTTCTATCGTAGGTGTTGCTTACATTACCGAGCTTTTTGTAGCCTGGTATTCAGGAGTTGAATATGAACAATATGCCTTTTTGAACAGAGCAACCGGACCGTACTGGTGGGCTTATTGGTCAATGATGACTTGCAACGTATTTTCTCCACAATTTATGTGGTTCAAAAAATTAAGAACAAGTATTATGTTCTCTTTCATCATCTCGATTGTAGTAAATATTGGAATGTGGTTCGAAAGGTTTGTAATTATCGTAACTTCGTTACACAGAGATTACCTTCCATCATCTTGGACAATGTTTTCACCAACATTTGTAGATATTGGAACTTTCATTGGAACAATTGGATTCTTTTTTGTGTTGTTTTTATTGTACGCCAGAACATTCCCAGTTATAGCTCAGGCAGAGGTAAAAACAATTTTGAAAGGAACTGGAGATAATTTTATAAAAGCAAGAGCAGCAAATAAAGATTCACATCATGAGTAATAAAGTAATACACGCCATTTATAATGACGATGATATATTGATGGATGCCGTTAAGAAAACGCGTGCAGCACACCATCATATTGAAGAAGTTTTTACGCCATTTCCGGTTCACGGATTGGATAAAGCAATGGGTTTGGCACCAACAAGAATAGCCATAGCATCATTTATTTATGGATGCATTGGAATATCATTTGGAACTTGGTTGATGGATTATATCATGATTCAGGATTGGCCACAAGATATTGGTGGTAAACCAAGTTTTAGCTATATTGAAAATATGCCGGCATTCGTTCCAATTATGTTTGAAGAAACCGTTTTTTTTGCTGCGCATTTAATGGTTATTACTTTTTATATGAGAAGTAGATTATGGCCATTCAAAGAAGCCGAAAATCCAGATGTTCGTACTACTGATGACCATTTTTTAATGGAAGTAGCAGTACATGATAACGAAAAAGAACTCGTTTCTTTTTTCGAAAATACAGGAGCAGTAGAAGTTAAAGTAATTGAAAAGCATTAGTAGTAGATATGAAAAGCGTATATAAAATAGCACTTTTAGTAGGTATTATTAGTTTAGTTTCGTCATGCAAAGATGATTCGAAACCAAATTATCAATACATGCCTAATATGTATGAGCCCGTAAGTTATAATACTTACTCTCAAGCTGATGTTTTTAAGGGTGGTAAAGAAGGTCAACTTCCGGTTGAAGGAACCATAAACAGAGGTTTTGAAGTTTATGAATATCCTAATACTCCAGAAGCTTTAATTGCTGTAAAAGCAGCCAATTTGAAATCACCTCTTGGTACATTATCTGCTAAAGATATGGAAAAAGCAAAAGGACTTTATGAAATCTATTGTGCCATTTGTCATGGAGACAAAGGCGATGGACAAGGAAAGTTAGTAACTCAAGGAAAGTTTTTGGGTGTGCCTAATTATAAAGACAGAGAAATAAATGAAGGAAGTATTTTTCATGTAGAAACTTACGGTCTAAATAATATGGGTTCTCACGCCAATCAATTGAGCAAAAAAGAGCGTTGGATGGTTGCATCTTATGTTGTAGATTTAAAAAGTAAATTATAAAGTAGAACAAACTCATCGTAATAGATATGTACACATTTTCAAGTAAATTAAAAACATTTTCTCTTATTCTAATGGCAGTTGGTCTTTTAGGAATTGGATATGGCTTTTTTTCTGCACCCAAAGATATTCAAGCAGTAGAGGCAATTCTTGCTTCGGATACTCACAGAACTCATCAAGAAGCTGCACATACTGTTGAGGGACATGCTCCTGCAACAGAGGGTCATGTAGCTTCAGAAGTTCAACACGAAGCAGAAAAAGTTGTTGCTACACATGAAACAATAGATTCTACTTCTGTTGTTAAAGATTCTGCTGCTGCTCCTGTAGTTGTTGAAGAACCAGTTCAACTTGTAACAGAAGAACATGCCGAAGCAGGCGAAAACAAAATAAGCGCCGAAGCAGAACATGAAGCCCATTTAAAACATGTTTTAACACAATTGCAAAACAAACCATGGGCAGCTTTGTATGTTGCGGCAATTTTCTTTTTGTTGATTTCGCTTGGTGTTTTAGCATTTTATGCAATTCAACAAGTGGCGCAAGCAGGATGGTCTCCGGTTTTGTTTAGAGTGATGCAAGGAATAACCGCCTATTTACCAGTTGGCTCATTGATATTCTTTATTATATTGATTCTTTCAGGATTGCATTATAATCATTTATTTATATGGTTGGATCCTGAAGTAGTGGCAAACGACAAACTAATCGCTAATAAATCAGGGTATTTGAACTTTCCATTTTGGATTATCAGAGCAGCTGTTTTCTTGATTGGTTGGAATTTGTACCGTTATTATTCAAGAAAAAATTGTTTGGCTCAAGACCAAGCAGATGACAACCGTTTCTACAAAAAGAATTTCAAAATGTCAGCGGCATTCTTAGTATTCTTTATTGTAACCGAATCGATTATGTCTTGGGATTGGATTATGTCAGTTGATCCACATTGGTTTAGCACCTTATTTGGATGGTATGTTTTTTCCAGTTTCTTTGTAAGTGCAATTACAACTATTTGCTTAATCGCTTTATATTTGAAATCTAAAGGATATTTAGAACATGTAAATACAAGTCATATTCACGATTTAGCAAAATTCATGTTTGGGTTTAGTGTTTTCTGGACTTACTTATGGTTCTCCCAATTTATGTTGATTTGGTATGCTGATATTCCTGAAGAAGTAACGTATTTTGTTACTAGAATACAATTATACAATCTTCCATTTTTTGGATCTGTGGTTATGAATTTTGTGTTTCCTTTATTGATTTTAATCAATACCGATTTCAAAAGAATTACTTGGATTCTTGTTATGGCAGGAACAGTGATATTGTTGGGACATTATATTGATTTCTTTGTTATGATTATGCCTGGAACTGTTGGTGATCAATGGTTTATTGGAGTTTCAGAAATTGCATCCGTACTTTTCTTCCTTGGATTATTTATTTATGTTATTTTCACAGCCTTGACAAAAGCACCGCTGTTGCCAAAAAGAAATCCATTTATAGAAGAAAGTAAACATTTTCATTATTAATATAAAAAAAAAATTAGATGACAAGTTTGTTGGTAATTATAGTTTTAGTTTTATTGGCTATTGCATTATGGCAGTTGACTAAGATATTCGATTTGACTCAAGTAGGCGATGCCGATGATTCGCAGATAGCAAATGACGGAGACAATAACACTCAAGGGTATTTGATGTTTGGCTTTTTGGCATTCATTTATATTTTTACCATTTATGGATTGTTTACTTGGGGACCATTAGTGCTTCACACTCCAGCCTCAAAACACGGTGCTACGGTAGATAATTTGATGAATATTTCTTGGATTTTAATATTTACAGTTCAGGCAATTACACAAGCCTTGTTGCATTACTTTAGTTTTAAATACAGTGGGAAAAAAGGACAAAAAGCTCTTTATCTCGCTGATAACAATAAATTAGAAGTTATTTGGAGTGGAATTCCAGCCATTGTATTGGCAGGATTGATTCTTTACGGACTTTATGCTTGGACAAATATTATGTTTGTTGATGAAAATGAGGAAACCATTGAAATCGAATTATATGCACAACAATTCAAATGGACTGCAAGATATTCTGGCACTGATAACGTTCTTGGCAAAGCCAATGTGCGATTAATAGAAGGGGTAAACACTCTAGGAGTAGATTTGTCAGATCCAAACGCACAAGATGATATTGTGGTTACGGAATTGCATATTCCAAAAGGAAAAAAAGTACATTTCAAAATGCGTTCTCAAGATGTTTTGCATTCGGCTTACTTCCCTTATTTTAGAGCGCAAATGAACTGTGTTCCGGGCATGGTTACCGAATTTGCTTTCGAACCTACTTTTACCTCGGCAGAATATAGAGCTTTGCCTTTTATGGTCGAAAAAGTTAAAAATATTAATGCCATAAGAGAAGCCAAGAGTAAAGAACTTGTTGCAAAAGGAGAAACTGCTCTCGATCCGTATGAGTTTGATTATGTACTGCTATGTAATAAAATATGTGGTGCTTCGCATTACAATATGCAAATGAAAGTTGTGGTTGACTCACCGGAAGACTATAAAAAGTGGTTAAGCGATAAAGCAACATTGGTTCAGGAAGTGAAAGCCGCCAATGCACCTAAACCAGTAGAAGCTGCTTCAGGAATCGATTCTACAAAAGCAATGGATACAGCAGTTATTGCTAAAATCGCCTTGAAATAATTAACAAGAAAAATTTAAAGTAAACAGATATGTCAGCAGAAGTTCACGAACATGCACACCACCATAAAGACACTTTTATTACTAAATATATTTTTAGTATAGATCACAAAATGATTGCTAAACAATACTTGATTACGGGTATTGTGATGGGTATTGTTGGTGTAATGATGTCAATGCTTTTCAGAATGCAATTGGCTTGGCCGGAAGAATCATTCAAAATATTTAATGTATTATTGGGCGATAAATTTGCTCCAAACGGAGTAATGGCCAATGATATTTATTTGGCGTTGGTTACCATTCACGGAACCATAATGGTTTTCTTTGTTCTAACAGCAGGATTAAGTGGAACATTCAGTAATTTATTGATTCCCCTTCAAATTGGAGCTCGTGATATGGCTTCCGGATTTTTGAATATGATATCGTACTGGTTATTCTTTTTATCCAGTGTTATAATGCTTAGTTCCTTATTTGTAGAAGCTGGACCAGCATCGGCAGGTTGGACAATTTATCCGCCTTTGAGTGCATTACCACAATCAATTCCAGGTTCTGGAGCAGGGATGACATTATGGTTGGTTTCTATGGCATTATTTATTGCGGCTTCATTAATGGGTTCATTAAATTATATTGTAACTGTAATTAATTTGAGAACAAAAGGAATGTCAATGACTAGAATGCCACTTACTATTTGGGCATTCTTTGTAACGGCAATCATTGGAGTTGTTTCTTTCCCAGTTTTATTATCTGCAGCTTTACTGTTGATTTTTGATAGAAGTTTTGGGACTTCGTTCTTCCTTTCAGATATTTATATTGCTGGCGAAGTGTTGCATTATCAAGGTGGTTCACCTGTCTTGTTTGAACACTTATTCTGGTTCCTTGGGCATCCTGAAGTATATATCGTTATTTTACCAGCTTTGGGAATTACATCCGAAATTATTGCTACCAATTCTCGTAAACCTATTTTTGGTTACCGTGCGATGATTATGTCAATTTTGGCAATCGCTTTTTTATCAACCATAGTTTGGGGACATCACATGTTTGTTTCGGGAATGAATCCTTTTCTAGGTTCGGTATTTACTTTTACCACTCTATTGATTGCCATTCCATCAGCAGTAAAAGCATTTAATTATATCACGACACTTTGGAAAGGTAATTTACAGATGAATCCAGCAATGTTGTTCTCAATTGGTTTGGTTTCTACCTTTATTACAGGAGGTTTAACCGGAATTATTCTCGGAGACAGCACCTTAGATATTAATGTTCACGACACTTATTTTGTGGTGGCTCACTTCCATTTAGTAATGGGAATTTCTGCCATTTACGGAATGTTTGCCGGAATATATCACTGGTTTCCAAAAATGTTTGGACGAATGATGAACAAAAATCTTGGCTACGTACACTTTTGGGTAACTGCAGTTTGTGCTTATGGAGTTTTCTTTCCAATGCACTTTATTGGATTGGCAGGTTTACCAAGACGGTATTATACCAATACAAATTTTCCATTATTTGATGATTTGCAAAACGTAAACGTATTAATAACAGTTTTTGCCCTAATTGGAGGTGCATTCCAATTGGTGTTTTTATATAATTTTTTCACTAGTATTTTCTACGGTAAAAAAGCAGTTCAAAATCCTTGGAGGTCGAACACCTTAGAATGGACAACTCCAGTAGAACGCATACACGGAAACTGGCCGGGCGAATTGCCAGAAGTACACCGTTGGCCGTATGATTACAGTAATCCGGCTCACGATGAAGATTTTGTGCCACAAAACGTTCCGATGAAAGAAGGAGAAGAAGTTCTTCATCATTAGAAATTAAACTAAATATATAAAATGCCTTTCTTAATCGGAAGGCATTTTTATTTGTGTCTTTCTGAAATTAATTTCAAAAATTTAATTTGTTACAAGGCGTCTGGATTTTTTAAACGAAACAATTCTCTTAATCTGTGTAAATCTGTGTAATCTGTGGTAAAAAAACAACTTTGTTATATATTTGTAAAATGAATGAAAATTTAGACCCAACAAACAACAGTTATAATCCAGAAGAACTTGATCTCGAAAAAAAGTTGAGACCGCTTTCTTTTGACGATTTTGCAGGGCAAGAACAAATATTGGAGAACCTGAAAGTTTTTGTTCAAGCGGCGAATCAAAGAAATGAAGCACTTGACCACACTCTTTTTCACGGACCACCAGGATTGGGCAAAACTACTTTGGCAAATATCTTGGCCAATGAATTGCAAGTTGGAATAAAAATAACATCCGGACCAGTTTTAGACAAACCCGGAGATTTAGCGGGTCTTTTGACCAATCTCGAAGAAAGAGACGTTTTGTTTATTGATGAAATTCATCGTTTGAGTCCAATAGTCGAAGAGTATTTATATTCTGCAATGGAAGATTTCAAGATTGATATAATGATAGAATCGGGTCCAAATGCCAGAACGGTACAAATCAATTTGAATCCGTTTACACTAATTGGTGCCACCACGCGTTCCGGTTTATTAACCGCACCAATGCGTGCTCGTTTCGGAATTTCCTCACGACTTCAATATTATTCTACCGAACTTTTGACTACAATTGTAGAACGAAGTGCTGCAATTTTGAAAATGCCTATTTCTATGGAAGCCGCTATCGAAATTGCAGGTAGAAGTCGAGGAACACCTCGAATTGCCAATGCTTTATTGCGTCGTGTTCGTGACTTTGCCCAAATCAAAGGAAACGGCACAATTGAAATAGAAATCGCTAAATATAGCCTAAAAGCTTTGAATGTTGACGCTCACGGTCTAGACGAAATGGACAATAAAATTCTGAACACCATCATCGATAAATTCAAAGGCGGACCAGTAGGATTATCTACTTTGGCGACAGCTGTTTCCGAAAGCAGCGAAACCATCGAGGAAGTCTATGAGCCTTTTCTAATTCAAGAAGGATTTATTATGAGAACACCGCGAGGACGAGAAGTTACAGAAAAAGCATACAAACATCTTGGAAAAATTAAATTGAATACTCAAGGAGGGCTTTTCTAAACGTCATTGCGAGGAACGAAGCAATCTCAGTTAGTTGCTCACGTTTGTTGAGATTCCTCCTTTGTCGGAATGACAATTGACGGGATATTTATTTCATTGAAAATAAACCTAAACTCTAGCTTTTGACATCTAAATTATTTAATACTCAATTCATCAAATCCGAAGCCAAACGCCTCGGGTTTTTGTCTTGTGGTATATCCAAAGCAGGATTTTTAGAACAAGAAGCACCGCGATTGGAAAATTGGCTAAACAATAAAATGAATGGTCAAATGTCCTATATGGAAAACAATTTTGACAAACGATTAAATCCAACTTTGTTGGTCGATGATGCTAAAAGTGTTGTTTCCCTTTTGTTGAATTATTATCCTTCCGAGTTTCAAAATCAGGATTCCTATAAAATTTCAAAATACGCTTACGGACAGGATTACCATTTTGTCATCAAGGAAAAATTGAAGGAATTATTGGCTTCAATTCAAGAAACTATTGGGGAAGTTTCGGGTAGAGCTTTTGTAGATTCGGCTCCGGTACTCGACAAGGCTTGGGCTGCCAAAAGTGGTTTGGGTTGGATTGGTAAAAACAGCAATTTAATTAGTAAACAAACAGGCTCTTTCTTCTTTATTGCCGAATTGATAATCGACTTAGAATTGGAATATGATACTGCAACTACAGACCATTGTGGTTCTTGCACCGCTTGCCTAGATGCTTGTCCCACCGATGCCATTGTTGCACCTTATGTTGTGGATGGAAGCAAATGTATTTCTTATTTCACCATTGAACTCAAAGAAAATATCACACCTGAAATGAAAGGAAAATTTGAAGATTGGATTTTTGGCTGTGATATTTGCCAAGATGTTTGTCCTTGGAACCGATTTTCAAAAGCGCATAATGAACCTCTTTTCAATCCCAATCCAGAAATAGTGTCGATGTCAAAAAAAGACTGGGAAGAAATTACCGAGGAAACTTTTAAGTCTGTTTTTAAAGACTCGCCTTTAAAGAGAACTAAATTTGAAGGGTTAAAACGGAATATTGATTTTTTAAAGTTTTTAGAATAGATTTTTGACAGGATTAATTTGCTATAAATTAATTGTTTAACACGCTTATCCGCAGATTAATCTTATTTTTAAAGAATGCTTTTTAATCATAAATCGAGAAAAAGTATTTAGACACATTTTATATTAGTTAATTTTATAAAAAAAAGTAAACTTTATGGAATATTTTTTTTAAATTTATGACCCACAAAATTATTCTATTATGAAAGTTAGTCAAATTTTAAGCAAGAAAGGAAAAGAAGTACATTCAGTACTGCCTTCAATTACGGTATATGAAGCTTTAGTTAAGATGAGCGAAAAAAATATTGGAGCTGTCTTGGTAGTGGAAGACGACAAACTGGTAGGGATTTTGTCTGAAAGAGATTATGCCCGAAAAATTGCTTTAAAGGATAAATCTTCAAAGGAAACATTCGTTCACGAAATTATGGCCGAAAATGTGATTACAGTAAAACTCACAGACGACCTTGATTATTGTATGGAATTAATGAACATCAAAAAAATAAGACACTTGCCGGTTATCGAAAACGAAACAATAATTGGGGTTATCTCTATTAGCGACGTCGTAAAATCAATTATCGACTTGCAAAAAGATACCATTCAATTTCTAGATTCCTATATTAGCGGTGGAAAAACATAGGTCCAAGTCCAAAAAAAAGTATAAACAGTCGCAAATATGCGACTGTTTTTTTTATATAATAAGACGCACAATTTTTTTGACAATTTATGATTTAAAAAGACTTCTATTTAAACCAAGTCCGTTATCTTTGTGAGTACAAAAAAAATTAAAATAATGGACAAGAATAGTAAAAGATTAGAAGCATTATTATATCATGCAAAACCTACTCCTGGAAAAATTCAGGTTACGCCAACTAAGAAATATGCAACTCAAAGAGACCTCTCTTTAGCCTATTCGCCAGGAGTTGCAGAGCCGTGTTTAGAAATTGAAAAAGACATTAATAATGTATATAAATATACTGCCAAAGGAAATCTGGTTGCAGTAATATCAAACGGCACCGCAGTTTTAGGGCTGGGTGATATTGGTGCGGAAGCCTCAAAACCAGTTATGGAAGGAAAAGGATTATTATTCAAAATCTTTGCTGGTATTGATGTCTTCGATATTGAAGTTGGGACAAAAGACATTGAGGAATTTATTCAAACTGTAAAAAATATTGCACCAACCTTTGGCGGAATCAACCTCGAAGATATTAAAGCACCCGAATCTTTTGAAATCGAAAGAAGATTAGTCGAAGAATTAAATATTCCGATAATGCACGATGATCAGCACGGAACCGCGATTATTTCATCAGCAGCCTTAATAAATGCTTTAGAATTAGCAGGGAAAAAAGCCGAAAATGTAAAAATGGTAGTTTCAGGAGCGGGTTCTGCAGCTCTTGCTTGTGCAAATATGTATGTTTTACTCGGACTAAAATTAGAAAATATTTTAATGTTTAATAGCAAGGGAGTTTTAACAAAAGACAATCCGTCCCTTTCGGTTTTACAACAAAAATATGCCACTGACAAGAAACCAATGAGTCTTGAAGAGGCTTTGGTTGGAGCAGATATTTTCTTAGGATTATCCTCCGGAGATATTATGACTCCAAAAATGTTATTGGGAATGGCCAAAAACCCAATCGTTTTTGCAATGGCAAACCCAAATCCTGAAATTGATTATAATCTAGCCATTGCCACCCGAAAAGATATTATTATGGCAACCGGACGCTCTGATCATCCTAATCAGGTCAACAATGTACTTGGATTTCCATATATTTTTCGCGGAGCTTTAGATGTTCGTGCCACAAAAATAAACGAAGCGATGAAAATGGCAGCCGTTAGAGCACTTGCTGCTTTGGCTAAAGAACACGTTCCTGAACAAGTGAATATTGCTTATGGCGCTACCAAATTGACTTTTGGTCGTGATTATATAATTCCTTCTCCTTTTGACCCAAGATTAATTACCGTTGTGGCGCCGGCAGTGGCAAAAGCAGCTATGGATTCAGGTGTTGCACTAAATCCAATCCTCGATTGGAATAAATATGAAGAGGAACTTTTAGACCGAATGGGCAATGACAATAAAATGGTTCGATTGATTATCAACAGAGCTAAAATGAATCCTAAAAAAATTGTTTTTGCAGAAGCTGACCATCTCGACGTGCTAAAAGCGGCCCAAGTTGTCTATGAAGAAGGAATTGGGTTTCCAATTTTGTTAGGAAAAAAAGAAATTATTTTGGAATTAATGAAAGAACTTGGTTTTGATGCCGATGTTCCAATTATTGATCCAAAAACAAGTGACGAGGAATCAAGAAGAAATAAATTCGCAAAAGCATATTGGGAAACCAGACAAAGAAGAGGAATCTCATTATTCGATGCTCAGAGTTTAATGCGCGAAAGAAATTATTTTGCCGCAATGATGGTTAACGAAGGAGAAGCAGATGCATTATTGACCGGACATTCCAGAAGTTATCCTTCAGTGGTTAAACCGATGTTACAGCTTATTGATAAGGCACATGGGGTTTCTCTTATCGCTACAACCAATATGATGGTGACCAGTCGTGGACCAATGTTCTTATCAGATACTGCCATAAACACCAATCCCACTGCCGATGATTTAGCTAAGATTGCGATTATGACTGCAAACGCAGCGAAAATGTTTGGAATTAAACCGGTAATTGCCATGATTTCTTTTTCAAACTTTGGATCTTCAACAAACGAAAGTGCAGTAAAAGTGAGAGAAGCAGTCGCTTATTTGCATAAAAATCATCCTGATATGATTATTGATGGTGAAATTCAAGCAGATTTTGCTTTAAATCCAGAACTGTTGAAAGCTAAATTCCCGTTCTCTAAATTAGCAGGGGAAAAAGTGAATACCCTGATTTTTCCAAATCTTGAATCAGCAAATATTACTTACAAACTTTTAAAAGAATTGAATAAAGTAGATTCTATTGGCCCAATTATGTTAGGAATGGGCAAACCAGTTCACATCTTTCAATTAGGGGCAAGTGTAGAAGAAATGGTAAATATGGCAGCGATTGCAGTCATTGACGCTCAGGAAAAAGAAAAGCGAAAATTAAAAGCAGTTAAGTAAATTAATACTTAGTGTGTCATTTCGACGAAGGAGAAATCACATTAGTTCTCACATTATGTGATTTCTCTTCCGAAGGCATTCGGGATTGAAATGATACGTTTTTAAATAACATTATTTAATTTTTTCATTAAAATTTCCCCGAAGATTAAGTTTTGTTATATTTGGAGATATAAAATTCATAGATGATAGCACATTTGCAAGGAAAATTGGTAGAAAAATCACCAACACAAGTCATTATTGACTGTGGAGGAGTTGGGTATCACGTAAACATTTCCTTACACACTTATTCTTTACTTCCCACAACTGATTTTATAAAATTGTTTACGCATCTTCAAATCAAGGAAGATGCACATACTTTATTTGGTTTTGTTGAGAAATCAGAAAGAGAAATATTCAAACTGCTGTTATCGGTTTCAGGAATTGGTGCCAGCATTGCCAGAACGATGTTGTCTTCCTTAGATCCAAAACAAATTACAAATGCAATTGCATCCGGTGATGTTGCCACGATACAATCCGTAAAAGGAATAGGAAGTAAAACAGCTCAAAGAGTGATTCTCGATTTGAAAGAAAAAGTACTAAAACTGTACGATTTAGACGAAGTTTCGATGTCTCAGAGCAATACAAACAGAGATGAAGCGTTATCTGCTTTGGAGGTTTTGGGCTTTGTTAGAAAAGTTTCAGAAAGGATAGTGGAAAAAATTATAAAAGATGCCCCAGAGAGTTCCGTTGAAAATATTATTAAGCAAGCCTTAAAAAACTTATAAAAGTTGAAAATACAGTATTTAAAAAAGAACCCATTTGTGTATAAAATTTGTACATTTTTATTAATTTTATTTAGTGGCTTTGTATCGCAGGCTCAAGTGAATCCGGCAACTCAAGACACTACTCAAACTGGTTTTTCAACAGGGAAAATTCAAATGAAAGACCCTAAAAGCATAGTAAAATCCTATTCTTATGATCCGGTTACGGGAATGTATATATTGACCAAAACCATTGGCGATTTCCCAACAAATTATCCCACCATTTTAAATCCGAAAGAATATGAAGATTTAGTTAGGAAAGAATCGATGCGCAACTATTTCAAGGATAAATTAGACGCCATTGAAGGAAAAAAAGAAGGAGGAGATGATGCCAAAAAAGATTTATTGCCAAGATATTATGTAAAATCGGGACTATTTGAATCTATTTTTGGGAGCAATACTATCGATATAAAACCTACAGGATCTATAGAAATGGATTTTGGACTTCGTTATACAAAACAAGATAATCCGGCGTTTTCTCCAAGAAACAGGTCTTCTATATCTTTCGATTTCAATCAAAGAATAAGCATGAGTTTGATGGGAAAAGTAGGAACCAGACTCAATGTGAATGTCAATTATGATACCCAATCCACTTTTGCTTTTCAAAACTTAATTAAACTCGAATATACGCCAACAGAAGATGACATTATTCAAAAAATTGAAGTTGGAAATGTAAGCATGCCTTTGAATAGCTCTTTGATTAAAGGAGCTCAAAGTCTTTTTGGGGTAAAAACTAAGTTGCAGTTTGGCAAAACAAGCATCACAGGAGTTTTCTCAGAACAAAAATCGCAGACTAAAACCGTTGTTGCCGAAGGCGGAGGAACTGTTCAGGACTTTGATATGTATGCCCTTGATTATGATAATGACCGGCACTTTTTTCTTTCCCAATATTTTAGATACAAGTACGATGCTGCCCTAAAAAATTATCCATTTATTGATAGCAGAGTTCAGATTTCAAGATTAGAAATTTGGGTTACCAATAAGCAAAACAGAGTAACTACCACAAATAATAATCTAAGAAATATCATTGCTTTACAAGATTTAGGTGAAGCGCAATTAACTGGTTTACAAGACAGCGAAGTCGTGGTTTTAGATCCTTCAACCGGGATGTTTAATAATCCGATTGATTCTCCAGCCGATAACTCGAACAATGACTATGATCCGGCACAAATTGCCGCAGGAACCGGTTTGTTGAATAACAACATTCGAGAAATAGCCACTTCAGGCTCTGGATTTAATGCAACGGTCAACGAAGGAGCCGATTATTCTAAGTTAGAAAATGCCCGAAAATTAAACGCAAACGAATATACTTTTAACGCCCAATTAGGGTATATTTCGTTACAACAACGACTTGCTAACGACGAAGTTCTTGCGGTTGCTTACCAATACACCATTGGAGACAAAGTTTATCAAGTGGGTGAATTTGGTAACGACGGTGTAGATGCAACAATTGTGTCAGGAAATAACCCATCGAATCAAGCCATTATTACACAAAGTTTAATTTTGAAAATGCTGAAAAGCAATTTGACCAATGTCAAAAATCCGGTTTGGAACCTGATGATGAAAAACATTTATCAAATTCCGGGAGCATATCAATTAAAACAAGAAAACTTTAGATTCAACATTCTTTATACAGATCCATCGCCATTAAATTATATTACGCCAGCCACGGGAAGTTCATTTCCTCCGAATCCAACTCCTGGAAACGAAGTTGCGGAAACACCTTTGTTGAAAGTATTCAATTTAGATAGATTAAATTTCAACAACGATCCACAAACTGGAGGTGACGGTTTCTTCGATTTTATGCAAGGAATGACAATAGACACTCAAAACGGGCGGATTATATTTACCACCAAAGAACCTTTTGGAGAATTGTTGTTTTCAAAATTATCAACAGGAACTGGTGAAGATTATAAAAATGTCAATACTTATAATGAAAATCAAAAGAAATATGTGTTCCGAAATATGTACACCAACACACAGTCTGGAGCTTTACAGGACAGTGATAAAAACAAATTCCTTTTAAGAGGAAAATACAAATCAACCGGTGGCGAAGGAATTCCTATTGGTGCTTTCAACGTTCCTAGAGGTTCAGTTGTTGTGACAGCTGGCGGAAGAGTTTTGGTTGAAGGAATAGATTATAGCGTTAATTATCAACTGGGAAGAGTGCAAATTCTGGATCCTTCACTTCAGGCTTCAAACACGCCAATTAGTGTTTCGTTAGAAAATAATTCTGTTTTTGGTCAACAAACCAAGCGTTTTTTTGGAGTTTATGTCGAGCACCAAATTTCAGATAAGTTTCTGGTTGGAGCTACTTTCTTAAAATTAAACGAAAAACCATTTACCCAAAAATCGGGTTTTGGACAAGAATCCGTAAACAATAATATGTTTGGGTTTAACGGTAATTATTCATCAGAAATTCCATTTTTTACCCGATTGGTAAATAAATTGCCAAATATGGATACAGATGTGCCTTCAAATCTTTCGGTGAGAGGGGAAATTGCATTTTTAGAACCGGATGACCCAAAAGGAAACAGTTTTCAAGGAGAATCAACCATATATGTAGATGATTTTGAAGGTTCTCAATCTACAATCGACATGCGATCTCCTTATGCCTGGAAATTGTCCTCAACACCACTGAATGATACGGAAAGTCTTTACGATTTTAACGCAAATGCAAATGATTTGAGTTATGGTTTCAAAAGAGCAAAAATGTCTTGGTACTCAATTGATCCCGTTTTTTATACTTCAAAACCATCCGGAATTTCAAATGACGATTTGTCATTAAATACTACAAGAAGAATTTTTAGCGAAGAATTATACCCCTTAACCGATATCGCACAAGGACAATCGCAGGTTATAAACACCTTGGATTTGACGTATTACCCTACTGAAAGAGGTGCGTATAATAATGGTTTGAATGTTGCAACAAATGCCAAGGATAATTTTGGAGGAATAATGCGTTCCTTAAATTCAACCAATTTCGAACAAGGAAATGTGGAATATATCCAGTTTTGGGTTTTGGATCCTTATGTTGGAGCTGGCGAAATACCAAAAACAAATACAGGTAAAATTTATTTCAATTTAGGGGAAATATCGGAAGATATTTTAAAAGACGGAAGAAAACAATATGAAAACGGATTGGGTCCAGACCAAATAAAAGTAAATCCACAACCCATCTGGGGAGATGTGCCCGCTTCGCAATCCTTAATTTATGCTTTTGATGCCAATACTGCTAATCGCACCAGTCAAGATATTGGTTTAGATGGTTTGGATAATTCAAAAGAAGGAACAATCTATAACAGTTTTGCCTCGCAACCCGATCCGGCAGCCGATGATTATAGATATTATTTAAATGCTTCAGGAGGAATTTTGGAAAGATATAGAGATTATAACGGTACCGATGGAAACTCTGCAGTTGATATTAATGACACCAATAGAGCTTCAACTGCCGATCCTGATATTGAAGACATCAACAAGGATAATACGATGAACACCATCAATGCGTATTATGAATATAGTGTTGATGTTAAACCAAATATGGCTGTTGGACAAAATTACATCACCGATATTAGAAATACTCAGATTACAATGGATAACGGAGTAGTTACAGAGGCAAGATGGCTTCAGTTTAAAATTCCTGTTTCGCAGCCCGAAAACACTATTGGAAACATCTCTGATTTTAGATCGATTCGTTTTATGAGAATGTTTATGACCGGTTTTAGTGATGAGGTGACAGTGCGTTTTGGGGCTTTAGATTTAGTAAGAGGAGATTGGAGAAGAGTTACAAGTTCTCTCGATCCAACGGATATAGATCCAACGGATGATGGAACAAATTTCGATGTACTGGCGGTAAATCTTCAGGAAAATAACGACAGATGTCCTATAAATTATATCATTCCTCCAG
>DZAU01000022.1:22635-26692 GCA_022729635.1 Flavobacterium psychrophilum
GTAAATCTTCAGGAAAATAACGACAGATGTCCTATAAATTATATCATTCCTCCAGGAGTAGAACAAGAACAATTGTATAATAATAATACGGTTATTAATCAAAACGAACAATCCCTTTCCTTAAGAGTTTCAGGCGACGGACTGGAACCAAATGACTCAAGAGCAGTTTTTAAAAATGTGAGTGTTGATATGCGTCAGTTTAAAAAACTGAAAATGTTTTTGCACGCAGAATCTTTGCCGGATGAAATCGCTCTTCGCGACAATCAAATGATAGGTTTCATTCGTTTTGGGAATGACTTTACCCAGAATTTTTACCAAATCGAAATCCCGTTAAAAGTAACGATACCTGCGGGCACAACAGCAAGTTCTAATTGTGGGGCATTGAGTTCAGAGGTAGTTTGGCCAGCCGATAATGAAATTGATTTATCATTAGCATTGCTTACAAATATGAAGATTAATAAACCAAAAGACGCATTGGATATATATTATCCTGATGATGACACAAATATACCCGGAGATCCTGAAATGCGAGATGGAAACGCTAAATTGAGATTAGGAATTAGAGGAAATCCTAATTTTGGGATGGTTCGAAATTTGATGTTAGGGGTAAAAAGTAACGAAACACACGAAGACATAAAAGGAGAAGTTTGGTTCAATGAACTACGTGTTGCTGATATGGATAACAGTCGAGGAATGGCTGCTGTATTGAATATCGATACGAATTTTGCCGATTTTGCCACCATTTCGGCAACAGGAAGAAAAAGCACCATTGGTTTTGGAGGAATAGAAGAAGGACCAAATGAAAGAAGTCGTGAAGATATTCAACAATATAATATTGTTACTAATTTTAGTTTGGGAAAATTATTGCCTCCAAAATGGAGAATAAATTTACCGTTTAATTATGCCATTGGAGAAGAAACCATCACTCCGGAATATGACCCGTTCAATGAAGACATCAAGCTAAAACAATTGTTAGATAACACTACTGATGCCGCCGAAAAAGATAATATTAAAAACAGAGCTGTTGACTATACAAAAAGAAAAAGCATCAATTTTATTGGCGTAAGAAAAGAAAGAAGCCCAGAACAAAAACAAAGAGTTTATGATGCCGAAAACTTTACTTTTTCGCAGTCTTATAACGAAGTAGAACACCATGATTTTGAAATCGAGCAATTTACAAATCAAGAATCAAGTACGGCTGTAGATTATGCCTTTAGTTTTCAACCCAAACCTATCGAACCGTTTAAGAAATCAAAATTCACTAAGAAAAGTTCCTATTGGAAAGCTCTAAGTGACTTCAACTTTAATTATTTGCCGTCTAATATCAATTTCAATACGAATATTATCAGGCAATACAACCGCCAGCAATTTAGGCAGGTTGACATTCAGGGAATAGGCCTTGACCCATTATATAGAAGGAATTATGCGTTTAATTATCAGTATGGGTTTAATTACAATTTAACCAAAAACCTGAAATTTAATTATACAGCATCCTCAGGTAACATTGTTAAAAACTACCTGAACGCTGATAATGTTCCAATCGATGATTTGACAATTTGGGACAGTTATTTGAATATTGGTGAAGCCAACCAGCACATGCAACAATTGGTCTTAAATTACGAAATACCAATTGACAAAATACCGGTATTTAGTTTCATAAAAGCCAACTATTCTTATACAGGAGATTATAACTGGCAACGCACTTCTTTGGCTTTGTCTAAATATACTGCCCCAGATGGAACTATTTATGATTTAGGAAATACAGTACAAAATGCCATTTCCCATAATTTGAATGCGACCTGCAACATGGATTTGTTTTATAAATATATAGGATTAACAAAAAAATCACAATTGAAAGCCAAGCCACAAGTTGCAGCTCCAAAACCAGGAGAAAAAGTATCAAACGCCAATGTTCTGGTTCCTAAAAACAACAATTTCTTAAACGGTTTGATTGGAGTTTTAACAAGTGTGAAAACCATTCAGGCTAATTATACTAAAAACAGCGGTACCGTTTTGCCAGGGTATATACCTGGCGTTGGATTCTTTGGAACTTCAAAACCTACGATTGGATTTATTTTCGGAAGCCAGGACGATGTAAGATATGAAGCTGCTAAAAGCGGATGGCTGACAAACTATCAGGGCTTTAACCAAAATTTTACCCAAGTAAATAACGAAATATTCAAATCAACGGTAAATATCGATTTGTTGCCTGATTTAAAAATAGATTTATCATTAGACAGAGCGTATTCAGAGAATTTTTCGGAGCAATATGATGTTGACAATACAGGATTGTATCATCCGCGTTCGCCTTACAGTTTTGGGATGTTTTCTATTTCGACAATTTTAATTAAAACTTCTTTTGCTGCCAGTGACGAAAATTCATCAGCAGCCTTTGACGATTTTAGAAGTAACAGACTTCCAATAGCTAATCGATTGGCGACAGAACGCGGAATCGACATTAATAATCCTGCCAATATTGATGCAGATGGTTTTCCAAAAGGTTACGGAAAAAACAATCAAGCCGTTTTATTGCCTGCCTTTTTAGCGGCTTATTCCGGAGAAAGCGCTTCGAATGTTTCGCTGGGAATTTTCAAAAGTTTTCCGGTTCCCAACTGGTCTATAAAATACAACGGATTGATGCGTTATACTTTTTTCAAAAAGAATTTCAAGCGCTTCTCTTTACAGCAAAATTACAGGGCTTCTTATACGATTAATGCTTTCAGATCTAATTTTGAATATGATAAAAATCCGGATGGAGTAGATTTAAGCGGTAATTTTTACAACAAAACCATTATGTCCAATGTCAATTTAGTCGAGCAGTTTAGTCCGCTTATTCGAATGGATTTCGAATTAAAAAATTCGTTGAAAATCCTAACCGAAATCAAAAAAGACAGAGCCTTATCGATGAGTTTTGACAATAATTTATTGACAGAAGTCAAAGGAATAGAATATATTGTGGGAATGGGATATCGAATTAAAGACGTGATTTTTTCTTCCGGTCTTGCCGATAATCCAACAGGAATAATAAAAAGTGACATCATTATAAAAGCAGATTTGTCCTATCGAAACAATCAAACAATTGTACGATATTTAGATTATGACAACAATCAATTGGCTGGAGGACAAAATCTTTGGTCACTGAAATTAACCGCTGATTATTCCTTTAGTAAAAATCTAACGGCGATTTTCTATTATGACCATGCGTTTTCTAAAGCAGTGATATCGACTTCTTTTCCTTTAACAAATATTCGTTCAGGGTTTACACTGCGATATAATTTCGGAAATTAATTAAAGTTTTATCACAATCAGTTTAATAATAAAATTAGAAATAATACTTTTGAAAAAAACTAAGATCTGCAACCTAAAATTTGCAATCTGCAATCTAAAATAATATGAACGTACCAGCACATTTAAAGTACACCAAAGATCACGAATGGGTTAGCATCGAAGGCGATGTTGCAACAGTGGGAATCACTCATTTTGCACAAAAAGAATTAGGAGATATTGTATATGTTGAAGTAGAAACTTTAGACCAAACTCTGGATAAAGATGAGGTTTTTGGAACAGTTGAAGCCGTAAAAACAGTTTCCGATTTGTTTTTGCCTCTTTCCGGAGAAATTATCGAGTTTAATGATGCTCTTGAAAGCAGCCCTGAAACCGTAAATTCTGATCCTTATGGCGCAGGATGGATGATAAAAGTGAAAATTGCAAATCCGGACGAAGTAGATTCCTTGCTTTCGAGTGAATCATACAAAGACCTTATCGGTGGTTAAAAGAGTTTATTTTTTGTTGGCTTTATTTTGGACGGCATTAGTTACTTACTTAAGTTTGATAAGATCGGGCAAAATGCCACAAATCGATATTCAAAATATTGATAAAATAATTCATCTTATTTTCCATTTTGTCCTTACATTGCTTTGGTTTTTGTTCTTAAAAAAGCATATAAATAGTTCTAATAATGGTAAGTCCTTGGCGATTTCATTTGTGTTTTCAATTGTTTTTGGGATAATAATTGAATTCATCCAAGAGTTTTATACTGCGACAAGGCAAGCTGACA
>DZAU01000022.1:26792-29105 GCA_022729635.1 Flavobacterium psychrophilum
AATTTATTCAGGAAGCCATCGATGAGAATTTCAAACTCATTATGATTCGTCCCAATATGGTTTCTTTGGCAAACAAAATGATTTCCAATGCTAATTCACCGGTTCAAATAGGAACCGTAATCGATTTTCCGGAAGGAAAAGCAGGACTTGAAGCTAAACTTGCCGAAGCAACTCAAGCCATTCAGGACGGAGCTGACGACCTTGATTTTGTTTCTAATTATGAAGCTTTTAAAGCAGGAAATGTAGATTTAGTCAAAGAAGAAATCCTAAAATGTACCCAACTGGGTTTAGCCAATAATAAAGTTGTAAAATGGATTATTGAAGTGGCAGCACTCAACGAAAAGCAAATTATGCAGCTGTCGGCTTTGATAAAAAATATAGTGATTACCAATTTTAAAGAAGAAAATTACGCATCGGTTTTTGTAAAATCGTCAACAGGATTTTATAAAACAGAGAATAATCTTCCGAATGGTGCTACTGTTCCCACGATTATTATGATGCTCGAAAATGCCTCGCCACTTCCAGTAAAAGCTGCTGGAGGAGTAAGAACTTATGATGAAGCGGTCGAAATGATTCGATTGGGCGTAAAACGAATTGGTACTTCGGGAGCAAAAGCAATCGCAAACGGACAAAAGGCAGAAGGCGAGTATTAAAACTCAAAAAATGATATGAAAAAAAAATTCCTGACATTATTTTTATCTTTTTGCACTTTTGTAGCCATCGCCCAAGAGGTAAATAATAGCGCAAAACAATCAGGACTTTCTGCAGAGCGATTTCCGGTTTTTCCAAAATGCGAAAATTTAGAAGCCAAAACTTTGGAAAAATGTTTCTATAATGAGGTTCAGGATTTTGTTTTCCAAAATTTTGTGGTTCCTGAGAATTTGGTGCAAACTAACTTTCAAGGCAACATAAAAGTGCTTTTTGAAGTGGATAAAAACGGGGTTTTCAAAGTGATTTATGTAAACGCTGTCGATGACGCATTGATAAAAGAAACCAAAAGAGTTTTTGTTAAATTCCCAAAAATTAAACCATCAACATATAACGGGAATCCAACATTTTCCCAATACAACATCACTATTTCAATTCCATTAAAAAGTGCAGAACAAATGGCTTCTGAAGCTGTTGTTGCTACCATAATTGCAAAAGAAAAGCCAAAACAACTCACGGAATTAGACAGTATTGTCTATACGAAATTCAATAATCCACAGTTCGAAAGTCATTTGAATATTCCTTTTTCGCACAGTTATTACGCGCATTTTGATGCTGCTATGAATCAGGTTGGCGCCAACAATCACACAGCTTCAAAACCATTTACTTATGTGGAAGTAGCCAAATATTACAACCTTACTGCCGAAAATGAAAAGATAAAGAAAAAAGCTTCTGGCTGGTGGGCGAGAAAATTATGGAACGAAAATCTGGTCGAAATTCAAGGTGAAGATTATTGGTTTGTTCTAAATCCTATTTTTGATTTACAAGTGGGAACTGCTTCCGGCAAAAATCAAGTCAGCACATTTATAAACACACGCGGAATCAATTTCAGTGGCGGATTGGGCTCGATGCTAAATTTCACGACCACAATTTTTGAAAGTCAGGGAAGATTTGCCGATTATTACAATCGTTATGCCGAATCTATTAAACCAGCTGGCGGAAATCCTGCGATTATTCCGGGAGTTGGAATTGCAAAAGACTTCAAAACCGATGCTTATGATTTTCCTTCGGCGGACGCAAATTTAACTTTTGCACCTGCAAAATTTATCGATTTGCAATTGGGTTATGGGCGAAATTTCATTGGTGACGGCTATCGTTCTGTTTTGGAAGGCGATGGTGCAAGTCCGTATCCTTATTTTAAAATCAACACTAATTTTTGGAAAATAAAATACACGAATACCTATATGTGGCTCAAAGATGTGCGTCCAGAAGTGACTCTCGAAAGAACGTATGCCACAAAATATATGGCAAACCACTATTTGAGTTGGAATGTTACAAACCGATTGAATCTGGGTCTTTTTGAATCCGTAATTTGGACAGACACGAATAACAGAGGATTTGATATGCACTTTGTCAATCCAATTATTTTTTATCGTTCCGTTGAGTTTGAATCTTCGGCTAGAACCGGAAATGCGGTTTTGGGATTGACTTCAAAATACAAATGGAACAATCAGCTGAATTTTTATGGACAATTTCTTTTAGACGAATTTTCGCTTGGCGAAGTGAAGAACGAAAAAAACAGCTGGAAAAATAAATTCGCTTATCAGCTTGGTGTGAAATATTTCAATGCTTTTAAAGTGGAGAATTTATTATTGCAGTTAGAAT
>DZAU01000148.1 GCA_022729635.1 Flavobacterium psychrophilum
AAACCCACAATCAATCATTGTCAAAAACATTTTTGATAACTTCTCTGAAAATCATTTTAAAAATGGGTTGACATTCCCTATATTAGCGCACTCGAGGTCTGTGCAAAATGTGAAGACCGAACAGTACGCAGTTAAATTCGATACAATTTAAAATGTCCGATCAAAATCAATATACCGAAGACAATATTCGGTCACTAGACTGGAAAGAACACATCAGAATGCGTCCCGGAATGTACATCGGGAAACTCGGTGACGGTTCTTCGCCAGACGATGGTATTTACATTCTTCTCAAAGAAGTTCTCGACAACTGCATCGACGAATTCGTTATGGGTGCAGGCAAAACCATCGAGGTAACCATCAAAGAAAAAACAGTTTCTGTTCGCGATTATGGTCGTGGAATTCCTCTTGGGAAAGTGATTGACGTGGTTTCTAAAATGAATACCGGCGGAAAATATGATTCCTTGGCTTTCAAAAAATCGGTAGGTTTAAATGGTGTTGGAACCAAAGCCGTAAATGCCTTATCCAATTATTTCCGCGTAGAATCAGTTCGTGATGATAAGCAAAAAGGAGCCGAATTTTCTGGAGGAAACTTGGTTTTAGATGAAGAAATCATCGAAACGACCAAACGAAAAGGAACCAAAGTAACTTTTATTCCGGACGAAGCCATTTTTAAAAATTACAAATTTCGTTACGAATATGTAATAAAGATGCTTAAAAACTATTGTTATCTCAACAATGGTTTGACCATTTTATTCAATGGCGAAAAATATTTTTCCGAAAATGGATTGAAAGATTTATTGGATGAAACCATAAATGCTGACGATTTAGAATATCCAATTATTCATTTAAAAGGAGATGATATTGAAATTGCACTGACACACAGTAAAACACAGTATTCCGAAGAATACCATTCCTTTGTAAACGGTCAAAATACCACACAAGGAGGAACACATCTTGCTGCCTATCGCGAAGCTATCGTAAAAACTATTCGGGAATATTATAACAAACCATTCGAAGCTTCGGATGTTCGAAAATCTATTGTTACGGCAATTTCCATAAAAGTGATGGAACCGGTTTTTGAGTCGCAAACCAAGACTAAATTGGGCTCTACAGATATGGGTTCAGATCCGGGAATGCCATCGGTACGAACTTTTGTCAATGATTTTGTAAAAAATAAATTAGACAATTATTTGCATAAAAATCCGGAAACTGCCGATGCTTTATTGCGAAAAATCCTCCAAGCCGAACGAGAACGAAAAGAACTGTCAGGCATTCGAAAATTAGCAAAAGACAGAGCCAAGAAATCGAATTTACACAACAAAAAACTACGTGATTGTCGTGCGCATCTTACGGATACAAAAAATCCACGAAGTCTGGAAAGCACACTTTTTATAACCGAAGGAGATTCGGCTTCGGGTTCTATAACCAAATCTCGTGATGTGAACACGCAAGCGGTTTTTAGTTTGCGTGGTAAGCCTTTGAATTCGTATGGAATGAGCAAGAAAATTGTGTATGAAAACGAAGAATTCAATCTTTTGCAGGCCGCTTTAGACATTGAAGACGATATGGAAAATCTGCGTTATAACAACATTGTAATTGCCACCGATGCCGATGTTGACGGAATGCACATTCGTTTGTTGTTGATTACTTTTTTCTTGCAATTTTTTCCGGAATTAATCAAAGAAGGACATTTGTATATTTTGCAAACGCCACTTTTCAGGGTTCGAAACAAGAAAGAAACCATTTATTGCTATTCTGAAGAAGAGCGAAAAGATGCTATTGAAAAACTAAAACCAAAACCAGAAATCACTCGATTTAAAGGATTGGGAGAAATTTCGCCAGACGAATTCAAGAATTTCATTGGAGAAACCATTCGGTTAGATCCAGTTATGATGGACAAAAATACTTCGGTAGAGCAGTTGTTGTCTTTCTATATGGGAAAAAA
>DZAU01000149.1 GCA_022729635.1 Flavobacterium psychrophilum
TATCTAATGATACCAATGTACTAAGGAACTGTAAAGAAATAACCTATCCATTTTGTATCCCACGCCGAATGCGTGGTCTTCGTTTCACTACGACTTTTGCCCTTTTTCTACGTTTCAAATTTTGCTAAGAGACGCAAGCTATTAGCTACAATTTGTGCCTTGAAAAAGAACAAAATTACTACGCCAATTCTGTATACTTTATTTCTTTACAATTCCTAAACAGTCTTTTAGGAAATGAGACTTTTCCAAAAAGTGTGTAAAAAAAACCGTTTTGAGTTTTCTCAAAACGGTTTTTTTAATGACTTTATAATACTTTTTATTCTTGTACTAAGAAAGTAATAGGTAAGCTGTATTTTACAGGTACCGGACGACCTCTTTGTTTTCCGGGTGCCATTTGAGGTAATAATCCTACTACTCTTATGGCTTCTGCTTCTAAACGTTTGTGTGGCGCTCTTGCTTGAACATCTGTAATATTCCCTGATTTATCAATTTTAAACATCACATTGATTCTTTGTTTTCCCGTTAGTCCTAATTCATTTGCTAATTCCAAATTAAATTTATCATTCACTAATTTTTGAACTTTATCGGAAAAACATTTTTTCAACGCTTCTTTGTCTCCTTTACAGCCGGGATATACCGGAGCATCTTCAATGATATTAAATGGAACATCTTCTACCACTTCTTCTTCTTCTACCACCTCTTTAACTTGATTAATTACAACTTTTTGTTGTTCATTGGTTTCAGTAGATTCCACAATTGTTTCTTTGATTTGTTTATTATCATCTACAACTTTAATATCTTCTAAAACAGGCGGTGGTGGCGGTAAATCTTGAGGTTTTATTTCTTCCATTTTTTGATCTGTTTCAGGAATTTCCTCTTCTTCTGTTATGTTTTGAGCATTATTAGCGGTATAAGTTGTATCCTCGCCTTTCGATTTATACTCGATGGCAGCATAAGTTATCAATAGTGAAAGGACTAATCCTAACAACATAAAAATTTTACTAAAGTTCTCTAAATTGGAACGACTGCTTTTCTTTGCTTCCATGAATAATGGGTTTAATTAATTACGTGGCTAATATATAAATTTTTTTAAAACAAAATAATATTCACAAAAAATAAAAATAAAACTAACTTAAATATTTTAGATTGTATTTTTTAATAACCTGTCAGTAAATGCTTTAAATGTAATAATTCCAATAATCAATCCAATGAAATTGGCAAAAACATCTATCCAATCAGGTGTACGAGATAGGGTTACATATCCTTGTAGTCCCTCAATAATGATGCCAAAAAGAGTTAAAAGCACTACAAGTAACCATTTTCTATTTCTAATTGATTTTTGTTTGAAGACCATTAACCACACCCACATCAATACAATATATGCCGAAATATGCAAAACTTTATCGGAAACCAAAACCGATTTTATAGACAAACTTTTTAAACTCACAAGACTTGTTATAATCACTAATCCTGTAAATAAAAATGCTATCCAACGTGCATTAGCCAGCCAAAAGTTCACTATACGCTTTTGCATCTAACAGATTTTCAATTTCAGCCAAATTTTTTACTTTAACTTTAACAATCCAGCCTGTTCCATAAGGATCTTTATTGATGTTTTCAGGTGCAGATTCAAGGTTTTCATTAAATTCAATTAT
The DNA here is from genome assembly GCA_022729635.1 of Flavobacterium psychrophilum. Taxonomy (GTDB): domain Bacteria; phylum Bacteroidota; class Bacteroidia; order Flavobacteriales; family Flavobacteriaceae; genus Flavobacterium; species Flavobacterium psychrophilum_P. The sequence goes on from DZAU01000149.1 coordinate 1,656, forward strand.
TTCTCCGGATATCGGTAGAAATAAATCGGAAACTGTTTTAACGGCTTCAATAGTACCAAAGACAATGTCTTTTTCTAAGATTTCATTGAGGGTCGGAATGTCCACATATACAATATCTCCTAATTCTGATTGGGCAAAGTCGGTAATGCCTACAGTACCTATTTCACCTTCCACAAGTATCCATTCGTGATCTTTGGTGTATTTTAAATTGCTTGGTATGTTCATTTTATATTAAATTAAATTCCGATTTTTTTCGGGAATAATTGTTCTTGGTTTCTGTTTTAC
>DZAU01000150.1 GCA_022729635.1 Flavobacterium psychrophilum
TCTTTTGTAACGGTTTTCCACTGATCCGTTCTAAAAGGAAGGGCAGGAAAACCTTCTTTGTTAAACAAATTACTTTCGGTTGCGTCACCAATCCAACTGAAATGAACAGCCACAGGATTTTCAACATTTTCACTCGAAAGAATTACTTTATTGTCTTTGATGAAGGCTTTAGCATAATGAAAAACCTGGTCATTTCCTGCAATTTCGAAGCCATAAATGTAGCCATATTTATCGGGTGTCGACAATCCTGTTCCAATATTTTCGAAAGTCAGGATAATTTGATTGCCAATTATTTCCATCGATTTATACTTTGGACCGCTACAAACTCTTGGTTTGTTATAGTCGTTATTTAAAGCCAATGCTGCTAATCTTTTGCCAACATCTTGTTTGTTTTTTGGATGAATGTCTTTTGGGTCTGTAACTAAATCAGTAGTAACCACCATTCCTGTATTTGGCAAACTCAAAGTCATGGTTTGTGCTTCGCGAAGTTCTGCCCAACTACAACCTTCGTTGCTGTTTCCAGAGGCATCAAAGCTTGCTAATTGTACAAAATAGAAAGGAAAATTACCGTTGTTAAACTTGTTTCTCCAGTCTTGTATCATTAACGGAAATGCTTTTCGATATTGATACGCTCTACCGGCATTCGATTCTCCTTGATACCACAATACGCCTTTGAAAGAAAAGAGAATCAAAGGGTTTATCATTGCATTATAACAAAGCGAAGGAAGCGAATTTTCATTTGTGGATGTTTTTATTGCCTCAACTTGAAATTTCCATTTTCCGCTTAACGGAATAATTGTGGTTCCGATTGTTACTTTTAAATCGGTTGCGTCACCGTAAATTCCACCACCGCCACCAGTATCGACAACTCTCACGGCAATTACATTTGTTCCTTCTTTCAGGATTCCGGCTGGGATTGTGTATTTTCTATTCGAATCCCATCTATTCATACTTCCCACTTTTATTCCGTTGACGTAAGTAATATCCTCGTCGTCAATTTTTGCCAATTCCAAAACCGCTGATTTATTACTATCATCGACTGATAGCGTGATGGATTTTCTCAACCAAACCACACCGTCAAATTCGCCTAAACTTTGTTCTTCCCATATTTGAGGAAAATTAAGTTCCGGCCATTTCGAATCATTAAATTCATTTTCTTTGAAAGCGATTGAAGCTGCTGCGTTTATTTTTCCGCCTTGTAATGCTTCGATTCTTTTGTCAAAACCTTTAGTTTTTAATTTCGAAATAGAATCTAAATCTACCTTTGGCATTTTGGCAATCATTTCTTTGTACTCGTCACTACTTTCAAAACCTTCACGGCTAATCCAGGTTTCGATATTAGTTCCGCCCCAAGAGGAATTGATTAACCCGATTGGGATTTTTAGCTCATTATAGAGGTTTTTGGCAAAAAAATAACCTATAGCCGTGAAACTTCCTACGGTTGTAGAATCGCAAACTTGCCAACTTTTATTTGAATTTACAGTCGTTTGAGGCAATGAATTTACTTCTCTATCAATTTTGATATGCCGAATCATTGGGTTATTGGCAGAAGCCATTTCTTTTTTGGCGTCATTTGACTGTTCGACTGACCATTCTGTGTTTGATTGTCCTGAACAAATCCAAACTTCGCCAACCAAAACATTTTTTATTTCGATGGTGTTGCTCGCTTTTATAGTCAAAGTATAAGGTCCGCCAGCGGTTTCATTATCCAGACGAATCATCCATTTACCGGTTTTATCGGCTTTGATTTTTTTGACTTGTGTATGGAAACGAACTTCAATTTTTTCATTGGCTTTAGCCGTTCCCCAAACTGGAATTGGAGTATTGCGCTGCAAAACCATATTGTCGGCAAAGATTTTTGAGGCTACAACTTGCGCATTTATTGAAATACTGCTAATGAGCAAAATCAATAGGAATAAGGACTGCTTTTTCATTTTA
>DZAU01000151.1 GCA_022729635.1 Flavobacterium psychrophilum
AATTTTGGTAAACTTTACTTTTATTGGACAACAATGCATCTATATATAAAACCATTAAGATTAAGTTTATAAAGGCTTAATGCCACTTAAATCTTAATGGTTTAATGTGTAAAATGTACTGTTGAAAATAGAAAGAGGTATAAACAAGAAAAAAGCAAGAGAAGGAAGGAATACTTTTTGCGATATAAACAATCCTCTTTTCGAATTTTGACAAACTTGAATGATTTCAATTGAAGGAAAATTTATGACAATTCTAGTTTTACATTATACTTGTTTTGACTCAAAATGGAGTCTATAGACTCCGAAGAAATAGTACTTCTTTGTAGGTTTCTTTCTTTTTTCATGGCAATTTGACTCAAACAATTTTGAAAACGCCTCACTTCTACCAGATTAGAAAGTATTAAACCAGGAACTAATGCATTTTTACCTTCTTTATCTTTGGCGACCATAGTAAAATAAGAAGAATTGCAGTGTTTGACAACTCCGGTTTGAATGTTTTCAGCTTCCACTCGAATCCCTATAATCATCGAACTTTTCCCAACGTAATTTACGCTTGCCTTCATAGTCATTAATTCGCCTACTTCTATAAAGTTCAAAAAATTGACCGTATCAACAGAGGCTGTCACACAATAGTTAGTTGAAAATTTAGAGGCACAAGCAAAGGCAACTTGATCAAGTAATGACAATATAAATCCACCGTGAATTTTTCCGCTAAAGTTAGAATGTGATGGTAGCATTAATTGAGAAATGCTTACATAAGAGGAGTTTACCGTTTTGAAATTGGTATTCATAATCGTAATTATTTTGTTTAAAACCTAAATGCGTTTAAAATTGTAATTTATCTATTGCTTCTTTTAATTTGCGTTTTGTTTCTTCGTTTTTTTCGGAAGCATAAGCAATTTTCAAATCGGTAATGGCTGCGGTATATTCTGTTTTTGCCAATAAATTTGCAGCGTGAGCTCTTACCTCGGCATTAGAATCACGCAACATACCAATATACCAGCGAACAGCAGGTCTGCTTTTGATAGCGTAGAGATTATCCATTGCTTCTATTTGAATTTTAGAATCGTCCGAAAATAAGTTCCACCAATTGGCTTTTTCGTATTTGTTTTTTTCAGAATCAAACAAAATCTCTTGGTCATAATAGGTAGGAACAATCCATTTTTTATCATAACTCACCAGTTCTTTTCCGGTAACCCAACGCACCATTCTCGGTAACATCCAACGCATTCCTGGTGTAGATTCAGGATGTCCGCCTATAGCAAATAGTTTTCCTTTTCCTACAGTTTGATTGTAAATAAAGGTTTTATTTGGGGTAATTTCGGCTGGATAATTTGCCTTTGGATGAATATCGGAAACGTATTTACCTAATTCTCTAAAACTACTATTGGTGTTTAATGGTTCTAAAATGGGGCCATCATAATACTGCAAAAATTGAGGTTTATTTTGTAATTCTGGAAATATTTTATAGCCTTCGGCTGTTAGATTAAAGGCAATCAAACCTCGTCCACGATCATAATGTTTGCGGTCAATCACTTTGACATCGCCTAAAGCCAGACTTGGATAATCTGGTGTAGAGCTCAATAAAAAAGAACCCGCACAGATTCCTATTACGTTTAAACCTTCGTTCTTAACTGCATTAGTGATGGCAATGGCAGTTTGTTTTCCAAGACTGTTTAATTGTTGGCTTCCGCTTCCGCCAGGAAAAATTAGTACATCTAAGTCTTTTAGTTTTCCGTCCATAATTTCGGCGGCACTAATCTCGACAGGGTCAATTTGAGAGTCGATTTTCAGGGCTTCTATGGTTTCGACAACGCTGATGTCTCCAGCACCGAAACCATTGTAAACGCCTACTTTTATTTTATCGTTTTTCTTTTTTTCAATAGTTGAATGCTGTAATGGTTTAAAACCAAAAAGCAAAATTGCTATCGAAATAA
>DZAU01000152.1 GCA_022729635.1 Flavobacterium psychrophilum
GAAATTAGCAAAATATGCGGTTTTGCTGACACAAAATTTAGTGTTATAATAAAATCATTAAAAAGATGAAACAATTAATAATTTTAATTATGCTTTTAAATAATAATTTAGCTGCTTCTGCACAAGAAACCGAAACTTTTACAGACCCACGAGACGGGAAAACATACAAAACATTAATAATAGGCACGCAAACATGGATGGCAGAAAACTTTGAATACAAAGCCGGCAACGGTTGTTGTGCTTATGACAACAACGAAAGTAATGTGCCGAAATACGGCAGATTATACAACTGGGAAACCGCAAAAACGGTGTGTCCCGAAGGCTGGCATCTGCCAAGCGATGAAGAGTGGACAATTCTTACCACCTTTCTGGGAGGACAAACTGTTGCCGGTGGAAAAATGAAAACTACAACAGGTTGGGAATACGATGCCGACGGAATTTCTACAAACGAAAGCGGTTTAAATATTTTGCCGGCAGGCTGGTGCGATGACGATGGTTCATTCCAACACCTTGGCAGCAACGCCTATTTTTGGTCGGGCACGTCGGGTGCGACCGAAGAATACGCTGTTGGGCGTCGTTTATACAATTACAACAGCAAAGTGAACCGAACCGATTCCTATCGTACAGCAAGTTACAGTGTTCGATGTGTCAAAAATACACCATAAAATTTACCGGCGGTATAAAATTTTAACAACAATAATGTGCTTGATTACTAAAAAAATTTCTATAAATCAAACAAATAATAAACAAAATCATGAAAAGTATTTTAGCAACCCTTGTTATAGTATTAGTTTGCGGACTGTGGCTTATGGGACAAACGCCCGACCCGGCTTACGCAAAAAAATTTGGTTACGGTGTAATTCTTGCATCAGGCAAGGGCTTTCCGGCTTTAACCAAATGCGACGAATCGCAATTTAATTACAAAGATGGTAAATTCTTTTTGGAGCCCGGAGAATCCTCCACTATCGACCTGCGTGCCATTTTGCCACAAGGCACAACCATGGGAAGTTTGATGACGAAACTGAAATCGGAAAGAGGAAAAAATTTGACACATAAAACTAACGAATTTTATGTTTGGGAAATTTGGTGTTCGCACGACGGTGAAGTGAATCAAGTAACAGATACTTACAAATGGCCGACAACCAAAAACGAAGTACCGGCATGGGCATCATCCTGTGTTTCAGTCTATCAAAATTATGATAATTCCATTGCATCATGGACAGTTGCAGGGCTCGGATGGGGAACAAACGACGGAAATTTACAATTCCATTTCGGATCAAAATTACACATGGGCAAACCCGGCTATAAATACTATATAATGCTCCGAATGGCTTATGAATACAGCGTTCCGGGCGGGCAAACCGAGAATAAATGGAACAGTATTTTACAAAGATTTGAACCCGTAGTTTCTACCGGAGGCGTTGGTTATGTATTTTCCAATCCAATTGCCACTTGCACTGTTGAAATAGCCGGCTTTGAAAATCAAACCGGGCGGTTCTCTGACAATGGAAACGGCACAGTTACCGATACAAAAACAGGTTTGGTCTGGATTCAAGCACCCACTGATAAAACCATGGAATATAGCAAAGCACAAAAATATGCAGAGGACCTCGAATTTGCCGGCTCAATAGATTGGAGAATCCCTACTTTTGCCGAATTGGAAACGATAATGAAATGTTCTATGGCAATGGACGTTCAATACGAGTTTACATGGTTGAACACGAATGGCTTTTCAAATATTCAAGCCGCCACTTATTGGACTTCTGATGATTTCCTGAGAGACGGCGTCAAAATTGGAGAAAAAAAGACGGTGGACTTCCAATATAATATCACAGGAAGTGACGATATGTTGCGAATGTTGAATGTTTGGCTCGTGAAATAAATGCCATATATCAATTGAACTAATAAACAAGTGGGGCA
>DZAU01000153.1 GCA_022729635.1 Flavobacterium psychrophilum
GATGTAAGTGAATTTTCACTCACTTAATAATCAAAATTTTTTTAGGTTTTTAGTTAGGGTTAATTAATAATTTACTGATAGAATTTGCAAATTCATTTCCTTTTTGTATCAAATCGAAGCCGTAATTGGACATGTGCCATTGTTTAACATACAGTCTTAGGGAACCCATAACCATAGCTGAGAGATGTGAAGCATCTATATCGTTTCTAATTTGACCCTTTTCTTGCCCCGTTTTTATAATATGAGTTAATGCAAATGTTTTGTTATTCATTATCTCTGAAACTTTCTTTGTAAGGATCTCTTCATTTCGGAATAATTCTTCCGAGAAAATGACAGCAACCAATGAGGGTGATGTATTAAAAACCTGAAATTGTTTTACTAACAGGTTCTGAATTTTTGAAACGGCATCGGTATCAGGTTGATCCAGTGAGGAAAGAAGAAGTTTAGAATTGTAGTTAAAGTAGTCTAAAATGGCGGTCAGAATTTGAATTTTGTTTTCGTAATGTCTATAAATGGCAGACTCCGAAAAACCTATTTTTTTAGCAAGATTTTTTATAGTTAATCCTTGAATGCCATTTTCTGCGATCAATTCAAGTGAGACTTCAATTATTTCCCTTTGTCGGTCTGAAAGATCTGTTATCATTTATAATTGGTAATTAGTTAGTGAATATTCACTCTGCAAAGATATAACATATTTTAAATATCAAACAAAAGGCATCAAACAAAGATGTTAAAAATATGTTAAATGCTTTAAGGAAACTTCTAAGAGCTTGCTTTAATTTGTTTTCCTGTAACTCGCCACCGCCAATCCATTCATAACCAAGGCATAAATGCTAATTTTCAAAAACTGACTTTTTACATCGGCAAATTCAGAACCTTTGAGCATCACCAACCGAATAACTTCTATAAAATAACGCACCGGATTGAACTCCGTAATGCGTTGTGCCCAAACCGGCATACTTTCTATGGGCGTAAAAAGACCGCTCATCAGGATAAAAATCACAGCAAAAAACCAAGCAATAAACATCGACTGTTGTTGGGTATCGGTAAAATTGGAAATAAAAAATCCCATTCCGAGAAACACCAATATATAAATGGAAGCAAAACTCAATATCAAAAACGGATTGCCATTGATAGGTACGTGAAACAAAATTCTGCCGATATTCATCGCAAAAAAGAGAATAAAAAGTCCCAAAATCCAGAATGGTAAGAGTTTCCCAATGATAAACTCGTGTTTTTTAATGGGGGTTACGTTGATTTGTTCCAAGGTTCCTATTTCTTTTTCACGGACGATATTCATTCCCGAAAGGAAAAACGTAATCATCGTTACTAAAATGACAATAATGCCCGGCACCATAAATATCTTGTAATCCAATTCTTGATTGTAGCGGAAAACAGGAATAATCTCAAATCGTTTTATCGTGCTTTGACTCAAATCTATACCGAAACTTTTACGCAAATCATCGTTAAAAGTTTTGACAATCTGATTTACATAGCCGTTGATAACACCCGCAGCCGAACCGTTGATGGCATCTATTTGAACCGATAATGCAATGCTTTGATGGTTCCATAACGTCTTTTCAAAATCTGCCGGAATATCAATAAAAGCATCAATTCTTCCTTGTTGAATGTCGTCATAAGCCGATGTGGCATCTTGATAAAAATAGTCGGTAATAAAATAGGGCGAAGTACTGAATTTACTTATTAATTTCCTGCTTTCAGCCGAAAAATCGCGGTCAATAAATCCCAAACGAATGTTTTTTACTTCAAATGTAGCCGCATACGACAGCACTAAAATTTGAATGATAGGCATCACAAAAATAATAGGCAACATCGCCTTGTTGCGAAATATTTGTTTGAATTCCTTTTGAATGATGTAGCGTATTGTTTTCATTTTGTTAATTTGCTAAT
>DZAU01000154.1 GCA_022729635.1 Flavobacterium psychrophilum
GATAGTGCGATTTATGTCACACTGAGCTTGTCGAAATGAGGAGCTGTTTCCTGCTTTCCGCTGCAATCTTTTTTCACACCCTGTCAGGGTTTGGAACCCTGACAGGGTTTAAAAAAAGGATTTTCACTTCAATCAGGGCTAGGGCATTCGGGATAAAAATGAAGTTTAGGTTTTTGAATGAGGTTAACGATTATTAAACACTTCTAGCTGTTAAACTTGAATAATTCTATTATGTTTATTTCTAAAGCTTTTGACACTATTTCTAAAGTGGAAAGAGTTGCATTTGCTCTACCAGCCTCTAATCTAGACATATTACTTTTCTCAAAATTACATTTGGCAGCCAAATCTTGTTGAGATATGTTTTTCTCTTTACGGATCTTCTGAATACGTTTGCCAACTTGTATTTGTATTGATTCTTCCAAATTTTAATTATCATTTACGATAAGTCAAAATTTGTTTTATATTTGCTTAATGTGGTTATCGTAAATGATAACTAATCAATTATTTTGTTCAAATGTGGAAACCCGTAAAGAAGTGTTGTCTTTCCTTTATAGATTTGAATGGATAAAGAAATGAGTATATACTTAGGAGGCTAATAATAAATAAACTAAAAATTAAAATTATGGATTTGAAAGACCAACTTAAATTAATCGCTGACCGAACAAAACACAAAGACAATATTCAAACAGAAGAAGCCACGAAAAACGCATTCATAATGCCTTTTTTGCAAAGTTTAGGCTACGATGTTTTTAATCCATTGGAAGTTGTTCCTGAATTCATTGCAGACATTGGAATCAAAAAGGGGGAGAAAATTGATTATGCAATTTTTAAGGATGGAAATCCAACGATTTTAGTCGAATGTAAAGATTGGAGGCAAAATTTGAATGTCCACGACGGACAGCTTTTGAGATATTTTCACGTTTCAAAAGCAAAGTTCGGATTGTTGACAAACGGAATTGTTTATCGATTTTATTCTGATTTAGTTATGCCTAACAAAATGGACGAAAAACCATTTTTAGAATTTAATATTACAGAGATTAAAGACAACCAAGTTGAGGAATTGAAAAAATTTCACAAAGCCAATTTTGATGCTGAAAGCATTGTAAATACTGCCAGTGAAATGAAATTTATGAACGAACTTAAACATTTACTAAATAAAGAACTTACAGAACCAACTCCAGAATTTGTAAAGTATTTTGCTAAACAAGTTTATCCAAGCGTTGTGACTGCTAGGGTTTTAGAGCAATTCACAGAATTGACCAAAAAATCTATTCAGCAATACATCAGTGATTTAATCACTGACAGATTAAAAACTGCTTTGTCTAAAGAAGACGAAAAAAACAAACCAGAAAGCTTAAATGAAATTTCAGCAGAACAAAATCTGGAAGATATTAGCAAAGTAAACACAACAGAAGAAGAACTTGAAGGGTTTTTAATTGTAAAAACTATTTTACGACAAAATATTCCAGCAAAAAGAGTAACATTCCGAGATGCGCAATCTTATTTTGCCATTTTTCTAGATGACAATAATCGAAAAGCAGTTTGCCGATTATACTTAAACGGAGGAAAGAAATTCATTGGATTATTTGACGACAACAAAAAAGAAACAAAAAATGAAATAGAAACTTTGGACGATATTTTTAAATATTCAAACGAATTGTTGAAAACTATTGAAATATACGAAAAGTAAAAAGGATGTTTTTTGTTTCAATATTTTGAATTGCCTTTGGTTTAGCCAAAGGTTTTTTTGTTGAATTTAACGACTTCAATGATTAAGATTATAAAACAATAGAAAGTTAGAAATCTTTGTACTACTTTTAATCCTGATTAATCAAAAATCAAAATGCAAAGACCATCTTTCTCCATATACGACGCATCGGCAGGTTCCGGAAAAACTT
>DZAU01000155.1 GCA_022729635.1 Flavobacterium psychrophilum
CTCAAACCAGCGTTCTTCTTTTGCTTCCATTTTAGTGATAATATTTTCAAGTTCTTTGGCTTTGACCTCAATATTATCCACTTTTCCTTCTGCAAAGAGTTGTTCAATTTTTGCTTTTTCGAGTTCCAAATCCTTGATTTCTCTCTCGATTTTTTGATATTCTTTTTGCTCGTTGAAAGTCAGGTTTCCAGTAGGATTATTTTGTTTCCAATTGGGTTTTTCGGTATTGACATTTTCTAGTTGTTTGGGCTCGATAGAATCTTCATAAGCCCGAAAATCAGAATAATTGCCGGGAAAATTTTCGATGACACCTTCGCCACGGAAAACAAATAAATTATCGACAATTTTGTCCATAAAATAACGGTCGTGCGAAACCACAAGCAAACATCCGGGATAATCCAAAAGGAAACTTTCTAAGACATTCAAGGTCACAATATCCAAATCATTTGTGGGTTCATCGAGAATCAAAAAGTTGGGATTTTGGATTAAAACAGTGCATAAATACAAGCGTTTCAACTCGCCACCGCTTAATTTTTCGACATAATCGTGTTGTTTTTTCCGGTCGAAAAGGAAACGTTCTAAAAGTTGTCCCGCCGAAATTATTTTTCCTTTTGTTAGCGGAATGTATTCGCCATATTCTTTGATGATTTCAATTACTTTTTGACCCGGTTTTGGGTTGATGCCACTTTGGGTGTAATAGCCAATTTTTATGGTGTCACCTTTAATAACTTTGCCTGAATCTAAAGGGATTGTTCCAGTCATCAGATTTAAAAAAGTAGATTTTCCGGTTCCGTTTTTGCCGATGATTCCAATGCGTTCGCCACGCTGAAAATCGAAACTGAAATTATCTAAAATCACTCTGTCTTTAAACTTTTTGGAAACTTTGTGAAGCTCAATGATTTTGCTCCCCATTCGCTCCATATTGATTTCGAGTTCGACTTTATTTTCGCGACGACGACTTTGAGCTTTTTCCTTAATAACATAAAAATCATCCTGACGTGATTTTGATTTGGTGGTTCTCGCTTTCGGCTGGCGACGCATCCATTCGAGTTCTTTTACAAAAAGGTTCTGTGCCTTGTCAACACTGGCATTTTCTGACGCTATGCGCTCTTCTTTTTTCTCTAAGTAATAAGAATAATTGCCTTTGTATTGGTATAATTTTCCGTTGTCGAGTTCAATAATTTCGTTGCAAACACGTTCCAAAAAGAAACGGTCGTGCGTAACCATAAACAGTGTGATATTTTCTTTGGCAAAGTAGCTTTCGAGCCATTCAATCATCTCTAAATCGAGGTGATTCGTGGGTTCGTCAAGGATTAATAAGTCAGGTCGATTGATTAATATTATTGCCAATGACAATCGTTTTTTTTGTCCGCCCGAAAGGTTTTTTACTTTCAGTTTGAAATCTTCCAACTTCAGTTTGAACAAAATTTGTTTGAATTGGGTTTCAAAATCCCAAGCATTGTGTTGATCCATTTTGTCGAAAGCTTTTTGATACGCTTCCTCATTTTCTGGATTTTCCAATGCTTTTTCGTATTCTTCAATGACTTTTAAAGTTTCATTATCCGAAGCGAAAATACTTTCCTCAATCGTCAATTCGTCCTGTAAATTTGAATCTTGCGACAGGAAAGCCATTTTTATTCCTTTGCGTAAAACCACATTTCCGGTATCGGGTTCGTCTTCGCCGTTGATAATCTTCATTATACAGGTTTTTCCGGAACCGTTTTTGGCAATAAAGGCAATTTTTTGGTCTTTGTTTATACCAAAAGAAAGATTTTCAAAAAGAGTTCTTTCTCCAAAAGATTTCGAAATATTTTCGACAGATAAGTAATTCACAAGTGTAGTTTTTTTTGCAAAAGTAAGTCTTTAAAACGAAAGTTTGTCCATTCGATTTTTCG
>DZAU01000156.1 GCA_022729635.1 Flavobacterium psychrophilum
TTCTTCCTCTGAGGATATCAGGTTGAGGGACACTTTTGAATTAATAAAGTAGCATAAGAAATCCATTGAGCATATTTAAAAGGGATGAAATTTTTCTCTTTTTGAACTTTATTGCAGCCTGTAATTTCATTGTTACGGGCTGTTTTAGTAAACCTTGATTTTTCGATACAAACTTATTCTTAGAAAATTTTAAAAAAAATGAAAACAATAAACATTTTGATTTTAGCAATTACCATAAGTTGTTGGTCTGCTTACTCACAATCAAAACAGGAAAAAAACCTAACTTTTTTGCACACTTCCGGTCAAGATATGGTAAATGAATCCGGGCAAAAAGTTTTCCTAAAAGGAGTTGGACTTGGAAACTGGATGTTGCCCGAAGGCTATATGTGGCTTTTTGGCGGGAAAGGAGACAGACCTAGAAAAATAGAAAAAGTAGTAGAAGATTTGGTTGGAAAAGAAAAAGCCAATGAATTTTGGAAAAACTACCGCAAAGATTACATTTCCGAAGCCGATGTAAAACGCATTGCTGAACTGGGTTTCAACTCGGTTCGTCCAGCCTTAAATTCAAGATTATTTCTCACTGAAGGCGAAAATCCGGTGTATGTAGAGGAAGGATTCCAACTCTTGGATAATCTGATACAATGGTGCAAAAAATATAATTTATATGTAATTATTGATATGCACGGTGCTCCAGGCGGACAAACAGGGCAAAATATTGATGACAGTCCAAATGATTTACCAGAATTATTTATAGAACAAAAATATCAAGATCAACTCGTAAATCTTTGGCTAAAAATAGCAGATAAATATAAAAACGAACCTACCGTTGCAGCTTATGATTTGCTCAATGAACCTTTACCTAAAGACACTGGCGCAGCAGATAAATACAAACATTTGTTAGTGCCATTGTACCAAAGGTTAACTGCCGAAATCAGAAAAATTGATACCAAACACATGATTACTTTGGAAGGCTATAATTGGTCTGGGGATTGGTCACTATTCGACAAACCTTTTGATGACAACACCTTTTACCAGTTTCATTATTATTGCTGGGCAAGACCAGATAATTTAAGTACCGTTGATGAGTATTTAGATAAGCGAAAACAACTCAATACACCCATTTGGGTAGGTGAAACGGGCGAAAAAGGGAATGCCATATATTGGGCAACAACTCAATATTTTGAATCAAATAACATTGGTTTCTCATTTTGGCCCTGGAAAAAAATGGACACCAAAAACACCCCATTTTCTATTAAAAAACCAGAAAATTGGGACTTGATCTCAGAGTACACCAAGAATGGACCAAAACCGGATAGTGCACTCGCTGAAAAAGCATTTAACGATTTACTCGAAAATATTAAAATCGCCAATTGTGATTATTTTGAAGATGTTTGCAACTCCATTAACACCAGAATTCCAGGAAAAATAGAAGCCGAAAATTATGGATTCGAAGGATATAACAAATCGTATTATGTTTTGGATACCCAAAATAAATCTGAATTTTATAGAAAAAACGAACCGGTTCAAGTACAATTAGACAGTAAGATAAAAGACCAGTTTTGGTCTGATCAATCTGTTGTTCTTCAAAAAACCGAATGGTTAGTATATAATTTTAATTGTTTAGACAATAAAAAGCATCAATTAACAATGAATGCCTCAGCCAATGATTTACCAACTGAAATTGAAATTTGGATCAACAATAAAAAAGTGAAAATCACAGTAAGTGATAAAAACTTTAACGAACGTACTATTGGCAATTTTAAATTAAAAAAAGGAGAAAATAAAATTAAAATTTTGGTTAAATCCAATAGTTTGAAATTAGATTGGTTTAAATTTAATTAAGGCAATACTAGTTGGTGTAATTATATTTTTTGGTCAA
>DZAU01000081.1 GCA_022729635.1 Flavobacterium psychrophilum
TATAAATATGATAGAAACAATCTGGATTTAAAGTGTCATTAATTATATTCATAGTAAGTCTTTTAAACTTTGTCAACGTTTTGAACTTTGACAAAGTTGGATGAGGAACTAAATTTTCTCTCGAGCTTTTACTTTTAAATCTTTTTTTCAACCTTCGAACCTTTGTCAAAGTTTTGAACTTTGACAAAGGTGGTTCTAAAACTAACTCGCTTTTCATCGGCTATTTCTTAAAGTATTTCCTAATCAAAATACTTAAAATCGTTAATCAACATGCTGTAAATTTCTTCTTTTACTTTTTTTGTTTTTTCTGATATTACTGTGATTTTTTCTAGCAAATCTTTGCATTCGTTTATGTCAGCATACTTTTTTATTTGAATTAAACCACTGTCCTTGGTAACAAAATCAGGGTAATCAAAATATTTAAAATACGCTTCGTCGTGCAAACCTACATTTTCAAGAATTTGACCTTTAGTATATTTTAAGTTCCAATATTGATAAAATTCTTCAATTGCTACAGCCAAATCTTTAGCAACAGAGCTAGATTTTTTTATTTCTTGCTGTAAAGTGGTTCTATAAAAACTCTCTTGATTATTGGGACTCATTGGGTTATCTACCCAAACTTCGGGTGCGCCAACTACTGGATTGTCTTTCTCGAACTTGGTCACTACACAACGATTTTCGGCTAGACCAAAAGCATAACACAACGCAAACCAATCTGTTTTTAAATTTTCTGGAATATTGGGTTGCCATAAATCATGTTGATTTGCCCAAGTTGGATATTTACCAACTAAACATTTGGTTAAAGCATACCACGAAAAAGTTATTTCTGAAGTTGGAATATCATACGCACAATAACCATATTTATCGGGTGCTCCATTATGTATTTTTGTTAAAAGAACATCAATAAAAGAAGGTCTTAATTGAAACCAAATTCTGTTAGGTAAATTTGTAAATCTTTTAGATGGCTCTTGCTTTAATCTAACAGGGGTTGTGTCATCCATAAAACCAATATATTCTCCGTTGATTTCCCCACATTTTCTTGATAAATTAAAATGTCTTTCTTTATTTTTTAATGGAAATCCACTAATTAAAATTCCTTTATATTTTTCTTTTTTTGCAGTACTAAAATCATATCTCGTTTGCCTTACCATTTTACCATTTCTATCAATTTCCGGCAATAAATCTCTAATATCACCACGAGAATTATCTAATGAAATAGCAGCGAATTTATCGACATAGTTACCAACAGCAATATTTAATTCTTCATCAATATCATTCCAATTGAAAGCCAAATCTTGTTTTTTAACCATTGTCAAGTCTAAAACTTTTACTTTGTTCTCTCTTTCTTCATCAGGTTCATATTGCCAAATGGTAAAAGCCAAAGGCCATTTTCCTTTTAGTTTAAAAAACTCATTACTTGTAGTCATAAAACCATTGAGATAAGTAAAGTTTTGATCCCAAATGGTTCTAAATTGCTTGTACGTAGGGCGAGGAATGAGCCAAGAAGTAGGTGTAAAAATCATTATCAATGGTTTGGCATCAGGTAACTTTGCCGTTTGTGCTTTACAAATATTGAGTATTTGACCAAGAAAAGCTAAATAACGTTCGTTAATAGCATCCGCTCCAGTTAATGCAAGTATATCTTCATTAATGTTGTATTCAGCATCTTTTTCTTCACGAGCAGAAACATTCTCATCGGTGTTTTTATAAGGCGGATTTAATAAAAATGCTAATGGTTTGTCTATGCCTTTTTGAGTGCTTTGCAAAACCGCTTTTTCAAGTTCGTTGTAATACTCTTCGCCACTTCGGTCAAGAAAATTCAATCCTTCGTTAGTTACTGTTTTTGGTACAATAGTAAAACCAGTTTCTATGTGCCACGGGTCGGCTTTCATTCGTTTTTCTATAATTTTGAGCAAATCAGGTTGTAGTTCTGATATTATTTTATGCTTCAACTTGCCTTTGTAACTGCTTATCAGGTTGCCCGAACCTCCTGCTGGGTCAAATACGACATAGTTGTCGTGAATGGTTTCAAAAACTTCATTTTTGGCAAACCAAAGTGCAAATTTGCTTAAGTTGTCATCAGTGAAAAAGATACCGTGTTGTTTGACATATTCGGGATCAATTTGTGCTAAAACTTCGTCAAAACGAGAGAAATAATAATCTACAGTTAATCCAGAACCTTCGTTTGTGAAGATATATTGGTCTTCAATAAACTTGATAAACTCTTTTTTATGCTTGGTAATTATATTAATGTTTTCTGATGCTTTCTTGCCAGAATAACCAATTACTTGAATGGTTTCGGTTTCGTCATTTTCTGCAACCGAAGATGTAATATCCCAAAAAGGAATGATAGAATAAAATGCGTGAACTGCATCGATTGGGTGTTCAAAGAAGAATTTCATTCTCTCAATGGCGTGAATAAAATTGTGTTTGTTGACCAATATTCTTTCTGAATCTAGGTTTTTTAAAACCTTTAAAATCTCGTAAGTTTCGGTAATTAAACTTTTTCTGCCACTAAATAATTCTCCTTTTAAATCTTTGGGATCCAACCAATATTGTGCAGCTTCTTTAATCAAAACCATATTAGGCTTTGCTGTTTTACGAGCGTTTTCTTTACCAACTGTGCTTGGAGCAACATTCGCATCGGCAGTGTTTGATAGTATAACTGCAAATTCCGGCAGGTTTTTTATTTTCCAAATGGCACAAAACTCGTGACTAATTACCATAATAGAATTGTAGGAAAGACCAAATTTCTTTTTGTAATGCAAGGCTTGATAAAAACCGTCCAACCATTGTGTAAAATTGGTTTTTGCCTCGACAATCAATTGTCCTTCTACATAACCATCAGCACCGTGTGTGTTTTTGGCTGATTCTATACTAAATTTGTTTGGAAAAATTTTTGTGAATAAAGGATATAACAATTGGCGTTTAGCATCTTCGTTTTCGTTACTCTCAATATATTTTTGAAGACTCCGAAGTTCTTGGTCGTAAGTAATATTTTTTGCCATTTTATTTTATATGTTTCTGTAAATATACTGAATTTACGAAAGTTCGATTCTTTCACAAAACCTTTGTCAAAGTTTTGAACTTTGACAAAGGTTAAAAAACTTAATTCAATCTAAAATCCACGTCCATCTTCTTCAATTCCGTCAACAATTCATTCGAAATCTTGATTTTTAATTTTCGGCTGGGCATTGATAATCTCGTGATGATTTTCGTTTCTTCTGCCAATGGTTCGGGTTCAGAAATTGTTTCAACCACAAGCGGTTCCTCGTCTTCCGAAAGTTCATCGGTAAAAACAACTTCTTCTTCGGATAATCCAAAATCAAACAAAACTTCATCTCGTTTATCCTCAGTTTCAATAATTTTTGGTGTGATTCCTCCCGAAACATGGGGTTGCTTTTTGATGGTTTCCAATTCTAAAACTTCGAATGTAACCTGATTTTCTCCTTTGTTTGCCTGAAGAACAGCACTCAATTTTCGAATTAAATCTGTTTGCAACTCTTTGATATTCAAGTGAATTATTAATTTTTTTGCAAAACTTGGCAACACATCCTGCAAGTATTGAACCAACATAAACTGCAATCGTGGCTCGCCTTTCTTGCCGGTTTCTTTGTCCGGATAGCCTTCTTTTACCAATAGTTTAATGAAGGTAAAATTATTTTGAATCAAGAAATGACGAAATTTTAAATATTCTTCGCCAAAAATCCTGAACTCATAACTTTCGTCATAACCTTCGAGCGTAAATATTCCCCAACCCTTGCCGTTCTTGGCGATTCGATGTTGCACATTATTTATGATTCCACCAAAAGTCAAATTTTTATTTAGGTGTAATTCTAAATTTTTCAATGATTCCAACTTCGAATTGCAGAAATAATCCATCTCAAATTTAAAATCATCCAGCGGATGTCCCGAAATATAAATCCCAACCACTTCTTTTTCTTTTGCCAATTTTTCCATCGTGCTCCAGTCTTCGCAAGGCGGAACAACAGGCTCGGCAATTTGAACATCGCTGGTTTCGCCAAACAAACTTACTTGCGAAGAATTTTCGTTTTCCTGAAATTTTGCACCATAGCGAATGGCTTTTTCATAAAACGTAATTCCGTCGCCATCATCGTGAAAATATTGGGCTCGAGTTACACCTGCAAACGAATCGAAACCGCCAGCCAAAGCCAGATTTTCGAGTGCTTTTTTATTGGCGGCACGCAAATCAATACGTTTAGTCAAATCAAAAATCGATTTGTATTTTCCTGATTTTCTGTTTTCGACAATGGTTTCTACCGCAGCCATTCCAACTCCTTTCACGGCTCCAATCCCGAAACGAACCGCATAATTGTCATTTACCGTAAATTTATAAAAAGATTCATTCACGTCCGGACCCAAAACTTTTAAACCCATACGCTTACATTCTTCCATAAAAAAGGAAACTTGCTTGATGTCGCTCATATTATTCGATAAAACCGCAGCCATATATTCGGCAGGATAATTGGCTTTTAAATATGCGGTTTGATACGCAATCCAAGCATAACAAGTGGAATGCGATTTGTTGAAAGCATATTCGGCAAAGGCTTCCCAGTCTTTCCAAATTTTTTCTAATTTGTCTTGCGGATGACCATTTTCCATCGCTTGAGTGATGAATTTTGGTTTCATTTTTGCCAAAACGTCAATCAGTTTTTTCCCCATCGCTTTTCGCAAAACATCGGCATCACCTTTAGAAAAATTGGCCAATTTTTGCGACAAAAGCATTACCTGTTCTTGGTAAACGGTAATTCCATACGTGTCTTTTAGTAATTCTTCGCAAGCTTCAAGGTCATATTCTATGGGTTCTTCGCCGTTTTTTCTTTTGATAAAACTCGGAATGTAAGCAATTGGTCCCGGACGATATAGTGCGTTCATCGCAATCAAATCAGGAAAAACCGTAGGCTTCAATTCCTTCATATATTTTTGCATTCCGGCACTTTCATATTGAAAAATACCAACGGTTTCGCCACGCTGAAAAAGTTCGTAGGTTTTCACGTCATCAATAGGAAATTCATCGGGATTAAGGTCAATTCTGGTTCTGTATTTTACTAATTTTACCGTGTCTTTTATTAATGTCAGGGTTTTCAAACCCAAGAAATCCATCTTCAACAAACCGGCACTTTCTACGACCGAGTTGTCAAATTGAGTCACATATAAATCAGAATCTTTGGCAGTTGCCACAGGAACAAAATCAGTAATATCGCTTGGTGTAATAATTACACCGCAAGCGTGAATTCCTGTGTTTCTGAGGTTTCCTTCCAAAACTTTGGCTTGTTGAATGGTTTCTCCACCCAAATCTTCTTCCTTTGAAATTCCGATTAATTCCTTGATTTTTTCAAATTCTTCAGGGCGAACCACCTTTTTTATTACATCTTCCTTTTCATTCAAAAAGCGAGCTAAATTCCATTTAGACGGCATCATTCCTGGAATTAATTTAGCAATTTTATCGGCTTCAAAAAGTGGTAAATCGAGCACACGAGCTGTGTCGCGTATTGCCGATTTTGTTGCCATTTTACCGTATGTAATAATCTGCGCCACTTGTTTCGAACCATATTTATTGATAACGTAGTCCATTACTTTGCTTCGGCCTTCGTCATCAAAATCAATATCAATATCGGGAAGTGAAACCCTGTCTGGATTCAAAAATCTTTCGAAAAGCAAATTGTATAAAAGTGGATCAATATTGGTAATTCCGAGGCAATACGCCACAACCGAACCCGCTGCAGAACCCCTACCTGGACCAACAGAAACTCCCATTTTTCGCGCTGCCGCAATGAAATCCTGCACAATTAAGAAATAGCCGGGATAACCTGAATTTTCTATCGTCAATAATTCAAAATCGATGCGTTCCTGAATCTCCGGCGTAATTTCTTTGTAACGTTTTTTGGCTCCAATAAACGTTAACTCTTTCAAATAGGCGTTTTCGCCTCTTTTTCCGCCATCAGTTTCGTCTTCTGGAACATTAAATTCTGCTGGTATTTCGAACTTTGGAAGCAAAACTTCACGAGCTAAATTGTAAATTTCTATCTTATCGACAATTTCAGAAATATTTGAAATAGCTTCCGGCAAATCGTTGAAGTTTTTTTTCATTTCCTCGCCCGACTTGAAATAATATTCCTGATTGGGCAAACCAAAACGATAGCCACGACCGCGACCTATTGGCGTAGCTTGTTTTTCGCCTTCTTTTACACACAACAAAATATCGTGAGCATTGGCATTGTCTTTCTCAATGTAAAAAGTATTATTGGTCGCCACAATTTTAACCTCGTGCTTTCGAGCCAATGAAATTAATCCTTCGTTCACACGGTTTTCGTCTTCTTGATTGTGACGCATCACCTCGATATAGAAATCTTCGCCAAATTCTTGTTTCCACCAAATTAAGGCTTCTTCGGCTTGATTTTCACCCAAATTCAAGATTTTGCTTGGTATTTCGCCATATAAATTTCCCGACAAAACGATGATGTCTTCCTTATATTTTTGAATAATTTTCCGGTCAATTCTTGGTACATAATAAAACCCTTCGGTATAAGCAATGGAAGACATTTTGGCTAAATTATGATAGCCTTTTTTTGTCTTCGCCAAAAGCACAATTTGGTAACCGTTATCTTTTACTGACTTATTTTTATGGTCTTCACAAACAAAAAATTCGCAACCAACGATTGGTTTAATCGAAACTTCGGTTGGTGTTTCCCCTTTTTCAATGGCAGCTGCATTTTTGGCTTCAGCCGCTTTATTATGGTATAAAATATCTCGAACAAAGTGAAAAGCTCCCATTAAATTAGCGTGATCCGTTATGGCTACAGCAGGCATTTTATGTTGCGAAGCCGCTTTGACCAAAGCCGCAACACTAATGGTAGATTGCAAAACCGAAAACTGCGTGTGATTGTGCAAATGCACAAAAGCCGAATCGACTAAAATTTGTTTATTATCAGAAAGTTCTTGTTTTGAAATTGGCGTGACATTTTTTTCTCCAAATTGTTGGCGAATTTTGTCTGAAGCTTCTTTTAAATTAATATGCTGCAACCCGATGAGTTGAAAAGCTCTCGGGTTTTTCGATTGGAAATTCTCAAAATATTCGGGTGTGACTTCGAGCTCGGTTTTTGTAAAAACTTCGGTACGGATTAATTCGAAAAAACAACGTGTCGTTGCCTCGACATCGGCGGTGGCGTTGTGGGCTTCGTTAAAGGGAACTTCAAATAAATATTGATGTAATTCTGTAAGTGTTGGCAGTTTAAACTTTCCTCCACGACCGCCCGGCAAGCGTAATAATGTGGCTGTAACTTCGGTGCAAGTGTCGAGAATTGGCAGCGAACTCATTGGCGAAGCAACTCCCATTCTATGAAACTCGCAACCCATAATATTGACATCAAAACCTAGATTTTGACCTACGATAAATTTGGTTTTCGATAATGCTT
Source organism: Flavobacterium psychrophilum (assembly GCA_022729635.1). Classification (GTDB taxonomy): domain Bacteria; phylum Bacteroidota; class Bacteroidia; order Flavobacteriales; family Flavobacteriaceae; genus Flavobacterium; species Flavobacterium psychrophilum_P. The sequence goes on from DZAU01000081.1 coordinate 7,437, forward strand.
CGTTAAATTTTTCTAAAATTTCGGCTAAAAGAACACCTTCGTTTTCGGCTAATTCTGTTGAAATTCCGTGAATTCTCTCGGCATCATACGGAATATTAAATCCTTCTGGTTTGACCAAATAATCCTGATGCTCGATGAGTTTTCCCATATCATCGTGGAGCTGCCAAGCAATTTGAACACATCTTGGCCAGTTGTCTGTGTCAGAAATGGGAGCCGTATATTTTTTAGGCAATCCTGTGGTTTCGGTGTCGAATATTAAGTACATATAATTGAAATCCCAATTAAAAAATTCCAAATTCCAGTTGTAATCTCATTCATTTTGGGATTTGGAATTTGTTTTTGGGATTTCCCAAAAATACATTTTATGGGATTGAATTTCAATTTTAGTTATTAACAATTAACTTATTTG